>CAYQJL010000020.1:0-5626 GCA_964417675.1 uncultured bacterium | reverse complement strand
AAACCTGCTGCAGCTGTAAGGAACAACAGGACTATGCCTGGTGAGCCTGATCAAGCTCAATGATGGTACGTGATCCACGCATTCTGATGGGAACGTTTCCGGTTTCCGTTTCCCCGCATCTCTATAGGAGAGCGGGAAGCGCCGTTTCGGAGACGGTGATTTCCGGTGCCTACGCCAGGCGATAGCCTTCCGGGACTTGCAGCACCCTTCCTTGATCGATCAAGTCAGCCAGGAGTGATCCGACGGTAGCTGCACGCATGCGGGCCGCTTCGCGCAGGGCTCTCTGGGTCATGGGTTGGGGCGAGTCGCCGAGCGCCTGCAAGAGGCGATCGCCTGGCGTGAGGGTGTCGGGTTTGGGTTCTTCGGCAGGATTGACCAGGCGTAATGCCACGGCCTGGTCGCGAGTATCCAGCGTAAGTGCGAAGGGGGCCGGGGCGGGCGCGGCGCGGTGCTCGATGGTCACATGGACCTGATCGTCTTTGCGCTTCAGATAGAGCGCGCTATCGACCCAGGCATGGATCTCGCTCGAGCCGCGCAGGGCCTGTCCGGGACGGGCATGACGCGCTTTGCGGGCATGGTGGACCAGGACGACGGCCATGTGGAACTCGCGCTGGAGCTGACGGAGGAAGGCCAGCAGGGGCGCGACATCGGCAACGGCATTCTCGTCGATGCGATGTGTTCGGACGAAGGGATCGAGGATCAGCAGACGCGGTCGCAGGCGCCGGGCGCACTCGCGGAGGCGTTGGCGCTGATCTTCGAGATCGATGCGTAAGGTGGCTTCGGTGACCACATGGACATCGAGACCATCGAACGCCACGCCCCGGGCGCGGGCAATGCCCTCGATTCTCTGGCGTACCATGTGGAGGGCATCCTCGCCGGCGAACAGGAGCACGGGACCCGGCTGATGCGTACGATAGCGATTCAGGCATAAGGCATCGGCGGCGACGGTCACGGCAAGGTCCAGGGCGAGGAAGGACTTGAAGCTTTTGGGCTCACCCCCGACGACGCCGACGGCCTGATCGGTCCAAAGCCCTTCGATGAGCCAGTGGGGCTGGTCGGCCTGGGGATCGAGTTCGCAGGCGCGTTGGGTGGAGAGGGGCCTCATCGGCGAGATCCTCCACGGGCGGGCTTTTCAGCGCCGGGGGCGGCAAAGACCTCCAGATAGAGCTTCTCGTCGAGCACATCGGCCTCGCGCTGGAGGGCGGCGCTGAGCAGCTCGTTGGCCAAGGTCACGAGTACGCGGTAGTTGCCGAGCGCGTGATCGCAAAGCACCGCGAGCAGTTCACGGGAGAAGAGCTTGGCGTTGCCGGCCCCTTTGGTCAGATGAGTCAGGCAGTCGCGCAGGTTTTCGCTGGTGGCCGGCTCGAGGGACAGGCGCGCGCGCATGCGACTGCCCAGAGGCAGGAGTTCCTCGCGTTGCAGCTTACGCAACAGTCGCCCATCCCCGGCCAGGACGACGCCGAGGATGTTGCGCGAGTCGAAGCGGGTGGCGGCCAGGATCCGCAGTTCACTCAAGACGGCCGGGTGCATCTCCTGGGCCTCGTCGACGAGCAGGATCGGACGCATCAGGGTCGACTCGATGTGCAGCGACCACTTCTCGCGCAGGGCGCGGAAGCCGCCCCAGCGGTTGTGCGGGCGCAAGGGGACGCCGAAGAGATCGCCCATCTCGCGATAGAAGTCGGCCAGGTTACTCTGGGGGTGCTCGAGACAGCCGACGGTGACCTCACGCAGCTGCTCGAGCTGGTCGGCCAGCAAGCGCAAGGCGACACTCTTGCCCGTTCCGGGGTCTCCGGTAACCAGGGCGAAGCCGCCCTCGAGGGCCACGCCGTGTTCGATGCGCCAGAGGAAGTCCTCGATCTGGGGCGTCACGAAGAGCGCCTCGGTGGGTACGTCCGAGGAGAAGGGGTTGAACTTGAGTCCATAGAGCGCTTTGAGTTTGGGGTTCATGATCGGGTCTCTCCTTTCATGGGTTCGGGCGGTGATCCTGAGTGCCGCAAGCCCCGCCCTTCTCGCCGGGATCCTCCTGCTTGGGCAGGTAGGCCGGAGGTAGGCCGGTGGCGGCATAGGCCTGCATGAGCTGGCGCAAAAGCGGCGCCATCGCGGGTTCAGGTGCGGACTCGGGCGACGGCGGGTCCGGGGAGGCGATGCGCCGCCGACGCCGGTTGGCATTGGCCTGCTTGTCTAGGGGATAGAGCGGGCACAGGCGTGCTCCGCTGCGCGGGTCGACCAGATCGATGTGTCCCAGGTCCCAGCGTGCATAGCGCACCGTGAGGCGCCCGAGTTGGCCGAAGCGCGAGGGCACCTCGAAGCGCCTCCCTTCGATCCGCACCGTGCCGTCGCTCTTTCGCTGTGTGCGCCATTGCTTGAGCCGGAAGGCATCGCGCAGGCTCTGCGAACTCGGGCTGGGCCGACCGACTTCGGGCCCCTGGAGGTAGCGGCGCACCGGCGCCATGGCGAGCTCCTCGTGGCGCTTCTTGTTGTACTCGAGTTCCGCCCAGGCCTGGGTGGCCTCGTTGAGCAGATCGAGCGTGAGGGGCTTGACATTCTTGATCATGGGCAGCAGGCGGCCTTCGATTTGGCCCCAAAAACTCTCCTGCTTCCCGTTCTGATAGGGGGATCGAACGAGGGTGGTCTCATGCAGGATGCCGAGGTCTTCAAGGCCCTGGATCGTCTCACCGGCGCTCATGGCGCCGCCGTTGTCGGTCAAGAGCGCCCGCGGCAGGGCACGCTTCTGGATCGCCTGGGACAGGCCGTGAACCAGGTTCTCGGCCGACTCGTGAAGGTACCACTGCAGGTGGCAGCACAGGCGCGAGCGATCATCGAGGATGCCCAGCAACTGGGGCCGCAGCCACCGGCCCATCGGCAACAGCACCGCGCGGGAGCCTTCATGGAAGTCAAGGTGCCAGAGCCCGTGCACGTGGGTTGCCTCGAAGCTCCGTACCTCATGGGTCTCGAGCCGCCGGGCGGCACGCTTCTCGTTCTCGGTGCGCGTGCGCAGGGGCCGGCGGGCCTTGTGCAGACCGGCGGCCTGCATGTGCCGGCGCACGGTGGCATAGGAAGGGACGACCCCGAGGGCGGAGTCCTCGCGCGAGAGGGCGAGCAGGTTGTCGTGATGCAGCCGGTAGCTCCAGCGCGGATGCTCCTTGTGCTGAACGCGCAGCGCCTGCCGGAGCTGATCCGAGAGGCTCCGATGGCTGCCGGCGTCCTTGCGCCCCTGGCGCCGGAGCACCCCGACCGGATCGCAAAGCTCGTTGCGGGCGCGGTAGTACCATCGCTCAAGCGTGGCGAAGCTGAAGCGCACGGGCAGGCCACTGATCGGGTGCGTCCAGCTCTGTTCGGCCAGGTGCATCAGTGCGGGACGTAGCCCGCCCCGCGCGGGTGGCGCCGCCAGAAGCCGCCCGATGATCGCGAAGCGCAGTCGGGCCCAACGATCGGCCGCGGTCGCCTCGTTCTTCTTCATCGTCACCTCCTCGAGCCAGTTGTGGCACGGTGCCTGTGGCTCGAGGGTGACGCTAGAGGGGGCCTTCGCCGGTTCCTATGTGCATCCTCTGCGGGTCGAAAGCGCCCATCACTGGCCACTCGCCGCCGAAGGGGCCAACCACTGCAACAAGGCCGAGAGCCGAGTCGACCGATCCGTGCCGAAGCGCTCAAGCAAAGAGCTCGGCAGGGCCTGCTCGCTCACCGGGGGAATGAACCGCCCCTTCTCGGCCTTCCACCACGCCAGGCGCACGAACTGCTCATGCCACCATTGCCGCCACCGGCGCACCGTGCGCCGGTCGACGCCGAGTTCTGCACACAGGCGCGCCAACCACGCCGGCGTCAGCTTCCGAGCACAGGCCAACACGAAGGCTCCGCCCCAGTAGACCCGCCGCCCGTAGAAGCGCACCGAGGGCGGGGTCGCCCGCTTGCGACACCGGTCACAACAGAGGCTCAGCTGTTTGTAGTGCTCGTCGCTCAGCTGGGGACCGCCTCGGGGCTTGCGCGCGTAGCGCCCGCTGTCGAGACGCCCCCCACAGCGCGGGCACCCGCCTTTCCGAATTCGGTTGGATAGATCCTGGTCAATCCGCAGCAGGTGGTCGTAGAATCGGACGTCGTGAAGTAAGCTCAGGCACATACGATGGTCCTCCTGTTCTGTTCGGGTTGGACGTGAGGACCCAGGATCGCCCAGGGAGGGGATCATGACCAAGATATCTCGCAATGCCCCCTGTCCCTGCGGAAGCGGCCAGAAGTACAAGAAGTGCTGTCTGCCCAAGGAGCATGCCGCCGCCAAGCAGGCCGCCCGAGAAGACCCCATCCCCTCGACGACACCGGCCGGCGTCTTCGGCGACGAGGAGGACGATCTCGCAGAACTCTCCAATGGTGTTCTCGATCTGATCAACGCCGGTAAGCTGGAGGAGGCCGAAAAGGCCTGCGCGGAGCTAAAGCGACAGTACCCGAACGTCGTCGACTGGATGGAACGAACGGGCATGATCCATGAAGCCCGAGGAGAACGCGAAAAGGCGATCGAATACTACCAGCGGTGCCTCACCCACATCGAGGAGAACAAAGGTCTCTTCGACGATGGGTTCAAGGACTGGTACATCAGGTCGATCGAGAAGCTGAAGAACGCTCCGGAGACGAAATCCCCCGGAGACACTGTGCGGTGATCCGAGCACGATCGATGAGGGTGAAACAGCATCCCCATCAGCAAACTTGATCCAGAAACGGGCCTATCCCATCAGAGAACGTGATCAGGCTCACCTTGACTGCTCCCCATGTAGCTGACTTGACAGGAGTGGACTCAGCATAGTAGAAGCCGAGACCCATAGACAGGGAGTGTCAACTCTTCTGTGTAAACGGCCTTCATTCTACTGCGGCACCCTTCCCTCGAAAACGATCATGAAGTGGTTCAGTGCCGCGGCCCAGTCTTTGATCGGGCCGCCGGATTGGAGCTATCGCATTACGACCAGCTTCCGGACCTGCGTGCCGCTAGACGTACCTAGACGAATCCAGTAGATCCCCCGCACGACAGGAGCACCGGCATCGTCGCGCCCATCCCACTCCAGCACGTGCCGATCTGTCCCAAGAAGCCCTTCTCGCAGAGTGACTACCATGCGGCCTGTCGCATCAACGACGTCGAGCACCGCTTCTTGGGAGTGGCCGACCGCATACTGAATTCTGCAAGGTGAGGTGGGAAGCCACAGCGGATTCGGTTGCACGGTCAGCTGCAGTCTTGGCTCAGCGCCTGAAGGCATTGGGACATTTGAGGTAGGACAGCCCACTCCTAGCGCCCCGATCCAGACTTCCCACGGATTCTCTATCGGAACGCAGGGGGAGTCCGAGTTGACACGCCAATCGCCGCCCGTCGAGGGAGCCTCTTCGCAGCTTTCCGGAGCGCAGAAGAGCGGATCGAGAGCCAAGCACGAATCAAAATCCGCTATGCCCGGGCCGGAGACACCCGCTGTATCCACGATGCAGCGCGCAAGCATGAGTTCACCGAGGACATACGCCTGATGGCTCAGCTCATTTGATGAGCAGTTTCCCCACAGAACCGTTTCGTGCATCGTTACCGAGTCACACTTGATCCCACCCCCATCGAGAGTGGAACGGTTCCCGCTGATCGTGCAGCGTGTGAACAGCGCGCCCT
>CAYQJL010000019.1:0-25647 GCA_964417675.1 uncultured bacterium | reverse complement strand
AGCATGTCCCAACGTCTGGACGCCTGGATCGCGTCACACCGCTGGAGGGTCTTCGGCGGACTGGCCGTGCTCGGCCTGATCCTGGCCTGGCGCTGCCGCTTCATCCAGGACGATGCCTTCATCTCCTTCGTCTACGCCAGGAACCTGGTGGCCGGGGAAGGGCTGACCTGGTTCGGAACGTATGTGGAGGGATACACCAATTTCTTGTGGGTCCTGTGGGCGGCCCTGGGCATGCTGCTGGGCATCGATCCGGTGGCCTGGTCGCACACCGGCGGTCTGCTTTCCTGGCTGGCGGTCCTGGCAGGGACCTGGCGTCTGGCCGGCCGGCTCTTGGGAGCCCACCTGCCCCGCGCCCTGGCGTTGATCCTGCTCATGGCGAACTACTCCGTGCTGGCCTACGCCACCGGAGGCCTCGAGACGATGACCCAGGCCGCCTTCCTGACCTGGTCGGCGCTCTTCCTCCATCAGCTGGCCCACGACGAACGACCCCGGGTGCGCACGGCGGTGCATCTCTCGCTGTCGCTGGCCCTGGCCTGTCTGCTGCGGATGGACAGCGCGCTTCCCGGAGGGATTCTGGGCGGTGCGGCCCTGATCACCATCCGCCGTCGCCGTCTGGGTCGCGGCTTCGTCCTGGCCTTGCTGGCGCCCGTGACACTGCTGGTCGGCGCCTGGCTGGCCTGGAAGCTGGCCTATTACGGCCGTTTGCTGCCCAACTCCTACTACGCCAAGCTGGGGGGCGGCGTGGCGATCCACGCTCAGGGGCTACGGTTCCTGGGCCGCTTCCTGCACTGGTACTTGATCTGGCCGTTGCTGGCGGCCGGGTTGATCGCGCTGGTGGGGCTCCGCAAGTCGATCGATCGGCAGCGCCTGCGGGGGCTGCTCCCGATCGCGCTGGTGGTCCTGGCCTGGGCAGCCTACATCGTCGTGATCGGTGGCGATTTCATGGAGTTCCGCTTCATGGTGCCGGTGGCGCCGATGCTCTTCCTTCTGGTGGCCTATCTCGTCTGGTTCGTGCTGGGCCAGGCCTGGCTGCGGCGGCCGTGGATCGCGGCCCTGGCGGCCCTGGCGCTCCTGGGCGGCGCCTCGGTCAACCACGCCCGCTCCTTCGAGGGGATGACCGCGGATCGCACGCTCGACAGCATCCCGGCCCTGGGCACCTTCTATGGCCGCTATCCGGATGGCAACTGGGCGCGCATCGGCCAGGCGCTCGAGCGCGAGCTCGAAGGCAGCGGTGCGATTCTCTCGACCACCGCCACCGGCGCGATTCCCTTCTACAGCCGCCTGGCGACGATCGATCAGTGGGGCCTGAACGATCTGGAAGTGGCTCTCCACGGCAATCCTCCCCGCCAATCACGCCGACCCGGGCATCGCCGGCATGCCTCGCTGAGCTACCTGAAGGCCCGCGGCGTGAATCTGGTCATCGGCCATCCACAGCTGATTCCGCGCGGGCATTTGACCGGCGGGCAGGACCCGCGCTGGTTGCATCGCTGGATTACGCTTGTGCTCAGCAACAATCAGGAGCCGATCGGACGCGCGACGGTGGTGGCCATGCCGGTGGACGCGAAGGAGGCGCTCCTGATGTGGTATCTGACGCCGTCGGCCGCGATCGACCGGGTGATTGCCGTCCATGAGTGGGAGGCCGTCGGGGTGGTGCTGGAGTAGAGCGCGCCGGCCACCCGCGCGGGCCTGCCGCGAGGGGGGCACTGCTTCTCGGCCGCCGGCGGATAGCCGCCGCGGTTGGCAGGTCGGCGCCTGGCCGAACACGCATGGGTCGTAGAATGGTCTTGACTATTTTACGATATAGGCGATAGTGGTCAGACGATGGAGACCCAGCAGCGCATCTACGATAGCGTTCTGACCGATCACCTGGCGCGCCATCGCCAGATGGTCCTGGTCAGCGGTCCCCGGCAGGTCGGCAAGACCACGACATGCCGGGGCCTCGCGCAAGCCTATGTCAACTGGGACAACGTCGATCATCGCGAGCACATCCTGAAAGGGCCTGGAGGAGTCATCGAGCGGTTCGGACTCAACCGCTTGTCCGCCGTCCCCCCCACGGTGCTCTTCGATGAACTCCACAAATTCCCCCGATGGAAGCAGTTCCTCAAAGGCCTGTTCGATACGTGCTCCGAGAGCATCAAGGTCATTGTGACCGGAAGCAGCCGCATGAACGCCTATTGCCGCGGGGGCGACAGCCTGATGGGCCGCTACCTTTCCCATCGCATGCATCCGTTCTCGGTGGCGGAGATTGCGGCGACCGATCTTCCGGATTCGCGCCGGATTCTTCGTCCACCCAGCCGGGTCAAGAACGCCGATTTCGACGCTCTCTGGAACCACGGCGGATACCCGGAGCCTTTCCTGAAGCGCGATGTCCGCTTCAGTCGGCGCTGGCAGTCACTGCGATTCGAGCAAGTCGTTCGCGAGGACATCAGGGATCTGACCCAGATCCAACAGATCGATCAGATGGAAGTGCTGGTCAGAGTCCTTGCCGGTCGCTCAGCCAGCCAAATCGTCTATGGCAATCTCGCAAGGGACGTGCGGGTCTCGATCGATACGATTCGCCGTTGGGTCGCGGTGTTGAGGGATCTGCATCTTGGTTTTCTGATCCGGCCCTGGTTCAAGAATGTCTCGCGATCGTTGCGCAAGGAGCCCAAGTGGTACCTTCGAGACTGGGCGGCCGTCGGCGAGTCCGGCCCCAGGGCCGAGACGTTCGTGGCCTGTCATCTCCTGAAAGCGATCGACGGCTGGAACGACCTGGGCTTGGGTAGCTTCGAACTTGGCTATCTGCGCGACAAGGAGAAGCGCGAGGTCGACTTCATCGTGATACGGGATGGCACGCCGTGGTTCTTGGTGGAAGTCCAGCATGGTGACGAAAGGCTCAGCAAGGCACTGGGATACTATCAGGAGCAGCTGGGCGTTCCGTTTGCCTTCCAAGTCGTGATCGACAACGACCACGTGGATGCCGATTGCTTCACCTCTCCCGGCCGCCCACTCATTGTGCCCGCCAGAACCTTCCTGTCCCAGCTGCTGTAGAGGGGAGTGCTCGAATCCCCGCACACTCCGGTTCCGCGCGGGCCTCACTGCTCCTCGGCCGCCGGCGAGGAGGCCTGCTCCAACAGCTCGAGAAGGGCGGCGACCTGCGGCCGCAATCCCGGCAGCAAGGCGCCGGCCTGGCGGGCATGCTCGGCGGCCGCGGCGGCCCGGGCCGGATCGCGCGAGAGCAGCATGGCCAGATTCCAGTGGGCATTGCCGTCGCGGGGATCGAGCTGAAGCAGGGCCTGGCAGGCGCGGACCGCTTCGGGCCAATCGCCGGTTTCGGTGCTGACGCGCAGCAGATTCTCCCATGCCGGCCGGTGCTGTGGGTCGAGATGAATCGCCTGCCGCAGTGCGTCGCGGGCGTCCTCCAGGCGCCCGGTTTGAAGATAGACCATGCCGAGATTGCTATGGGTGGCCGCCACCGCCGGATTCAGATCCCGAGCGCGCAGCAGGGCCGCCTCGGCCTGTTCATACTGCCCCATGCGTCCCAGGACCGATCCCAGATTCAAGTGCGCAGCGTCATCCCACGGCTGTTCGGCGATGGCCTGCCGGTAGGCCTGGGCCGCCGGCGCATACTCGCCGCGGTCCCGATGCACGCTTCCCAGCAGCGCATACTGATGGGCATGTGTGAACTTGATGATCGGCAGATGCGTCACCACGATCGCCAGGTGAAGCAGCAGCAGCGGCACGAGCCGGCCCGGCAGGCGGCCCCGCCTGCGCAGCAGATCGATCAGCCAGACGGCGCCCACGCCGGCGAAGATGATCATGATGGGAATGATCGGCAGCCGGTATCGCGAGGTCACGAAGAACGGCATCAGCGACACGAGATAGGTCGCCGCGAACAGCAGAAGCAGACGGCTTGCGCGCGACCGACGCCCGGCGATCGCGATCCCCACCACGCCCAAGGGGATCAGGACGTGGAAGCCGATGGGATTCCAGCGCAGCACACGGGAAAATTTCTGAAAGAAGGGAATGCTGTAGTGATTGGGGATCTCGAACCCGTTCCAGAACAGCAGGAACTTCCGACCCCACAGCTCGAGGGCTTGCAGGGGATGCCGGCTGAGAAAGGAGAGACCTTGCCGGAACCAGTAGCTGGAGACCTCCGACGGTTTGAGCTCCCGCCCCAGGGCCTCTTCGGCGATCCGTTGCGAACCTCCGAAGAGATCGGTTCGCATGCGGTGGTCGATCTGGAAGGTTCCATCGGCCGCCGCATGGTTGCCAATGTAGAAGTTGATGCCGCCGTTGGAGGAGGTCAACACGAAGTCGCCGGCGGTGACGATGTTGCTGATCGTGAAGGGCGCCACGGCCAGTGCCACGCCGGTGACCAGGGCCGCGGCCGGAAGCCGCCGGGCCCGCGCAGGATCGCCGCCGGGGCGGCCGCCGCCAGGAGCGCGGCTGGCATCCGCGCGGCCGCCGGGGAGCCGGATCTCCGGCCGGCCGGCACGCCACAGCATCCATACGACCGCCACGGGAACGAAGAGCAGCAGATTGGGCTTTCCCAGCACCCCGACGCCCAGGCTCAGTCCGGCCACGAGCATCGCGGCCGGCGAGGCTCGCATCCGGTCAGTGAGCAGAAGGTAGAGCGCGAGCATGGTCGCCAAGAGCACGAAGGTGATCTCCAGGAGTTCGGAGTCGAAGAAGACAAACGGCATGTAGACGGCCGCCAGCAGGCCGGCGATGCGGCCTTCCCAGCGTCCGAAGGCCCGGGTCGCTACGGCGTAGATGAGCAGCGCCGTTCCCACGCCCGCGAACGATTGGATCAGGCGGACCGCCAGGTAGCTGTGGCCGAAGATCGCGTAGATACCAGCCAGCAGATAGGGGTACAACGGGCTGCTGTGGAAGAAGGCCTCGCTTCCCAGCCATTGGCCCCGCAGGATCTCGAGGGCGCGCTCATCGTAGATGCGCGGGTCGGCGGTCGCGGTCTGTACCAGGGGGTGGTGGCGTACGTCCAGGATGAAGAGCAAGCGCAGCAGGAGCCCCAGCGCGGCGATCAGAGCCGGGTACCCCCAGGCGGCCAGGCCGCCGCCCCCCACTGCGCGCGGGGCGGCACCGGAACGGGGCGTCCGGTCGCGCGGCCTCGCCCGGGGGGCTGACCGGCGTCGCCCGCGTTTTCCGCGGAAGGCGTCCGGCCTCATGTTCGGCGAGGCAGATCCGGAGGCTGTCATGCAGGGGATATGCACATCACGACTCCCGTGAACCCGATTCTTCGATCGAGCACGCACTGACCACGGCAGCGTCCAGCTCGTCGACCGCTTCCTGCCTGCCAGCCACGATCAACCTGTCGCCGCTCAGGAGATGGGTTTCGGCGGTCAGGGCGGTGATCTGCTCCCGGCCCCGCTCGATCCCGATCACGGTCACCCCGAAGTCGCGCCTGAAGTGAAGGTCGGCCAGGCTTCTTCCGCTGAGCCTGCAGGCCTGCGGAATCGCGACCCGTGCGATTGTGAATCCGTCCTGTTCCTCCAGGTCGCCATACTCGCGTTGCGTGATGAACGTCGCCGCACTCGCCAGATTCGCCGATTCCCCCAGGAGCACCAGTCGGTCTCCAGGGAACAGGACGAAGTCCGCCGCCGGATCGAAAATCGTCTTGCCCGCGCGGCTGACGGCCAGAATCGTCACGCCGGTCTCCTTGCGAATAGGAATCTCCCGCAGTGACTTCCCCGCCCAGACCGAGCCTGTCTCCAGGCGCAATTCCCGTAACGCAGAGGGCCACTCGCTGTCCGCTGGAAGCAAGTGCATGGCCGCGTTGAGTGCATCGACCGCCTGATCGGCCGCGTCCGCATAGGGCCGCAGCACGAGATCGGCGTTGATCGAAGTGTAATGCTCTGCGTCGGCGCGTGTGCGGGCCGACAGCGCGAGCTTGCCGCGATAGTGCGCAGTTCGCAGCATGTTCACCAGGGTTGTCGTGGTCTGTCTGTCCGGAGCGGCAGTCAAGACCCAGCGAGCGCGCCCAATCGGCAGATGATCGAGGAGATCCGGGTCTCCCATGTCGCCGTAGAGAACCGGTACGCCCTGCTCACGCCAGTAGCGCAGCGTCTGCGGGTCGAAGTCGACACCGACTACCTGCTGGCCCCGTTTGATCAACCGGCGCACGATGCTGCCGCCGTAGTGGCCCAAACCGAAGGCCAGTACGTCCACGCGCGGCAGCGCCAGTGCGTCCTGTTCGGCAGAGGTTGCTTCTCTGAAGGGAATGCGCCGTTCGAAGATCGAGATCGCGGGGGCGACCTTCCGGTAGAGGGGTCCCGAGTAGAGGATCATGTACGTCGAGAGCCCGATCGTGATCAGCCCGACCAGTGTGACCAGACCGACGGTCGCCTCATCCACGTGGCCCAGGCTCGCACCCAGTCCGATCAGAATGAGGGAGAACTCCGAGATCTGTGCCACCGTCAAGCCGGCAAGGAATCCGGTGCGTTTGCGGTATCCCATCCGCCCCATGATCACCATCACGATCAGCGGGTTTCCGATCAGTACGAAGAGCGAGAAGATCAGGGCGGGCACCAGCTCGTCACCAAGCAACGACAGGTTCAGCATGCATCCGAGGTGGATGAAGAAGAAGAGCAATAGAAAGTCGCGCAGGCTGACCAGCCGTGAGCCGATCGCATCGCGGAAGGGAGTCGAGGCGATCGAGATGCCGGCAACGAAGGCGCCCACTTCCTTGCTGAAGCCGAGCGCGTCGCCGAGAGCGGCGAGGCTGACCGCCCAGGCGATGGCGAAGAGCACCAGCAACTCGGGCACCCGCGCCAGCTGCTGCAAGAGCCTGGGGATCACCCATCGCATCAGGATCAGCACGCCTCCCAGGAAGGCGACGCCGTAGAGGATTGTGTTGCCGAACATCCAGAGCAAGGTGCTCTCGCCCGCTGCTCCGGCTCCATAGGCCGATAGCGCAATCATCGCCAGCACCACGGCGAGATCCTGTACGATGAGGAAGCCGATGGCGATCCGGCCGTGCAGGGAATCGATCTCCCTCTTGTCCGACAGCAGCTTGACAACGATGATCGTGCTCGAGAAGGTCAGGGCCACAGCGACATAGATGGATGCGACCAGGGTCATTCCCAGCAATCGTGCCAAGGCGAATCCACCGAGCGAGGTGAAGATGACCTGGCCGAGACCGGTCGCCAGCGCAACCCGCCCCATCGTCCGGATCATGGCCAAGTCCAGCTTGAGTCCAACAATGAAGAGCAGGATGCAGATCCCGATTTCAGCCAACAGCGCCAGCGAGTGTGGGTCGCGGATCAAATCCAACCCGAACGGCCCTACCAGGATGCCGACGGCGATGAAGGAGACGATCAGCGGCTGTTTCAGCTTGCTGCCGATGAACCCGACAGCCGCCGCCAGCAACAGCACCAGGGCCGTTTGCACGAAGACGACCTGCGTGTCTGCGGCGCCTCCGCTGAATGAACCAGTAGCTGATGCAAGCGACATCGAGTCCCTCCCGCATGCGGATCCGCAGATAGGCGGGGGCACCGCGCACCCCGCATACTCATGGGTAGTCTTGCACGTGCCGGTCTCCGTGCACACTCCGCATGCTCATTTCGACGGCGACTGTGTGAGACAACGGGGTGAGTATGCCCTACGCCGGTTGCCGGCCGCAACCGACGGCGATCCGGACCTTGCGGCCGATGGCGCCCTTCAGAACGAGAGCGCTCCCCAGCGGGCTCCTCGAGCCTGGCACAACGAAGAGAACCGCCGCAGCGCGGTACCTGCCTCCTACTCGAGATCGACCCGGACCTGCGATACGAAGAGGAGCCGCCGGTCGCGCTCCTGCAGGTAGTTTCGAAGCAGGAATCCGAGATCCGGCTCCACCGTGCCGCGAAAGCGCTCCGTGCCGTCGACCTCGATGACCAGCTCCTGGGAGAGCTGGACCATGTCGGGGTGGATCCAGAACGTGAGCGTCCCCAGTCGTGAGGTCTCCACCGTCAGGTGGTTGGCGGTGAAGAGCGCCCGGGCGGCGGCGGAAGGGCGCCGCTCCTCGAAGGCGTAATACGTGCTGACCTCGGGAAGTCGTCCGGTGAGGACGACGTCGGCGCCGTCGCGCCGCACTGTCAGCTGCACGTTCTCGCCGCGGGCCAGTTTCGCCTTGAAGGCGTTAAGCGCTTCCAGGTCGTGAATGCGATCGCCCCCGCCTCCTCGCACGATCACATCGCCCGGCCGAAGGTCCAGGTCGCGCGCAAGGGTCTCTCCCTCGGACAGGCTGGCGACCTTGACGCCATCGCCCCCGAAGCCGTCATCGACCTGGAAACCGATGGTGATGCGCTCATCGGTCAGGATCATGTTCACGCTGGTGTGCCAGGGCGCCCTGTCTCGGGGCATAACTGAAGCGATCTGCAGCCAGTGGCAACGTCCGAAGTCGCCGTCGGCCGATTCCCAGACGATGCGGACCGGGAAGGGGTCACGCGGATGCCGCAGGAGGAAGCGGGCAATGCGCGCAAGCTCCTCCTCGGCATAGCCGAAGTGATGTCCTATGCCGTGGTACTCGCGGTAGCCAAGGGCCGCGCCGCTGGCATGGACCATCTCGATGGTGCCGCGCATCGTGGCCGCGGGATAGAGGCCGTCGAGGTCGGTGTTGATCACATGCAGCCGGGAGTTCTGCAGGGTTCGCGGGAAGGTGGGCAGTTCCCCGGCGAGGTTGGGAACGCCCATGTGACCGTTGAGGGGTACGAAGGCGGCGAAGTCGGTCGGCCGGAGCATCGCGAAGCCGAAGGAGCCCGAGCCGCCATCCGAGAAGCCGCTCATCCAGACGCGGTCGTCATCGATATTGTAGCGAGTCTTCATCCTGCGGACCTGGGCGAGCACGTTCTCGATGCCGACCTTGTCCCACCAGGTGGCCCCCTCTTGGCCCATGGGGAAGATCACGGCCCAGCCCTGCTCCTGCGCCAGGCCCAGATAGGGGTTCTGATTCGCGTAGCCGAGCGGATCCTCCGGCATATGAATCCGGCTGACCCCGCCGTGCAGGTAGACGAGCAGCGGAGTCGGCCGGCTCGGGTCGTAGGCCGGGGGCAGGTAGACGACGTAGGGACGAAGCTGGCCGTCGCGGCAGAGGATCGAATCGAGAAAGGCCTCCCCGACGCGATCCGCCGGCGGAAAGCTGGCCGATTCGAGTTCGTGAACTACCGCGTGCCAGGGTGGATTCGCCGCCACGATCCGTTCGGTGAGCAGGGCCATCTGCTCGGGGTCCCCGGAAGCCCGCAGAGCCTCCAGATCCGTCCGCCAATCGGCCTGCGCGATGCCGAGACCTGCCAGGCATGTTGCCAGGCATGCCGCCAGAGCCGTGACGATTACACGCAGGGTCACAGGTGTCCTCATTACGTGCCTTTCTTGAGGAGGAAGCCTTCCTCGCATGCAGCGCCGCTCGATCTTGCCCCGGCCGGGCTCCATGCCCGGGCTCTGCGCCCTGGCTGGCCTCTTTGGCCCGTGGTAGGTCATGCGTCCGGGCCAAGGTGCCTACCTAGGCTCCCTCTCCCCATGGAGGGTTAGGCGCCGCGCAATGGGAGTCAAGCCGCAACGTCCCGTTTTCTCGGTGGCGGAGACAGGCGATGGCCGGTGGCCGCCCCCGTTCCGCGGGCCTCCGCGCGAGGGCCGGGGGGCTGGATTCCGGTGTGCATGTTGTAACTGGAGTTGCAGATAGGCAGATGGAATCGCGCCGGGGGAGTCACTTTGCGCTAAGGAATGGCTTCCCTGGTCCGATCTTGGAAAGAGAAATGGCCATTCTCAAACCGTGTGGCCACGGCTTGCCCATACGGATCGTCCGCACCCGGAAACATGAAGGTGAAAGAAATCATGAAGAGCAATCGTCGGCGTGGAGAGCGGAGTCAGATGACGGTGCTTCTGCCGGTCTATGATCAGGACCAAGGGCAGCAGATCGGCCACGTCATCGATATCAGCGCGGGGGGCATGATGCTGCTCAGCGATGGGCCGATGCCCCTCGATCGGCAGTTTCATCTGAAGATCATGCTTCCGGAACCCGTGCTTGAGCACACGGAGATCTACCTGGAGGCCCAGACCTTGTGGAGCCGTCCCGGCGTCAATCCCAGCGTCCATGAGACCGGTCTGCATCTGCTCGACCTGTACGACAGCGCGGCGGACGTGATCCAGGAACTCGGCCGCAGGTCTTACTTCCGCCCGGCCTGAGGTCGCGCGGCCGCGCCCGTGCTCCCGCGCCGGGCGGGAGCCGATCCGGCCCGAGCGGCCGGCGGTCCGGTCCTGCACGGCCGGCGGTCCGGCCGGTTGCTACAGCTCCGTCCCGCAGCGCGGACAGAAGCGGAAGGCTTCCTCCAGGGGTGCCCGGCATTGCCGGCAGCGGGCGCCGGTCGGAGCCAGCTCCATCAGCAGCTGCCCCTTCCTGACCGGAACCATCTTGCGGTCGAGTTGATAGTTGGCGTGGATCGGAACCCGGGTGACGGTTCCGGCCACCGGTGAGGTCACCGCGGTCTCCATCTTCATCAGGGAGAGGTTCAGGATTTCCTCGCCCTCCGCGACCGTATCGCCGGCCTTCTTGTGTACCACCCACAGGTCGGCGTCGAAGGGGGCGCCGATCTGATACGGATTCCGCGGATCGGCCATCTCGATCTCGGCGGCCAGCTCGCGGCCTTCCGCAACCTTGACCTGGGTCTCCATCACCTCGTTGTCGAGTTCAAAACGGACGAGCCGGAAGCCGGACTCATCGGCTTCCTCTTCGAGGTAGAGCACCTCGATCGTGTGGTACTTGCCGTCGCGGGTACGGAACTCCCGCGGCTGCCCCACCTCGAGACCCTCGAACCAGATGTCATCGGGCATGCAGTTGGGACAACCGAAGCGCTCGAGATTGCGGATGAGCTTGACGGCATCGCCCGGGTGATTGAGATAGTTGACCAGTTCCTCTTCCCGCGGTTCGCGCTCGATCAGACGGGCCAGATCCTCCCGGGCGGCATCCAGATCGGTCGGGGCCAGCGCGGCCAGCGGACTTGCCTGGGTCCGGCGGCTGAGCGCACTCCGGTACTCCTCCTTGAAGACGGACTGGTAGATCCAATCCGCGGGCCATCCGAGGGGCAAGCGCCCGAACTTGCCGAGCAGCAGATTGCGCAACGAGTCGTTGGCATGCTCGAACAGGATCAGCCGGTCGCTCTTCTCCTGATCGGTCAGCTGGTCCTCCGGCGTGCCGGCGACCCGCTGGAGCAACGCAATGACCCGGTTGACCTCTTCGCGTCCGCCCCGTTCGTGGGCCCGCACGACAAGCATGTACCCGTTGGTCCAGGTGATCTGGGAACCGGGCGTCACGTCGTGATAGCGAATCAACCGGCGCACGAGCTCCAGAACCCGCAGGATGTCCGGCAGCAGGAATGCATATCCCTGCTTCAGCGCGGCTTCCTGCGAACTGGAGGTGGCGCCGCCGGGAAGGCCATGGTGGATCACGTCATGATCGGGCCCCAGGAAGGTTGGACGCACATACCGATCATAGATGGGCATGATCTGCTTGAGGAGAAAGGCGGTCTCGCGGATGCGCTCGACGTCCACCCGCGTCTTCAAGCCCAGTTCGCCCTCGAGGTAGGCCACCACCGGCAGCACGGCCGGCTGTCCGAAGAAGCGCACGGCCGGCCCGTCGCCCACGTCGACGATCCTGGCCCCGGCCTGGGCGGCCGCGCCCAGCGCGGGCACCGCCAGCCCGTCGGTGTTGTGGCGGTGGTACTGGATGATCAGATCGGGATAGCGCTCCTTGAAGCGGCCGACCACCTCGCGGACGAACCGGGGCGGGGCGACTCCGGCCATATCCTTGATCACCAGGATGATCTCCCGGGAGGCCTCCTCGCGGGACCCGTCCAGGATTCCGGCCGTCATCGTGATGATCTCCTCGAGCACGTCGCAGTAATGCCCGGCATCGAACCCGTCCGCCCAGCTGAAGCTGATCGCCGGGGCGAAGATGCGGCGTTCGTGACGCAAGACGATCCGTGCCAGGGGCTCCATGTTCTCGATGTGATTGAGAAAATCGAAGCAGCGGATCACATGGAAGTGGCGCACGATCATCTCGGTGGTGCGCTCCATGACCCGGCGGTCCTGGGGAGCGTATCCGAGCAGATTGGTCGAGCGCACCAGGATCAGTTTCGGCGTGTGCGGCGCGAAGGAGTTCCACTCGGCCGCCTCCCGCCACGGATCGGTCATGTTGCCAAGCATGTTCACGTGATAGTGCGCGCCGCCGCCATTCTCGACCATGACGTAGCCGCAGCGATCCAGAACGGGACCGTAGATGCGATCATCATGCAAGCGCATGCGATTGCTGGTTTCCGACTGGGTGATGTCGCGCGGCGTGGTATTGCACAGCTCGACGTACGGCGACTGCCGGATGGCACGCAACTGCTCGCCGCGGGGTGCCCGGCGATCCACGGGGGGGGTATAGTCGTTCAGCGTCGGGTCCTCATCGGCTGACAGCGCGGGGAAATCGCTCATGATGTTGGGGAGCGATTCCATGATCGGACCCTGCTTCGAATCGCCGAAGCGACGGTATGGCCCGAGAGCCAGATAGGGATTGTATCCTTGCGCGGTGATCTCGGCCATCAGATAGGCAAGGCGCACATGCTCAGGTTCGGCGTCCTGATACTCCATCAGCTCGGGCGTGCGTTCGATGAACTTGGTGTCGAACTCCGCCCGGGCGAAGGCCTCGTGGGCGATGACCTTGCGGTGGAAGGGGATCGTCGTCTTGGGGCCGGTGATGATGTACTTGGCGAGCGCCCGGCGCATCACGGCGAGCGCCTTCTCCCAGGTGGCGCCGTAGGTCATGACCAGGGCGCCGGCCGAATCATAGGCCTTGGGGAACTCATACCCGCCGTAGACGCAGGAGTCGAGGCGCACGCCGCCGCCGCCGGTGGAGAGGTAGCGCAGGATCTTGCCGGCATTGGGCTGGAAGTGGTTCTGCGGATCCTCGAAGTTGACGCGGCACTGGAGGGCGAAGCCGCGCGGCTCGAGCTGGGCCAAGCCGGGCGAGAGTGCCTGACCGAAGGAGAGGCGGATCATCTCCTCGACCAGATCCACGCCGTAGATCAGCTCGGTGATCCCATGCTCGACCTGCAAGCGTGTGTTCGCCTCGATGAAGTAGAAGCTGCCGTCCGGTTCGACCAGAAACTCGATCGTGGCGATCGAGTCGTAGTCGGCTGCGTGGACGATGGCCAGGGCCGCCTCTTTCAATCTCTGGCGCAGTTCGGGGGTGGCGCCGGCCCAGGGGCTCGGGCTGATCTCGAGCAGCTTCTGATTCTTCCTTTGCAGCGTGCAGTCCCGCTCGTGGAAGGCCACGGCCCGGCCGGCCCGGTCCCGAATGACCTGGATCTCCAGATGGCGCACGCCGGTCAGAAACTTCTCGATGAACAGGTTGGGGTTGCCGAAGCTGGCCTCCGCCATGGTCGTGGCCGAGCGGAAGAGACGTTCCATCTCGGCGGGGCCGGTGACCAGCATGATGCCCCGGCCGCCGCCGCCGCCCTCGCTCTTGATCAGGACCGGATAGCCCAGTGTCTCGGCCACCCGCCGGGCCTCATCCGGATCCACCGCGGCCCCCGATCCCGGCACGACCGGTACGCCGGCGTCCCGGGCGATCCGGATGGCCTGGACCTTGTTGCCCAGCCGGTTCATGGCGCCGGCCGAGGGACCGATGAAGACGATACCGGCCTCACGGCAAAGGCGAGGGAAGGTTGCGTCTTCGGCGGCGAATCCCCAGCCGGGATGCAGCGCGCGGATGCCGTGCTGCCGGGCGAGGTGGATGAACTCCGTGATGTTCAGGTAGCTGTTCTCACGCAGGGAGAAGGCCAGATCGGCACGGGCCACGTGGGGAGCGGTCTTATCCTCCTCGGTGAAGAAGGCCACACAGGTGCCACCCATCTCGCGAATCGTGCGGCCGATCCGCACGGCCGGAATGCCTCGATTCGCGACCCCGATCTTGACTCCGGCGAAGGAATCCATATGGCCCCCTGTTCGGCCCGCGGGTCCGGGTCGTGCTGTCCCGGGGCCCCGCCGCGGCGACGTCCTCCGACAAACGGGCGGTATGCGGTGCACCGGTCGCCCGCGCTGGATCAGGATATCATCTCCTCCCTCTATAGCATGCCCTTTCCATGGCGGGAACGCCTTTGCCTTTTTCGCCGATCTCCGCGAGAGTGACGCAGGGCGGAACCATGGAGGCGGTCCATGGGTGCTGGGCTTGGCGGCCGGGACCGTCCCGGGCGCGCAAGGGAATCGCCCGCGATCGACGGTCTCCCCGGCAGGCGGAGGTGCCATGACTGTGTTGCAAGCCAGGAACTCATTCGACGCCCGCGACCGCCTCGAGCTCAGCTCGGGCCCCTGCGGCTACTACCGTCTCGACCGGCTGGCCGAGCTGGGCATGGCGAATCTGCAACGGCTGCCCTTCTCGATCCGGATCCTGCTCGAGTCGCTGCTGCGCAACGAGGATGGGCGGATCGTGACCCGGGAGATGATCGCCGCCTTCGCCAACTACGATCCCGCGCGGCCGCCCAAGCTGGAGATCCCGTTCCTGCCGGCCCGGGTTCTGCTGCAGGACTTCACCGGCGTTCCCTGCCTGGTGGATCTGGCGGCGATGCGCAGCGCCCTGCGGCGCGCGGGCGGTGATCCGGCCAGGATCAATCCGCGCATCCCGGTCGATCTGGTCATCGATCACAGCGTGCAGGTCGATCGGTTCGCCGCGCCCGAGGCGCTGGCCCACAATGCCCGGCTGGAATTCGACCGCAACCGCGAACGGTACGAGTTCCTGCACTGGGGCCAGCAGGCCTTCCGGAACATGCGGGTGGTGCCGCCGGCCAGCGGCATCTGCCATCAGGTGAATCTCGAGTCCCTGGCCGCGGTTGTACAGCGCCGCGAGCATCCCGGGGAGGATCTGCCGCTGCTCTACCCGGATACGCTGGTCGGCACCGATTCGCATACGCCGATGGTCAACGGTCTCGGTGTTCTGGGCTGGGGCGTCGGCGGCATCGAGGCCGAGGCGGCCATGCTCGGCCAGCCGCTCCATATGCTGGCGCCGGCGGTGGTGGGGGTCAGACTGACCGGCGGCCTGCCGGCGGGGGCCACGGCCACCGATCTGGTGCTCACCCTCACGCAGCTTCTGCGGGCGCGGGGCGTCGTGGGCAAGATCGTGGAGTATTGCGGTCCGGGCCTGGAGCAGATGACGGTCGCCGACCGGGCCACGATCTCGAACATGGCGCCCGAGTACGGCGCCACGGCGGGGTTCTTCCCGGTCGACCGGCAGTCGCTGCGCTACCTGCACGGCACCGGCCGCCCGGCCGAGCTGGTCGAGTGGGTGGAGGCCTACTGCCGGGCGCAGGGGCTCCTGCGCACCCCCGAGACGCCCGACCCGGCCTTCGCCGAGCGGGTCGAGCTCGATCTGGGCACAGTCGTCCCGAGCCTGGCGGGACCGAAGCGTCCCCAGGACCGGGTGGCGCTGCCGGCGATGAAGGCCGAGTGGAAGCGCGTTCTGCACGCCCCGCACACCGAGGGGGGCTTTGGGGTCGCGGACGGCGGCCAGCGCGTGACCGTCCGTGTGGCGGCTGGTGTGGATGAGGACTATCCCGCGGGTTTCGAGGCGGCGATCACCCATGGGACGGTCGCCATCGCGGCCATTACGAGCTGTACGAATACGAGCAATCCTTCCGTCATGCTGGGTGCCGGGCTCCTGGCACGCAAGGCCGTCGCGGCCGGCCTGACCCGCCAGCCGTGGGTCAAGACCAGCCTGGCACCCGGGTCCAAGGTCGTGACCCGCTACCTGGAGAAGGCCGGCCTGCTGGCCCCGCTCGAGGCGCTCGGGTTCCACATCGTCGGGTATGGCTGTACGACCTGCATCGGCAACAGCGGTCCGATGCCCGCGCCGCTGGCCCGGGCGGTCGACCAGGAAGGTCTGGTGCTGGCGGCGGTGCTGTCGGGCAACCGCAACTTCGAGGGCCGCATCAATCCCAAGGCGCAGGCATCCTACCTGGCCTCGCCACCCCTGGTGGTGGCCTACGCCCTGGCGGGGCGCGTCGACATCGACTTTGCCAGCGAGCCGCTGGGACAGCGCCCCGACGGGGGCCCGGTGTATCTGCGGGATATCTGGCCGGACGGTGAAGAGCTGGCCCAGCTGGTCGATTCGGTCCTTACGCCCGAGATGTTCGCCGCCGAGTATGCGGACATCGAGTCGTCGAACCAGGAGTGGAATCGAATCCGGCGGGCGGGGGGGGCTGTGTACGCCTGGAATCCGGAGAGCACCTACATCCAGGAACCGCCCTTCTTCGCCGGGCTGAGCGCGGAGCCCCCGCCGATGGCCCCGATCCGCGACGCCCGCGTGCTCGTCATGGCCGGCGACAGCACCACCACCGACCACATCAGTCCGGCCGGGGCGATCGCCGCCGAGAGCCCGGCGGGCCGCTACCTGCAGGAACAGGGCGTTGCGGTGATCGATTTCAATTCGTACGGAAGCCGGCGGGGGAATGACCGGGTCATGACGCGGGGCACCTTCGCCAACATCCGCTTCCGCAACCGGCTGGCCCCCGGCACCGAGGGGGGCTGGACGCGGCACATGCCCAGCGGGGAGCTCATGAGCATCCACGCGGCTTCCCAGCGCTACCGGCAGGAGGGCGTCGCGCTCATCGTACTGGGCGGGCGCGACTATGGGATGGGCAGCAGCCGGGACTGGGCCGCCAAGGGCACCCAGCTTCTGGGCGCGCGGGCCGTGATCGCCGAGTCGTTCGAGCGCATTCACCGCAGCAATCTGGTGGGCATGGGTGTGCTGCCGCTCCAGTACCGGGAGGGCGAGGATGCCGCCTCCCTCGGGTTGACGGGCCAGGAGAGCTACACGATCGACGTCGACGATGCCGTCAGCCCGGGGGACGAACTCGCCGTCACGGCGGTGTCGCCGGAGGGGGAGGCCACGGCGTTCCGCGTGATCTGCCGGTTGGATACGCCCATCGATGTCGTCTATTACCGGAACGGCGGGATTCTGCAGACGGTCTTGCGCGGTTTCCTGCGCGAGGGGTAATCTCCAGCCGATTCGAACAGGCGCGCTCACGGGCAGTCGGCGCCCGCGCCCGGGCCGGCGCGCATACGGGCAGCCAGTGCCCGCGCCCAGGCCGGCGCGTTCCTGGGCTGCCGGCGCCCGCGCTCGGGACCCGCGTGCATCCACGCGGGCGGCTGCGCCTACGAGCGATTCCAGCGAGGGGACGTTGCGACGGTGAATGCCCATTCACACACTGGACCCGGAGGCCGCCAAGACAATGCGGTGCAGACCTACGCCGGGTCCGGTTCGCGGCCGGACCTGGCCCTTCCCGATCCGCGCCAGGCGCCGATCTCACCGTTGGGCCACAGGACCTGGACGCTGATCCGTGTCATTCTGGCGGGAAGCCTGCTTTCCCTGGGCGCGCACCGCCTGTTCGGCCCCGATTCGAATTTCGGCGTCCTGGTCCTGCTCGGGATCGTCGGCGCCACATGGCTCACGGTGCTCAGGATGCTCTTGCTCGACAGCAAGGCCCGCATCTTCTGGTTGATCTGGCTGGCGGCCGGATTCGTTCTGACGCTGGCGACCGGCAGCGGCCAGCCGGCCCAGATGGTGGCGGTGCTCTTCTCCGGCGTCTTTCTCCTGATCCGGCGCTATCGTTGTTACCGGGAGCTGTCCACCGGCCGGCGCGCGGCCGTCTTCTTCCTGGGCATCCTGGCGGCCGTGGCCTTGACAATGGGCTGGGACACCGGCGGCGCCTTGGCGGAAGGAACCGGGGGCATTCGGCCGGTCGCCGCCGTGCTGGCGCGCGGCGCCCTCGGTTCGCTGCGCCTCTTCTGGCTGTTCACGCTCCTGAACCTCTTTTTCGGCATGCGCCTGCGCGGATTCCGCCTTCGTACCAAGCTCGCGGTCAGCGCGCTGTTTCTCTCCTTCATTCCGATCGTGTTGCTGCTGATCTTCGGCTTCATGTTCACCTATGGCGCCCTGGGGGGCAGCCGTGCCGCGCGCACGAGCGCGCTCTTGGGCAACTGGTCCGAGCAGGTGCGCGCCGGTGTCGAACTCGATCGGGCCCCTTTCACACACCTTGTGCGCGCACGGCTCATCGCGAACGAGTGGGTCGGGGAGGGTGAGTCCCCCGTCTGGCTGGATGCGCTTGGCCGCCACCTGCGTGAACAGCCGGTGCGGATGGAGCCGGATCGGCCCGCGCACCTGGAGGCGGAATCACGTCCGGAGACGCCCGCCGACCGGGACGCCGGGTTGCACATCCAGTTGGGCGAGGCATCTTCGCGCACGCATCGGATCGACTGGGCGCCGGCCGATACGACCGCCTTCTTTCACATCGGCAATGAGCTCTGGTTGCTGCGCATCGAGGGGCTCGCGGCCGATACCCTGACGGTGCGCGGCTATGAGATCGACAGCGGCGTCATGGACCATCTCTCCGACCTCTTGATGTGCAATGTGGGCATCTACAGCCATCCCAACCTGGTGACGACCACCGGAGGGGGAACGGTCATCACGCAGGCGGCGGTGGCCGACTCCGCCCGCGAGATTCTGAGCATTCAGGGGATGTTCGCCGGCCTCGAGAGTGAGACCGCCGGCAAGCTGGGGTTCCTGGGCAAGCCCCTGGGGTTCGGGGCGGGCTTGCGGAAGGGGATCCGGATGGGGCCGACCGGGTTCTATCTGGATGAACTCCTCTTTCATCTGAAGGTCAGCCTGTACGGTCTCTCGCTCGAGTTCCTGCGGGATGACTACCGGCTCAATCAGGCCCTGCTCGGCGGATTGGTCGTCGCCGCGGTCCTGCTCCTGGTCGTGCAGGGGTTCGCGTTCTTCCTGGGCATGCGCATCACGACCGGCATCACCGCGGCGGTTCGCGATCTGCACCGCGGAACCCTGCGCCTGGCCGGCGGCGATCTGAATGCCCGGGTCGAGGTCGTCAATCAGGACGAGTTCGGCGATCTGGCACAGTCGTTCAACGAGATGGCGCTGGCGGTGCGCAGGGGGCGCGAGGAAGCCGTGGCCCATGAACGCTTGGAGCGCGAACTGGAAACCGCCCGGGCGATTCAATCGCGCCTGCTGCCGGATGAGACCCCCACGGTGCCGGGCTTCGAGATCACCGGAACCAGTCTGCCGAGCCGGCAGGTGGGGGGAGACTACTTCGACTTCCTCCATATCGGAGAGAATCGGATTGGCGTGGCGATCGGGGATGTTTCCGGCAAGGGGATCCCGGCTGCGCTGCTCATGTCCAATCTGCAAGCCTGCCTCCAGGGCCAGGTGATCCATCCCAGCAGCGTGGCCGAGGTCGTCGGGCGCGTCAATGACCTCCTGGCCCGATCCACCGATGCCCAGATGTTCGCCACCTTCTGCTACGGCCTGCTCGACTTTCAGCAGGCCACCTTCACCGTGACCAACGCGGGTCACAATCCTCCGATCCTCTGCCGCCTGGACGGCACGGTGGAGCTGATCGAATCCGGTGGCCTGCTGCTCGGCATGATGCCCGGCCTGCAATATCAACAGGAGACCGTCGAGTTCGGCCCCGGGGATGTGCTGGTGCTCTATACCGACGGGGTGACCGAGGCCGAGGGCCCGATCGAGATCGCCGAAGATGGGCGGGTGCGCCCGGCGCGGCCAGTTGCGGAAGGGATGGCAGGGGGGCAAGGCGCGGAGGAAGAGGAAGACGCGGAGTACGCGCAAGCCCCGGAGGATGTTCCCGAGAACATGTTCGGCGAGCGGCGGCTGATCGAGATCATCCAGCGTAACGCCGATGCCTCGGCCGCCGAGATTCGTGAGGAGATTCTCAAGGCCGTCGACCGGCACGCCGCCGGCGTGCCGCAATCGGACGACATCACGCTGGTCGTGATCAAACGGCCGCCTGCGCTGGGCTAGCGTGCCAAGGGCTGCCCGCGCGGAGTTCGCGGGTCATGGGCCGCCCGTGGGTCACTCGACGCGACTCACATACATCCCGCAATTCGAGCCGATCTCATTCTCCCGCAGATCCCCGATGCTGATCAGGGTCTCGAAGCCGGCATTGCGGAAGGCCGCGGCGACGCGCTCGCACTCGGCCGGTTGGGCCGGGTCGATCAGGCCCACCAGCCCGGCTCGGGTCGCGGCCGTCGTGGGATTGATGGGGGTGAGCTTGATGAGAAAGCGCCCGGGATCGAAGATCGCGCGAATGACCGAGGCATCCAGAGCGCCATCTCTGGCCGGCGCGAAGTTGAGCGTGACCTTGCGATCCCCCGGCGACCAGAATCGATCGCCGTAATCGGCCATCTCCCGGAGGGTCCAGGTGCGCACCGGCACCATCCGCCGGCGGATCGACTCATCGGAGGCGTGCACGGAGAACTGCATCTGGAAGCGGCCGCCGGGATAGAGCCGGCGCTTGAGGGCCAGCAGTTCCTCGAAGAACCGCGCGCAGCCGCGGGGGGCCACGGTGGAGATGCTGGGCATCAGTCCCGCGAGCGGGTATCGCGCCGGCAACCGGCGCAGGACCTCGAGCACGTTCGGATTGAGCGCCGGATCGCCCATGCGGGCGAACTGGATCTTCAACTTGGGAATCGCGACCCCGCGGTCGGGGTAGCGCTGCTCCACGAGATGATCGATCTGGGCCAGGATCTCCTCGGCCGTGAGCCTTCCGGCATAGCGCCCCCCGGCATCACAGATGGGACATCCGATCGGGCAGCCCTTGAGCGTGGAGACGATCAACACCCACTTCTGCTCACGCGGCACCGGCGGCTGCACCGATTCGACGAACTCGATCAGCGCCCCGTCCGGCAGCCGGGCCACGAAGACGCGCGCGAGGTCGTCGTTGCCGAAGGAGTCGACGATCTCGAGCACCGATCGGGTGCCGGCGGGCGAGGGTGCGCTGCGTGTCATGGCCATTGTGTCTGCCTGTGTCTCGCTTCATCGGTGGCGCGTGACGGAACGCTATCGGCCGAGCATCACGGCGGCGGCGAGGCCGTCGCCCACCGCCATGCCGATCTGGCCCAGTGACCCGCTGCGCGCATCGCCGATCACCAGCAGATCAGGACTCGAGGTGCGGATTCCGCTCGAGCGCTCGATGCCCGCCGTTTCGAGCAGGCCGGTGGCCGCCGAGCGCCGGCCGGTCGCAACCAGGATCGCATCGGCGCTGATCGTGTCCTCACCGGCTGGGCTGTCTCCGATCGTCGATGCCGGCGCGCCCGCCGACGATGGGCGATCGGGGCTCGCGCTGTCAAGCGCCGGATGGCCGGACAGGTGCAGCCGCCAGGGCGCCTGCTCGCCTACGGCCCGGGTGGCGGCACTCAGGTGGACGCCGGTCCGCACCGTGATCGACGGATGCGAGTGCACCGCGTGGGCAAGCCGGCCGCGGGCCCGCAGAGCCACGGCGCGCACCAGCAGCGTGACCTGCCAGCCCCGCTCCACCAGGCTCATGGCATAGTCGCAGGCCGCCTCGCCGCCGCCGAGGATGGCGGCCTGGCCCGCGGCCCGCTCGGCGCGCAGGAGCGGGCCGACCTCGCCGTAGGCGTCCGGGGCCGGCAGGGCGAGGCCCGTGATCCGCGGGCAGTGTGCGGTGGTGCCGTTGGCCACGATGACATGCGCGCCGGCGTGGTCGTGCGCCGCGCCGCGTACGATCCAGCCGTCGGCCGTGGCGGCCAGCGCCCGCACATGCTCCTGCTGAACCGGAATGTCGAAGCGCGCCAGAAACGCCTGCAGATGCCGGACGAAGGCGGCGCCGGGCATCGGTTCGAGGCCCGGATAGTTCTCGATGCGCCAGGCGTTGGCCACCAGGCCTCCCGGGGCGCCCGCCCGATCGAGCAGCAACGGTTGCAGGCCCAGACGGACACACTGCGCCGCCGCCGCGCAGCCGGCCGGTCCCGCACCGATGATGATCACGTCGTGGGTGAGCAAGGGGAATGCTCCTCGGCGCTGCTCAGCACCTCGGTCTCCGATTCGACCATGCCTGGGAGCGACGGCACGTGGCGTTCCCTGGTGGCGGTCGTGATGGAGCCGGCGGCCAGGTCGAGTTCAATCCGCGGCGGAGGGCGGCCCGGGCCGTCGCGGCCGCTCCACCGGGCGGATCGCTTTCCGAAACGGGATCCTACGAGGACGGCCGCGCCATGACAAGCGGATCGGGCGCGGTCAAGCCGCCGCCGCGGAGTCCTGATCCGGCCCGGGAGGGGCGGCCGCGGTTGTGGATCCGGTCCTCGGCGCGGCCGAGGCATCGGTGGCCGATTCCGAGCGGGCGCCCGCCCGGCCGCTGTGGGCCCGGTCGAAGGGGATCGTGAACCAGACGTGGGTGCCGGCCCCCGGCCGGCTGTCGAGCTCGATCCGACCGCCCATCAATTCGACCAATCTCTTGCTGATGGCGAGGCCGAGGCCCGTGCCCCCGGCCTCCCGGGTGGTCGAGCCGTCAATCTGGTAGAACGGATCGAAGATGCACTCCCGGTGAAACGCATCGATCCCGACACCGGTGTCCTGCACGCTGAATCGGATGCTCAGCTGTGCGGCCGAGCGGCCGGCCTCCTCGGCGCGGATGACAATGCTGCCCGCGGGTGTGAACTTCACGGCATTGGTGAGCAGGCTGATCAGCACCTGGCTCACGCGCAGCGGGTCGCCGCGGATCGCCTCGGGGAGCTGCGCATCGATGGTCTCCTCGATGAGCAACCCCCGTTCCTGAGCGAGCGGCCGGATCGCCTGGACGGCCGTGCGAATGACCTCGCGTACGCAGAGCGGCTCGCTGCGCAGCTTGAGCTGCCCGCGCTCGATCTGCGAGTAGTCCAGGATCCGGCTGAAGATCTCGAGCAGATCGCAGCCGCGCTGGTGGATTCGTGCCACCGCCTCCCGCTGCTCGGCGCCGAGCTCGGCATCGCAGAGCAAGTCGGCCAGCCCGATGATCCCGTTCAGGGGTGTCCGGATCTCATGGCTCATGGTGGCCAGGAAGGTGCTCTTGGCGATGCTGGCCGTCTGGGCCGAGGCCGCCAGGCGCTTGGCCTCCATGGTGGCCTGCTGCAGCCGTTGATTCAGCCGGCGCGTCTCGAGCTCGGCGGCGACCACATGGCTGATATCCTGGAACGTCTCCAGGAGAATCCTCTCACCGAAGATCGTGATCGGGACCACCGTTTTCACGATCGGCAACTGCTCATGATCCGCCGTGATCAGCACGCATTCGGCGCTGTCGCTCGTTTGCCCATCATCGGTGATCGGGCAGTTGCCAAGGCTGTTCGGGCAGATGTGCTCGTGGCAGATGTGTCCGCGCACCTCTTCCAGGGGTCGGCCGAGGAGCTTGAGCGCATGCTGGTTGGCGAAGATGATCTCGTGGCTGGCGGCGCGGATGAGCACGATGCCCGCGGGCACATGCTCGATCATCGAGCGATAGCTGCCCTCGAGTAGGTGGTGCGGCTCATCCCGGCGTCTCTTGGCGGCCGGCCGCCGTTGCAGGAACTTGATCAGCAGCGCCGCGGCGGTCAGGCCCCCCACCGCCAGGCCCCCGGCCAGCCCCCATTGTGCCGGCGCCAGGGTGGCATGCGCGAAGAGACCGGCCAGCAGCGATCGGACGGGGAAGACCGCGGCACCCCCGGCCAGCAGGGCCACCACGCACAGCGCCGCGGTGCGCAGGGATTGTCGATCGCGCAGGGAACGCGACCCGGCTGCAGGCTGCCGTGCCATGCCCATTTGCTGTTCTCAACATGCCGTTGGGCGGAGTCGGATCCGCGCCGTCACATTCGGTGCCTAACTACTCTACTGGACAGTGCAATGTTCGCGTCACGCCACCATGGTGAAGCTCGGCACCCTACCGGGATCCATGCGATCGCAGATGAATTTTCGTAGTTCGGGCTCGGCATGGGTATTCAGGAGAAATTCGGGGAAGGTGGAGCGCAACGCTTGGGCCACCACCATCTCGGAGGGCACGTAGTCGGTCTTCATGGTGCGTAGCCAGCTCCGGAAGGTGGCCCAGACTGTGGTGCGGTGGTTGATGGCGAGGTGCTGCAGAAGACCTTGGGCGATGCAAGCAAGTTGGACGTAGCGGTGATAGGCGTCCATCTTTCGTGCCACTGCACGCTTGTACTGGTCGGATGTGCGCGAGATATCCTGGTTGCCTGACGTGCGTGAGATGGGCTTCATCGGCTTCATCCAGAAGTGATAGGCGTACGCTCCGAGCGTGTGCAGTGCCTGCTTGAAGGACACTTCGATCTTGAAGCGCAAGCCGTAGATGCTGACGACGGTGAGTGGATCGAGTGTCAGATCCGTAGCGAGCAGGATGATATTGCCGCGGGTCGGATGCTTGATCAGTACGAAGCGCACAACCCTGCCGACCGGCCGCCATAGGAGATCGACACAACGGTACTGAATCGTCACGTCGTGCTCGCCATAGACTGGACTCTGGGCCTCCCGAAATGACCGCCAGCCCTTGAAGAGGTCCCGCAGGCGTACCTTGTCCCCATACTTGCGCGGACGGCCCCGGCGGCGTACCGCGGGCGGGACCACCGGCCGGTAGGCCACGGACGTACTACGCACCCTCGTGACCAGATGATGTCCACCGGCCAACAGGGGGTCGATCACCTTGTGGCTCGCATAGTAGGCATCCGCTACGAGCAGGGCCCGGCGCTGCATTGCGTGCGTGACCTCTTGGAAGAGCACGACCAGCTTGTCGAGCAGGGAGCGATGGCGCGTGGTGCGTGTCCAGATGAGTCCCTCGCAGATCCGTGACAGCAAGGGCACGGCGAAGACCTGTCCCCGGATGCCGTGCACCAGGAGCGCCAGGGCCTGAAACGAATGGCCCATGATGAACTCAGGCTTGGAGTTGTTGGCGGACTCCTGGTGCAGGCTCTTGACGGCCGGCATCTTACGGCCCTCTTTGGCCACCTTCAGGCCATCGGCGACCAGGACGAGGTAATCGCCCACGGTGACGGGCTGGAAGAGTGTTAGCACCAGCCTCACCCAGCAGTCCAGCAGCGGGCGCAGGCCCAGGGCTGAGGAGTGGAAGAAGTGCAGCAGCAAGGGATAGCAGAATGGCTCGAGGAAAGCGGCGCGCACGAAGCTGGTGACGCCCAGCAAGTCAGCGCGGATGGCCATGGTGGTCACGACGACTGCGAGCCACAGGAAGGAGACGCGGCGGGCGCAAGCCTGCCTGAGGGCGTGGAGGCACCGAAACCATTCAATCCAGAGGGTCATGGCAGGGACTCCTTCCGAGTGTCCGATAGCTTATTAGGCCTATCGGCACCATAGACCGTCGTGCGTCTGAGGCAAGCGGAATCTGCGCCGCGCGGTGGAAAATCGCATTTGTAACCCTGCCGGTGTTGGCTAGACTGGGGTCATGGCAGCGATGACCGAGAAGCAATGTTTGGCGCGCATCGCGCGGATCAAGAAGAACCTGGGTGCTTTGGGTGACATGCGGCCGGGCAGTATCTCCGCGCAGTACAATGTGTGCGGGAACCCGACCTGCAAGTGCAAGGACCCCGTGAACCCCCAGAAGCACGGCCCGTACTATCAGCTTAGCTATACACACAAGGGCAGGCACACGACGGAGCATGTGGCGGACGAGGCGCTAGCCGACACTGAGAGACAGTTGCAGAACTACCGGAGGTTCAGAGAGCTGATGGAGGAGTGGATCGATCTATCCGTCACGCTGGCGAAGCTGAGAAAAGCGCGGCGACATCGTTAGGCGCCGGATTCAGAGTCTCCAGATGCTGCTGGAGAACTTTGCACTGTCCAGT
>CAYQJL010000018.1:0-83304 GCA_964417675.1 uncultured bacterium | reverse complement strand
AACGGTGCCTCACCAACGGTTGCGGAGAACACGCGCCCGGTCACTTGCCAAGCGCCCAGGGCAGCAACTCGTTTCATCCGATGCGGGTCGGCCGAACGGCGGTGAAGAACTAGTCTGAGCCGCTCCGTTCGGCTGCCAGCCGTCGATCCCGTTCCAGGTAGCTGATCACCTCGTCTCCGACATACAACTCGAGGCTCAGAGGGTCTTCCACGTAGTCCCAGACTTCCCAGAGCGGCATCGATTCCAGTTCCTGGCCGCCATGCCAGCGGGTGAGGACCACCATGGTGTCGTCAATGCGGTAGTAGTCCAGCAGCGGCCGATTCTCTGGGGCATCGATGTTGACCAACCGCAGATCGAGAGCGCCCTCCGCGAGCTGGGCCTCGAATTGATCCTCGATAAGATCCCGGACATAGGTCTCGATGAGGATGCAGTCGGCGCATCGCTCGGTTGCGTGGAAGTGCAGGACCATCGTGCCGTCTGGCGGCTCGAGAATGTCGCGCACTGAGAGCCAGAGGGAGTCCGCGGCGGCGGCCCGTGACGCGGCCTCGGGCGCGGCCTCGGGCGCCGCCTGGGACGCGGCCTCGGATTCTGCCCTGGTCGCGGCCGCGCCAGCGGGCGGGGAGACGGGACCACCCCCCGCGCGGGCCGTCATGTCGAGGATGCCTGGGAGAGCGTGCCCGCCGGGGAGGTTTCCGAGGGAGAGCATGGCCGGCAGGCCCATCAGGCCCATCAGGCCCATCAGGCCCAGTCGGCCCATCAGGCCCAGCCGGTTCGGTTGGTTCAGTCGGCCCAGTAGGCTCAGCGGGCATGCAAGGCGAACCGTGCTCAGAAAGCCATGTGCGCCGGGATGCGCATGTGTGCGATCGCGGTCCGGCATGGTGGATGACTCCGGTGAGGACGGGGTGTTCATGGTGACTCCAATGGTTCTCGTTGTTCTTGGCGGCGGCCGACCTTCCTTGCCCGTCCACGTTCCGTTCTCGCGCTGACCACGCTCTTGCACCGCTGGGGCGGCCGGCTTCCCGCGGCCGGCGCGAAGGCTACCGTTGGGGGTCGAATCGCGTGCGTAACTCACCCCAACTGATGCAGTTGCAACGAATCAGACCACACCCGACGCCCAGGCGTCCAATGCGACCGCATCCGGGGTTGTTCTCTTCGGCGCAGGGCGAACGGGCGTCGATGGTGAAGTCGTAGTCGAAGGCGTTACAGAACAGGGGATCCTCCGTGATATTGCCGCCGGTCCCGGATGGATCGTCGAAGTTCAGGAAGTTCAGCGGCCGGTTGCTCCAGAAGCAGTTGCAGGCGAAGGTCGGCTGAGCGCTGTCGACAAACACCCCGTAGCCGCCCAGGGCCTCGGCCAGGATGCAGTTCTCGATCCGTGGGTGGGATCCGTACAGAATGGCCAGGTGGGCTCCGCTACGGACGGCCAGATTCGAATAGAATACGCATTGGCGGATCTCGGCCATCCCGCCGTCCAGCATCATGATCGCCCCGCCATCGACGGCGGCACGGTTGTCGACGAAGGTGCAGAACTCGATCGTGGGGCTGGCCTCGTGAATCCGAATCGCCCCGCCATGATCTCCGGTTGCCTGATTGGACTGGAAGTAGCAGCCCTTGATTGTCAGGTTGGCGGCGCCATATGGGCAACTGATCGCGCCGCCGCTGTAGGCGTAGTTGCTGACGAACTCGCAGTCCAGGATCTCGCCGGCGATGCCCAGCTGCACCGTTCCCGAACCGGAGAGTGCCTGGTTGTGCTCGAAGCGACAGTCGCGAATCGTCGGGGCCGAGTTGGGGCCCGAGATTGCGGAACCGCTGATGGCCGCGACGTTCTCGATGAATGTGCACCCGGCCACCAGGGGGTGGGAATCGATGACCAGGAGTCCGGCCCCATACTCGGCCTCATTCTCCCGGATGATGCAATCGAGGATCTGTGGGCTCGACCCGTAGCACCCGATGGCGCCGCCGCCGGTGCCTCCCAACGAATCGACATAGGGGCCGGCGGCCGCGACCAGTGTGAATCCCTCGAGCGTGGCCCCGGGGCCCTCCCCGTTGGCGAAGGTCACCAGGTGGCTGGCGCGGACGTCCCGTGCCGAGCGGGTCAAGATCGTTGCCTCCGGTCCGGAGCGTGCGTGGATGCGAATGTTCTTGCCCAGGTAGTCGAGGTCTTCCACGTAGGTTCCGGCCAGCACCTCGATGGTGTCGCCATCCTCGGCCGCCAGGATGGCCGCCATGATGGTCGTGAAGTCGCCACCGCCCGAGGGATCGACCACCCAATCGGTCGCCAGAGCCGGGAGTCCCGCCCCCCAGGCGGTCATCAGGAGGAAGGTTACCAGGGCGGGTATTGGTCTTAGCATGACGAATGTCTCCCGCATGACGGATGTTCCCCCCATGATGTTCACTGTGAGCCGTGCAGTGCGCCACACAATCGGCCGCGCAAGGAGCCGTGTGGTGAGCCACGCAATGACCCTGGTCACCGGGGAGATGGCGGAACGAGCGCTACGTCCGGGACTGCCTTAGTAGAGTCGCAGCTTCTGGCCCGGGCGAATGATCGAACCGTGGTGGATTTCGTTCCAGCTGGCCAGGTCAGCCACCCGCACACCGTAGCGCTTGGCAATGATCCACAGCGACTCCCCGTTGCGCACCACATGCACCCGCGATTCACCCGAGCGGTTCCCGCTGGGGGATGCCACAAACAGCTCCTGTCCGGGGTGGATCAGGCTCGAGCGCCCCATGCCATTCCACTGCCGCAACTCCGTCACACGAACGCCATAGCGGCCGGCGATCTCCGAAAGCGTGTCTCCCCGGCGGACAACATGCAGCGCGGGGCCGGGCAGGGGCCGGCCTTCTTCGACGGCGCGCTGTTCCTCGAGCTCGAGGGCCGCCCGGGCTTGCTCGACGATGTGCGCTGTGGTCGGCACCCGCCCCAGCGAATCGGAGTTGTTCTGGGCGCGTAGAGGACGGTAGCCAGCCGCCGACTCCCGCTCGGCGAGGGCATCCTGTACATGAGCGTCTCGGTGCTGCGCTTCGGCGGACATCGCCATTGCGCCGCTGGACCGGGTGACCGGCTCGATGGGCGCAGCGGCGGCCCGCGCCTGCTCGACCGGAACCGGGACCGACAAAACCTGACCCGGATAGATCCGGGCCGGATCACGGATCGCGTTGGCCGACTGGATCGCGGCGACGCGCACCCGGTAGCGGCTGGCGATGGTGGAGAGGCACTCGCCGCGACGGACGGTGTGCTTGATCATGCCGTCGGCGCCGGCCAGGACGAAGTCGGCGAGACCGCCGTGCCGGCTGGGGATCAGCAACGTGTTCCCAACATAGATCGTGGTTCGCCGCCCCATGCCGTTGGCGTCCTGGATGGCCTGCACGGTCGTTCCGTAGCGGCGGGCCCGGCCGCCCCGTGTCTGGCCGCTCTGCACCGCATGCCGATGGTGGACCAGGCGTTCCTCGGGCGGGATCTCGGCCAGGGACGCTGACGCCGCGCCCCCCAGGCCACAGGGAAGATGAATCGGGTACTCGTTCCCGCGCGGCGTCTGCATCAGGAGAAGCGCCGGATTGAGTTCGTGGAGTTCTTCCAGGGAGAGGCCGCTGACGGCCGCCACCACCCGCAGGTCGGTCGGAGAGTCGATCATGATCGTGTCGTATTCGAGCGGCGGGTCGGTCGTCTCCTTGAATCCGTAGGCGCCCGGCGACTTCGACAGAATCGTGGCGGCCAGAATCGCCGGCACGAAATTGCGGGTCTCATTGACCAGGTGTCGGGTCCGCGCGATATGCCAGAAGTCGCGCGCCCCGGCCTGGCGTACGGCGCGCCTGACCTTGCCCGCACCGGCATTGTACGCCGCCAAGGACAGGTACCAGTCCCCGAACTCGGCATAGAGGTCCGACAGGTGTCGCGCGCAGGCGCGCGTGGACTTCTCCGGATCGAGGCGTTCGTCGACATAGGCATCGCAGCGCAGGTCATATTGGCGGGCGGTGCCGCGCATGAACTGCCACAGCCCAAGGGCGCGTGCGGGAGACTGGGCGTTGTGACGGAAGCCGCTCTCGACGTGGGCCAGGAAGGCCAGGTCCTGCGGCACGCCCTCTTCGGCGAAGATGCGCCGGGCCATGGCCAGGTAGCGCCCCGAACGTTCCAGACTGCGGTCGAAGCTGCTGCGACCGCGTCCCAGATAGAAGTCGATCCAGGCCAATACCCGGCGGTTCAACTCGACGGGGTAGTCGAAGAGCTCCTCGCCGGAGGGAAGGCGGGACTCCGTATAGGCTGCCAGGCTATCGCTGATATCGGGAAGGTCGCCCTGGAAGGCGCCCGGAAAGTTCAGGGAATCGACCCGCACCGATAGGCTGTCGATCAGCCATTCTGTGCCCATCTGCAATGAGTCGGAAGCCAGTCCGGCGACAGCGCCATCAGCGGGCACTCCCGCCGGCAAGGCCGCTGTCCGGTTCCCCGCCGCGCCGGTTGCCGGGGGGGGGATTTGACGGCTGCAACTGGTCAGGAGAAGAAGGGCCGGTAGGATTGAAATATGGGCAAGAGCCGGCATCCACCACTTCATGCAAATCCCCCACCACACACGCCCCACGGGCGGATGCGATCCTGTGCATTGCCGATGTTCAATGGAGCTTGAGGCCGGCGCTGGTGATTCCCGCCGCCTGGCACTCGGGACACACGCCCACATACTGCATGACGTGCCCCTCCAGCGCAAAGCCGGTTTGGTTGGCCAGGTCCCGGCACAGGCTCTCCCAACGTTCCTCGAGCAGGCACCCCTGCGTTTCGGCGAACATGCCGCAATGCAGGCAGACAATGTGATGATGATGGGGGGCGTCCGGCTGACGGCACAGGCCCACGCGCAAGGCTCGGCCAGGCAGGAAGGAGGCCACGAAGATCCCCGCATCCATGAGCCGATCCATGTTTCTGTATACCGTCACCCGATCCAAACGGATCCCTGCCGCGTGCAGGCCCGCGGTGATTTCGTCCGCGGTGAGGTGGCGGGACTCCTGTGCGACCAGATTCAGGAGTCCGACCCGGGTGCGGGTCACTTTGAGACCCGCCATGCGCAGCAGACGCGCAGCGTCGATGCCGCCCTCCTGGACGGCTTCCCTGGATTCTGTAGGATCGTTCATTTGACTCATGATGACGCACAGTAGCCGGTGAAAAGAAACCGGTCAAGACGCAGGTATATGGCATCCGGTTGAAATCCCGCTCCCGGCCGCGGCCGCTTGCCGTTGTCCCACCCAGGCGGCGACTCCACGGCAGGCCGATCGAAAACCGGACACCTCCAGAGGCGACCACTCGCGCCGCCGCCGGCAGTCGTCCAGGCCCAAACAGCCCCACACCTGCCCGGCGATTGTGAGCGGGGCCACCAGTGTGCTCAGGATGTCCTGGAGCGTCAGAATCTCGTGGACCTCGGCGGGCAGGTCCCTACGAAGGTCACTTCCCACAATGGCTTGGTTGGCTAGCAGTTGCCCGGTCCAATACGGAAACTCGTCGAAACCGACCTCGACACCGAGCATCGGTGCCATCCCTGGAGAGGTCCATTCGTGGGTGTTGATCATCAGGCGGGCCTGCGGGTCGAACCGGAAGACGTAGGCCCGCGACACGCCGGTGGTGTCCCCAATGAGCGCCAGGCAGTGGTCGAGGAAACCCTCCCACGGACCGGACTTTTCGCCCCAATGGAGGATTTGAGCCAGGCAATCATCGTACTGCCGGCGTAGTTTGAGCTCCTGCTCGGGTAAGAGGGAACGGGGCATGCACCACTCCGTTGTGACGGGCCGTGGGTAACCACTGCATCTGTGACGGGCCGCTGGTAACCACTGCATCTATGAAGGGGCATCCTGCCGACCGTTTAAGGTCATCGTCACGAGTTGCGCCTCCCCTTAGCTCCAAGGCGGTGGCTTGCGAGGGCGAGGAGGTGATACAATCGTACACAGTGTCGGGCGAGCCTGCCGGGCGGGCCGGAGGGTGCCACGAGTTTGCGGGAGGGCGCGCGTGCATGCGGGCGCCCGAATCAGGAGGGATTCCCATGCGAAGACGGACAGGCTGGCGGACCGGACATCATCCGAGGACCCTCTGTGTGGCAGGTCTGCTCCTGCTCTCTCTCCTGGGCGCGACGGGCGCGACGGGCGCCGCGGGCGCCCTGCCCGGCCTGCTCTCCGACGTGGATGCCGCCCTCGGCCCGTTGCCCGCCAGGGAGGATCGCTGTCCCTTCACCGGCCGGTTTCCCATCGAGATCGTCGCATCCAGTGCCTACCATCTCTCGGCGCTCGATGCGTGGGATCTTGACATTGACCGGGTGCACGGACAGATCGTCACGGCCTACGTCGATGACGCCACCTTGGATGACCTCCGCGGCGCCGGCTATCAGGCCCAGGCGATTCCCAACCAGGCCCGCCGCGCCTTTCTCCAGTGGGAAGCGGAGGTGGCGGCCGGATTGCGCATACCGGGGCGTGAGGACTATCACACCCACGAATCCCTCGGCGCCGAGCTCCAGCAGATCGCCAATGACTATCCCCACATCGCCATGCTCACCTCCATCGGGCAGTCGGAACAGGGTCGCGAGATCTGGATGCTGAAGATCTCCGACAATGTTACGCAGGATGAGCCGGAGCCGGCCTTCAAGTACACGGCCACGATTCACGGTGACGAGGTCGTGGGAATGGAGATGTGTGTCTATCTGATCCGTCTTCTGGTGGAGAACTATGGCGTCGACCCGGATCTGACCGCGCTGGTCGATGACCTCGAGATCTGGTTCTGCCCGCTGCACAATCCGGACGGCAACGCGGCCGGTTCGCGCTACAACGCGAGCGGGTTTGATCTGAACCGGAGCTTCCCGGACCCGCTCGAGGATCCCAACGACGATCCCGCGGGGCGGCCCACGGAAGTACAGCAGATGATGCTCTGGCAATACGGTCACAACTTCACGATCGGCGTGAACTATCACGGCGGGGCCCTGGTGGTGAACTACCCCTGGGACTGCTTCTACGGCCAGTACACCCCCGACCATGACCAGATCCACAACCTGGCCTTGGGCTACTCCTTCCGCAACCCGCCGATGTGGAACAGCGGTACCTTCACGCATGGCGTGACGATTGGTTGGGAATGGTACGTCATTCACGGCGGTTTCCAGGACTGGGCCTACAACTGGCGCAATGAGCTGCATTTCTGCATCGAGGTCAGCAATGTGAAGTGGCCGTCGTCCTCCCAGCTGCCCACCTTCTGGGAGAACAATCGCGAGTCGATGATCTGGCTGCTCGAGCAGGCCCGCAACGGAGTCCAGGGGCAGGTGACCGACGCCGGCCTCGGAACCCCCGTGCCGGCCACGATCGATGTCACCGAGATCGGCAAGCCGATCTACAACGATGCCGCCGACGGCTTCTACCACCGGATGCTCGAACCGGGCACCTATACGCTCGAGGTCGAGTCGTTCGGGTATCAGCCGTACAATTCGGGTCCGATCAGTGTGATCGCGGGCGTCACGACCCGGCATGATGTCCAGCTGCAGCGGGCGGGTTCCTGGTACATGGTCTCGGGTAGCGTGGCGCAGGCCGGAACCGGAACCCCCCTGGGTGACGCCACGGTGGCGGTCTACCGCGCGGATACCGGCGAGCTCTTCCAGAAGGTGGCCGCCGACGCCGTCACGGCCGAGTATGAGATCGAGGTTCCGTCCGGAACCTACGACCTGGTGGCTGGCGCGGCGGGGCACGTTCCGGTCACCGAAACCCGCACGATCGGCGGCAACCTGTCGCTCGACTTCGCTTTGCCGCCGGCGCGCGCCGACATCCTGGTCATCTCGGATGAGAACCCCTCGGATGTGCTGGTCGCGGATCTCACGGCGCTGGCGTTTCGCGTGACGCGCGAGACGATCGTGACCACCCAGCCCGAACTGTGGGACGAGTATGACGTGGTCATCTGGAGCGCCGGATCGTACAAGAACCCCCTGCGTATGGAAGGGCGCCGGGAGGCCTTGCTGGCGCATGCGGCCGCGCAGGGACGCCTCATCATGGAGGGTGGGGAGATGGCCTACGATGCGCTGGTCAATCCAGGCTATCCCCAGATCGCCTCCGAGCTGCTGCACGTATCGAGCTATCGCACGGACCATGGCGGCGATCTGGTGCTGCGCGGCTCACAGAGCCAGCATCCGCTGGCCACGACCCCCAATGCGCTGCCCAGCACGTTGGGTCTGACCTATGATTACTTCGGAGACCAGGACGCGGCGATTCCCACCGGCGACGCCACCGTGGTCTTCGGCACCAGCAGCTACCCCGATGACGTGGGCATCCTGGTCTATGAGGCTGCCGGTCGCAGCGAGGGGCAGATCGTCTTCTTCGCCTTTGACTACGATGCGTTAACCGACGGCCAGCTCGCTCGGCAGCTGATCGAGAATGCCGTCATGTATCTTGTGAGCGGATCCCAGGATGTTCCGGAGGTGATTGCGGCGGGGCGCCTGCACCTGAGCCGCCCGATTCCCTCCCTGACCACGGGCGCGACGCTGCTGCAGCTCACCTTGCCGTCGGCCGCCGATGCGACGGTCGAGTTGTTCGATGCCAGCGGCCGGAGGATTCGCAGGCTGGCTCGGGGAACCCTGGCCGCGGGATCCCATGCGTTGCCTTGGGATGGCCGCGATGACCGTGGCCGCGTCGCCTCTGCAGGTATCTACTTCGTCCGCGCCAAAGCCGCCGGACAAGAGATGACCCGTCGCGTCGTGGTCGTGGAGTAATCGCCGGTGGATGGCGGGGGGCGTCCGCTTCAGGCCGGCCTGCCGAGCAGTACCCACGCCATCCGTGCATAGATGCAAGCCACGTCCATGATCCGCGCCAGGCTCACGCGCTCGTGCTTGGTGTGACTGAGGCCCAGCTCGCCGGGGCCATAGGCCAGGCCAGGGGTTTCATTCTCGATGAAGAACCTTGTTTCCAGGATACCGGGGCAGAGGCCGAACTTCGGCTCGGCGCCGGTCACCGTCGCAACCACGTGGGCCAGGGTCTCGGCCAGAGGCGTGTCTCTGGCGGTGAAGGATGCGGCGCCCTTCTGCAGGAGCTGCACGTCCAGATCCCAACCGTTCCTCCGGAAGCGGCGGTAGATCCGCTCCAGTTCCCGGGCCACGCCGGTCTGTGACTCGTGGGGATGGAAGCGGCGGTCCACCGAGAAACTGGTGGTCTCGGGCACGACGTTGAAGTTCGTTCCCCCGCGGGTGATTCCCCCCAGCAGTAGCACCGACGGGGGGCCGTCCATGCCGAGGTCCGGGCCATCGAAACGGCGGGCCTCGACCTCCAGCTTCACATCCCGAAGCATCTGCCCCAGTTCCAGGAGCCCCTCGAAGGCGTTGCGGCCCTGATGCTGCACGGCCACATGGGCCATCCGCCCCCCAACGGTCAGAAGCTGGGAGATGGCGCCCCGATTGCCGTTCCAGACGGTCCCGTGGGTCGGTTCGGGGGTCAGCATGCCGAGCGAGCGCCGGGGCAGGATGCCGGAGCGAAACAGGTATTCGGTGCCGGCACGCCCCCCGGTTTCTTCATCCGGGACCAGCGACAGGAGAACCCGGCCTGCCAGCCGTGGCCGGAGGAGCTTGAGCGCCGAAAGCGCCAGCAGCAGCGAGACGATGCCGCCTTTCATATCGGCCGTGCCGCGTCCCCAGGCATCGTCGCCCTCCACCCGCAGGCGAAACATGTCGTCACATTCGGCGGGCACGACATCGTAGTGAGCGTGGAAGTGTAGGGTCGGAGCGTCCGGCGATTCGTCGCCGAAGGCGGCGATGACCGACGGGCGCGGCAGCGCGTCCGGCAACCCGAGCCGGCGCAGCTCGTGAGGGGGCACCTCGATCAGCCGGGGAGTGAAGCCCAGATCGCGCAGCCGCTCGCTCAGCAGGAGGGCGCATTCGAGGTAGTTATCCCCCGGCGGATTCTCCGAGCGGATGCCGACCAGTTCCTCGAGCAGGTCGATGAGCACCCTGCTGGAGCTGCGAATGCGGCTCTCGGCACGCTGGAAGTCCGCATCCTCGAAGAGCGGGTGCCCGGCGGACCCCTGTTGGGCCTGATGATCTCGGGTCAAGCCTGTCTCCTGCCGCTGGGGCGGATCACTCCCGAGGAGAGGATCGGCGGCCAGCCGGGCCTACGCCTAGTTGATCGTCAGGCCGCCGTCGATGACGATGACCTGGCCGGTGATGTAACTGGACTCCTCCGAGCACAGGAAGCATACCAGATGGGCGACATCCTCCGGCGTGCCGACCCGCTTCAGGGGGACGATATCGAGGAATTGCTGCCTGCTCTTCTCGGGAAGCTCCCGCGTCATCTCCGTTTCGATGAAGCCGGGCGCGATGGCATTGACATTGATGTTGCGCGCGGCGAGTTCCTTTGCCGCCGAACGGGTCAGGGCGATCACGCCACCCTTCGAGGCGGCGTAATTGGCCTGACCCACATTGCCGATCAGGCCCATGATCGAGGCCAGATTGACGATCCGTCCCCGGCGGGCCTTCATCATCGCCTTGCCCGCCACCTGGCACCCGAAGAAGGTGCCCTTCAGATTGATGTCGAGCACCTGGTCCCACTGCTCCTCGCTCATGCGCATCAGGAGGGTGTCGCGGGTGATGCCGGCATTGTTGACGAAGATGTCGAGCCCCCCGAGGGTGTCGAGGGTCGTCTTCACCAGGGTCTCGACATCGGCCTTCTGGGACACATCGCAGCGGATGGCCAGGGACCGGCGCCCCAACCCCTCGATTTCCTTGCTGGTTGCGCGGGAGACGGCCTCATCGATGTCGGTGATGACCACATCGGCTCCGCGCCGGGCCAGGGCCAACGCGATCGCCTTGCCGATCCCGCGGGCGGATCCGGTGACAATGGCGACCTGGCCCAGAAGGTCTTCTTTCAGCGCCTGTCCAGACATCGCTTTGCTTCTCCCTCCCCTGGTGGATTCGACTCCCCCTGCCGGCCGCGATCACGAACCGTACCCACAGACCGCGATCGTGGACCGTGCCCATGGACCGCGATCACGAACCGTACCCCCGGACCGCGATCGTGGACCGTGCCGGTCGGCCGCGGCAAGCGGCCGCGCCTGCGGATCAGGTGCATGAACCATGCCCACTGGGGGAAACCTACGGGATGGCTTGCAAAGGGTCAATCAGGCAGGCAAACGGGGGGGATCCGTGGTAGAATACAGTCGTAAAGTTGGCCCATACGGGGCACCTCCCATGATCCACGGAGTGGCATGGCCGGCGCCGAACCAGGAGGAGGCTTTCGATGCACCAGCGGCTGGTTCTTCTAGCGGTTGCATTTGCGTTTGTGTGTGGGATGGGGGACCTCGCCGATGCCTACACCGGCAGCTACCCCAAGGTGCAGGTCAGACTGCAGTGGGTCGATGCCGTCGATCTGCAAACCCTGCGCCAGATCCCCGATCTGGACATCATGAAGTATGTTCCCGGCGAGGAACTGATTCTGGTCAGCCACGACGAGCAGATCCTCCAGCTCGAGGCTCTGGGTTTCGTCGTCGAGATCCAGATTCCCGACATGGAGGAGCATTACGCCGCCCAGCGGACGCAGGATCGCAATCTGGGCGACTACTATTCCTACAGCGAGATGATCGTCTACCTGGATGAGTTCCGGAGCCTGTACCCCGAGATTCTCAGTGAGAAGTTTTCGATCGGGACGACCCATGAGGGCAATGCCATCTGGGCCGTCAAGCTCTCGGACAATGTTGACATCGATGAGCCGGACGAGCCGGAGGTGCTCTTCGATGCGCTCCATCACGCCCGCGAACCGATCGGCGTCAACATCTTGATCGAGACGATCCGTTTCCTGTGCGAGAACTACGGAACCGATCCCGAGGTGACCTTCCTGGTCGATAACCGCCAGACCTACTTCATACCCGTGGTGAATCCGGACGGCTATCTGTACAACGAGCAGACCTATCCGGGCGGCGGCGGCATGTGGCGGAAGAACCGCCGGGACAATGCCGGGAGCAGCTGCTACGGTGTCGATCCCAATCGGAATTACCCCTACATGTGGGATCATGGCGGCATCAGCTACGATCCCTGCAGCGATGTCTACCTCGGGCCCGCGCCGGCTTCGGAGCCTTGCGTAGAAGCATTCATCAATTTTGTGAATGGCCGCGAGTTTGTCACCCACGATACCTACCATAGCGTTGCCGGAGCGATCCTCATCCCCTGGACCTGGACGAGTGCGCACACCGAGGACGATGCCCTCTTCCGCGAAGTCGGCAATGCCTTGAGCGCATTCACCGGCTACAGCTACGATGTCGGGCAAGCCGGCGAGACAATCGGATATAGCTGTTCGGGGACGACCACCGACTGGGCCTATGGCGAGCGGACCACCAAGCCGAAGATGTGGAGCTTCTGCACCGAGGTCAGCGGCTCCGGCTTCTGGCCGGCCGACGCCGAAATCCCGGGGCTGGTGGCTGAGAACATTCCCAAGAACCTCTATCTGATGAAGGCCGCGGGTGTCTACTTGACGCTGCTCGATCTGACGCTGAGCGGTGGCAACATGGATGAGAAGCCCGATCCGGGCGAGACCTGCGAACTCGTCCTGAGCGTACGCAATGATGCCATCGAGCAGGATGCGAGCAATGCGATCGTGACCCTGCTGTCGAACGATCCGTACGTGCAGCTCAATGTCGCCCAGGCCCCCCTCGGGACGGTGCCGGCCCGGGGAGAGGCGGACAACAGCGCCCACCCGGTCAGCTTCACGGTGTCCGCGGATTGCCCGGCCGGCCATCGCATGTCGCTGACCCTGCTGGTGTCGGCCGACGGATTCGAGGTCGCGTTCGAGCGCGAATACATGGTGGGAGATCTCCCGGTGGTGTTCGCCGATGACATGGAGTCCGGCCAGGGAGACTGGGTCCACCATGTTGAGACCGCCGGCTATGTGGACCAGTGGCACATGAGCACGGCGCGCAACCACACCCCGGGGGGATCCACGAGCTGGAAGTTTGGAAGCACGGGCAGCGGAGACTACGCCCCGCTGGCCGACGGCGTGCTCGAGACTCCGGTCATTCCGATCGGTGCCGCGACCCAGCTTTCCTTCTGGCACTGGATGGATGCCGAGGCCAGCAGCTACTGGACCGGCCGAGCCTACGACGGCGGGATTCTTGAGATGACCGTCGATGGCGCGCCCTGGGTGCAGATCACCCCCGATGAGGGCTACACCCACACGATTCGTTCTTCGAGCCAACCGGGTCCCTTTGCAGAGCATACGCCGGTCTATTCGGGGTCGTTCGGCTGGACGCAGGGGACGGTGACTTTGCAGGGCGTCACCGGGGACGTGCAGTTCCGCTTCCGCTTCGGGTCCGATGGCAACTCCGGTGGCGAGGGATGGTACGTCGACGATGTGACCATCGCGAGCCAGAGTTCGGCCAACCTGCCTCCGGATGCGCCGGCGCTGATCAGCCCGGCCGACGGTGAAACGGTGCCCACGGCCCGGCCCACCCTGGTGGTCAGCAACGCCACCGATCCGGACCCCGGCGATGAGCTCACCTACGGCTTCCAGCTGTTCGCGGATGTCCTGCTCACGAACCTGGTAAGCAGCGTCAGCGGCGTGCCCGAGGGTGCCTCCGAGACGGCCTGGACGGTGGTCTCGCCCCTGGCGGATGGCACCTACTACTGGCGGGCCTACGCCGACGATGGCGAGGAGGCCGGCCCCTGCATGCCGGCTGCCAGTTTCACGGTCGAGGGCAGTCAGGGTATCGGCGAGCCGCGGCTAGCCGGCGGCCTGCGCCTCCTGGGCGCCGCACCCAATCCGGGACCTGGCGCGACCACCCTGCGCTTCGAACTGGGCCAGGGTGGCCAGGTACGCGCGAGCATCTTCGACCTCCAGGGCCGCCAGATTCGCGGTCTGGAGCGCCTCCTGCCCGCGGGCGTGCAGGGCCTCCATTGGGATGGCTGCGATGAACAGGGCCAACCGGTGACCGGCGGCGTCTATCTCTACCGTATCCAGGGTGGGGAGGGCGCCCACCAGGGGAGGCTCCTGATCGTTCGTTGATGATGAAGCATCGGGATGACCTGTAGAAGGCGGCTGGAGCGTCCGGCTCCGGCCGCCTCGATTTTGATACCCCCGTTCGGCCGCCATCGGTGGGTGGCTGTTGCCCGCGCGAGCTACGAATCGATCCGTCCGGCTCCGGTGGGGCGGCCTGGGTGGGACCGCTCCGGCAAGCTGGGCGGTTCTGGCCGGGGCACGTTTGTGGCGCTGGAACCGCCCCGGATTGTCCGATACACTCGTGGGGAGTCGGTTCTGCCCGCAAGTCCGGCGCCAGACGGCGTTGGCCGTATGCATACGGCATTGGAGGTTGTGTTGTATCAAGGTCTTACAATCAGCGTGGTGATTCCGGCCTACAACGAGGAGGAGGGCATCGAGGCCGTTATCCGGCGCCTCCCCGACTTCGTCGATGAGATCGTGGTCGCGAACAACAACTCCACCGACCGCACCCAGGAGGTGGCGGAGAGACTGGGCGCCAAGGTCGTCTTCGAGTCCCGGCAGGGGTATGGAGCGGCCTACAAGGCCGGCATGGCGGCCGCGAGCCAGGAGATCATCATCACCATGGATGCCGATTGCACCTACCCGCCCGAAGAGATTCCGGGGCTCATGGAACATCTGATCGCAGAGAAGCTCGACTTCATCTCCGCCGCGCGCTTTCCGCTGAAGGACCCTCGCGCGATGAATCGCAGCAACAAGCTGGGCAACTGGGTCCTGACTGCGGCGACCTGGATGCTGTTCGGCCAGAAGATGGCCGACTCCCAGTCCGGCATGTGGGTGTTCCGACGCTCCGTTCTGGGCAAGCTCAATGTCACCAGTGACGGAATGCCCTTCTCGCAGGAAATCAAGATCGAGGCCGGCCGGCATCCCGAGGTACGATTCGCCGAGTATCACATCCGGTATGAACCTCGCGTGGGGGAGGTCAAGCTGCGCAAGTGGCGTGACGGTTGGGAGAACCTGACCTTCCTCTTCAAGAAACGATTCCACTAGGCTGCACGAACCGATAGATTGCGTGCTCTGGCCGGTTACCGAGCGGGTGGCTGAACCAATCGCCAGCCGGCTGGTGGGTTGCAAGTGGCCGCATCAATCGCGAGCCGGCTGGTGGGTCGCAAGTGGCCGCACCAATCGCGAGCCGGCTGGTGGGTCGTGCGCGGTCTATGGAGGGATCGAGACAGGCATGGAAGCCGGGGATCGCGACGCAGACCAGCAGCCGATCACGCGCCGTCGGATCGCCCCACTGCATCTGATGTGGTTGGCGAGTCCGCTGGCCTATCCGGCAGTCTACTACTCGGCTTCGTTTGTGCCCGAGGCCCTGCGGGTGTTGATCGGCACGCCGCTCCTGTTCTTGCTGCCGGGATGGTTGTTGCATCTGCTGGTACTGCCCCGTTCGACCATCGGCCTGGCGGCACGATTGATGCGGGCCTTCGCCGCCAGCGTGGCGATCGCTTCCTTCCTGGGGATGGCGGCCTGGTTCTGCGGGGGCGATGTAGGCCTCGGACCCGTGCCCGGCCCCGAAAGCCAGCCGCCCCTGCTAGGTCGTCTGTCCACCCTGATGTGGGCCGAGGCATCGGCCGTGCTGATTCTGGCGGTGTTGCTACTCATTCGAGGGTTTCGGGAAACGCGGTCGACGCGGCGTCCACGGCAGGGGGACGTCGCGGCCCAGTCCACGTCCTGGCAGGGACCGGAGTCGTCAGGGGTTTCCGAACCGGGCAGGTTCGTGGAGGGCGTTGTGGGCGAGGCGACCGCGGGGCCGACCCAGCCCGCGGGGCCGACCCAGCCCGCGGGCCAGACTCGCGACGGGCTCGGTGGGGCGGAGACAGCCGGGGAGTCCGGTCAGCCAGAGCTCTTCATGGCCGGCCAGCCTGTCAACCCCTTCATGCAGAGAATCTTGCGGGAAGCCTATCGGCTGGGAGACCAACACAAGCGGGATCATCCGGTGGCTCCCCGCTGGGCCACCTTGCTGGTCTTGGGCGTGCTGGTTGTGTCGGCCTCCGCCCTGGGATTCTATGCGGGCGGCCAATTCGGCTTCGGGACCGATGCCCTTGACCACATGAGTTGCCTCCGCGAGATGGTCGACCGGGATCGGATCCTTCCGCGCACCACATTCTACATAGACGGGGATGGATCGGCCGTTGACGCGCGCAAGGGATTCTTCCACGTCATGTTGGCCCTGCAAGCCACCCTGGCGCGCGTGGATGTGCTCACCCTCTGGAGCATGCTTCCCGGCCTGCTGGCGCCCCTCGCGCTGATCGTCTTTCATGCCTTCGCCCGCCGCCTGCTGCGCAGCGAGGGCTCGGCCCTGTTTGCCACCTTCTTGGCGTTCGTCTTCTTCGGCGAGGTCAACCGGGGCCTCTTCCTGCGTCTGGGCTACGGCAGCCAGATGGGGATCGTGCTGTCCTGGGCCACGTTGGCCATATCGCTCGAATACATCCTGCGCCGCGGTCACCGGCATGTCCTGCTGTTCGTCGCGCTCGCCGCGTTCGGGGCCACGGCCGCACATATCTTCTCCGCGCTGCACATTCTCTTCTCGCTGGGAGTCTTTCTCCTGGCGATGCTGCTCTTGCACGGTTGGCGCTATCCGGTTCTTCCACGGGGGGGACAGGTTCTGCTGGCGGCCGCCGCCGGGTGTCTGCTGCCCTTCATCTGGCGGATGCTCTTTACCTACGAAACGATCAACCCGATCCACACGCATGCCCATGGCATTCTCTGGTTCGGTGACAACATCTTCATCCTCATGCCCGATCACTGGAAGCGATTCCTCACCACGGCCGGATTCGGAGGGGTGTTCCTGTCGCTCTTCCTGTGGAAACGTGCCCGCGAGGATGATGCGGTGTTGTACATGGTGACGCTCAGCACGGTTCCGGTCCTGGTGGTGCTCAATCCGTTCCTGGTGCCTCTGCTGGAGCCCTATCTGGGGTACTTGGTTGCCCGATTCCTGGTGACCATCCCGTTTCTCATGGTCGTGGCGCTCATGGCGCGCCAGATGGGCGAGAACCTGTTGGAGCTGAACTCGACGCGGCGGGTGATCACCTCCCTGCTGTTCTACGTGTTCATGGTCCTGCTGCTCTTTCCGCGTCTGGAGGGGTTTGCCCAGTCATACGCGCGGGCCAATCTGGAGCGCCGCGAGGCCAACTCCTCGCTCGCGTGGCGGCCCCTCTTGGAGAAGCTGGCGGAGACGGTTCCAGGGCCAGCCGTGGTGCTCAGCGATCCCGTGACCGGCTACAGCATTCCGGCCTTCACCCCCCTCCATACCGTGTCCGTGCTGCACCAGCACGGCTCGCCTTCCGATTCGTTGGCCGTCGAACGACTCGCGGCCTGCCGGGATATCCTGAGCCCCTATCGGGGCGCCGGCGAGAAGGCCAGGCTGTGCCACCGCTTCGGTGTCGACTACGTTCTCGTCAATGGCGCATTGCCTTACCCTGTGCATCAGTTCCACTGTGACGCGAGCCCGTCGCTGGCGGCACGCCAGAAAGAGGCCCTGCTCAGCGAGCCGGACTTGTTCGAGCCGATGTGGGAACATGGACGCCGGCGCGAGAGCGCCCTCTTCCGGGTCCGCCGGGAAAACGTCGAGGCCCTGGCCGGCATCGTGCGCCCCGGACGGGAACGGATCAGCGGGCGGACCAGCGCCGAGCTGACGCGGAACATCCTGGTGCGCGATCTACCGGCCGGCGTCATACCGGTGGCGGCGGATGCATCGGCCGGCCTCCAGCTCACGGCCGTGGAGTTGGACACGACGCTGGTCAACCGTGGAGACACCCTTGGGGTGTTGCTCTACTGGCGTCGGGTGGGGGATGCACCGCGGTTCCCGGTCAATGTGCACCTGCGGCTGGACACGCCCGCCCCGCGCGGGCCCCTGTGGTCCCTGCGCTGGAGCAAGCCGCACCGCCTCTGGCACGAACGGAAGAACAACGTGGCCTACCGGCACCGTGAGATTCACCGTCCGATCGATGGTTTGCTGGGCATCGAGCATTGGCCCACCGACCGATTCGTGACCGATCGCGTGACGATCCAGGTGCCGGCCTACCTGGCGCCGGGGGAGTATGCGGTGAAGATCATGTGGCTCGAGCAAACCTTCCTGCCGAATTGGCCGATCACCTACCACTTCGATGACCGCGATCTCTACGACGGAGAGACGGTGGGATACCTGGAGGTCTACTAGAGGAGCCCCGCCGAGCTGTGAACCGAGATGCGACCGGCAACGATGTTCATACCGCGCACGAGGTGCCCACGGCCCTGGCGTGGAGCCTGGTGTCGAAGCTTCTGGTGGCGGCGCTGTCCCTGGTGTCAAACGCCCTGATCGTCCGCGGATTGGGTGAGGAAACCTACGGTGTCTACGGCGTGTTTCTCAACATCGCCCGCTTCCTGTCGCTGGCCATGGCCCTGGGCCTGGCCCAGGGCATCCTGCAGTTTCTCCCCGAGCTCAGAGTGCGGGGCGATGGGAAGGGCACCCGGCAGCTCCTGGGACGTTCCCTGGTGTATCAGCTTCTGGCCTATGTCGCCGTTCTGGCGCTGATTCTTCCTTTCCGGCAACAGATCGCCGCGCTGTTTCACCCCGACTTCCGGTTCGAGTTGAGCGCGATCTTGCCTCTGGGAACGGCGCTGCTGCTATCGGAGGTGCTGTGGAACACGGCCAGTCATGTCTTCATGGCGGTACGCAGCATGCGCCGGTTCACCGTGGCGTCGGTCGTGCAGAAGGTGGTCCTGGTCGGCGCCCTGGGGCTGATGATGGGCAGCGGCCTGACGCTGGTCGGGGTGCTGCTGGCCGTGGCCGGGAGCTTCGTGATCGGCATCCTCCTGCTGGCCCCCTGGCTGCCGCAAGCCCTGCCCTGGATGCATGCCGATCGCGGGATGGGGTTGCCCGCAACCCGGTTGATGCGCTACGCGCTTCCGATCGCCCTCGGGGCGCTGATCAACCAGGTGCTGTGGCGTTCGTCGGAGACCTTGATCATCGGCCACTACTGGCGCCCGGCCGACGTCACCTACTTCAACACGGCCTACAATCTCCCGCAGATGATCCTCGAGTTCGTCCCCCTGGCGATCTGGCCGATCGTGCTGGCCACCCTGTCCGAGGTGCACGCCCGGCACGGCCAGGATCTGATCCGTGGGGTGCGCCTCTATTTCCGGCTGATGTTCATCCTGGTGGTTCCCGCCGCGGTAACCGGCGCGGTTCTTGGCGGCCAGGTCTATCTGGCCGTGTATGGAGCGGATCTTGCTCCGGGCGCAGGGCTCTGCCAGGCGTTCTGCCTGGTCTTTCTGCTGTCGTTTCTGGTTACCCCGTTGCGGATGGCGTTGTTCGTCAAGGAGAAGGTCCTGGTCAATACCCTGATCGCCATCGTGGGCGCCGTGATCAATGTCATCTTGGATTTCGTCTTCATCCCGCGCTACGGGATCTGGGGCGGCATCCCGCCGGTTGCCATTGCCCTGTTGGCCAGCGGCATTCTCCAGTATCTGGCCGCCCGGCGTATGCTGCCCGGCGTCAATGTGCCCTGGGGGCACTTCGGACGTGTGCTGCTGGCCTCCTCCATCGTTCTGCCGCTCTGGTTCCTGCGCGAGAGCCTCGGACATCCAATGCTGCTCATGGGCGCCCTCGCCGTCGTGACGATCTTGCAGTACCTGCTGCTGCGCGTGCTGCGTGTCTATGGACAGGAAGAGCGCGAGATCGTGCTGCGCTCCGGCTTGCCCCGCAAAGCGCTCCTGGTGCGGGTATTCATGGGTTGAGGGGGGCGAATCCGGCTGCTATGGTCCCTCGGCGCATGGCGTGAATGGGACTCAACATAGGTGGTGGCGCAGATGCTGTCGGTTGCGAATCTCTCCAAGTCTTACGGATCGACGCGGGCGGTTGATGACATCTCCTTCGAGGTCCGCCCCGGCGAGATCTATGGATTGCTCGGACCCAACGGAGCGGGCAAGACCACGACGATCTCCTGCACCTGCGGCCTGCTCCGGCCGGATGCCGGTAGCATTGAGCTCGGGGGGGTTGCCCTGGGCGCCGATCCCCTCGCCTTCAAACAGATGATCGGGGTGGTTCCCCAGGAGGCCGCGATCTACGGCGACCTGTCCGCCCGCGAGAATCTCAGCTTCTGGGGACGCCTCGCCGGCCTGAAGGGAGCCACGCTTGCCGAGCGGATCGAGCAGGTCCTGTCCGGCGCGGGACTCGCCGAGCGCAGTCGGGAGGCGACCCGCAAGTACTCGGGCGGGATGAAGCGGCGCCTCAACCTGGCGATCGGCATGCTCCACCAACCGCGCCTGCTGCTTCTCGATGAGCCGACCGTCGGGATCGACGTGCAGGCGCGTCTGAACATCCTGGATGTCGTTCGCGAGGTCGCCCAGGCGGGCACGGCCGTGCTCTACACGACGCACTACCTCGAAGAGGCGCAGGAGCTCTGCGACCGGATCGGCATCATGGATCAGGGGCGGATTCTGGCGGAAGGAACGCTTGCGCAGCTCAAGCAGATGGTGGGCGAGGGGGAGATTCTCACGCTGCGCGGGGGATTCGAGGCCAAGGATGCCGGCGCGCTGATCGGCCGGGAGACCGGCGCCGAGGTCATCGCGCTCGAGGACGGGTATGCCATGGTCTCGGTCCGGGCCGCCTCCGGCGAGGTGGCCACCTTGCTCGGCAGGCTGCTCGAGCAGCACCTGCCGATCGATGATATCTCGATCCAACCGCCTTCCCTGCAGGGCGTCTTTCTGAAGCTGACCGGAAAGGAATTGCGTGACTAGTGGCCGGGGGCCTGTGGGTTCCTCTGTCCGTCCGCGGCGTTGAGCCGGTGGAGACCTTTCATGCGCGCTGTATGGATCATTGCCCGCAACGACCTATTGCGGCGCCTGCGGTCGCCTCTGGCGGCGATCGTGTACCTGTGCTTCCCCTTCCTCTTCTCGGGGCTCATGGCCCTGGCCTTCGGTGGGATGGCCGGAGGCGGCGGCATGCCCAAGTTCAAGGTGGCCCTTGTCAATGAGGATGGCGGTTTGGTCGGCGGCTTCATCGCGGGAGCGTTCAACCAGGAGCAGGTCGGCCGCTACTTCGAGTCGGTGGAGGCCGATTCGGCGCAAGCCGCCCGGCTCCTGCGCGAGGACAAGGTGGGCGGCGCTCTGGTGATTCCGGCCGGATTCAGCCGCGACCTTCTCGAGGGTCGGCCCACCGAGCTGCACGTGATCAAGAACCCCGCCGGTTCGATCGCCCCGATGGCCGTGGAGGAGATGGCGCGCATGATCGCTGAACTCCTCGACGGCGCCGTGAGTGTTCTCAGCCACCCGCTCGAGATCCTGCGCGAGACGCAGGACGAACTCATCGCGAGTGCGGAAGACGGCGCGAGCGCGGAAGACGGCGCGAGCGCGGGGGGCGGCGCGAGCGCGGGGGGCGGCGCGGGCGAAGGTGAGGGCCGGGCCTGGCAGGCGTTTGCCAGCGATGCCCGCGTGGCCCAGATCGCCGTCGCCGTCAACCACAGTCTGCGTTCGATCGATGGGTTGGTCTTCCCGCCGGTCATTCAGCTGGCCTCCACCAAGGATCCCCTGCTCCCGCCCGGCCAGGCGGGGGTGGATGCGGGAGCCCAGACCCCGGGAGATGGAGACGAGGACGAAGACGAGGACGAAGACGACGATGCCAACGCCGGCTTCTATCTCGTCTTCAAGGTAGTGCTGCCGGGCATGGCGACCTTCGCGCTGGCCATTCTGGCCCTCGGGTTCATGGCGGACATTCCCCGCGAGAAGGCGATGGGCACACTGGCCCGCCAGATGACCTTTCCGGTGCGCAGCGCCAGCATCATCTGGGGCAAGATGCTCTCCACGGTTCTGACGGGGCTGCTGGTCACGGCCGCAATGGCGTTGATTGGCGGCCTGTTGCTCAAGGCGCGGGCCGACCTGCTGGCCTTCACATTGCTGAGTGTGCTGCTACTGGCGGCGACCACCGGAATCTTTTCTCTGGTCTATGGGGTGGCCCGATCCGAGCAGCAGGGCGCGACCTTCGCCTCGATCCTCGTGATGGTGATGGCCTTCCTGGGAGGATCCTGGATTCCGCTCAACTTGCTGCCGCGGTTTCTGCAGAGTATCGCGCCGCTGACCGTGAACTACTGGTCACTGAAGGGCTTCCAAACGCTGCTCTTCACCGAGGGAGGCGTCAGTGCGATCGCCACGCCCCTCCTCATTTTGGGCGCAACGGCAATCGTGTCGGCCGCGATCGGGAGTTGGCTGCTGCAGCGCCGCATGATGCAGGGCGCCTAGAAGGTGCGAAGGGGAGGATTCGCTGTGTTGCACCGTGTGTTCGCCATCGCCCTGACGGACCTTCGGCAGACGATCAAGGACCGGCCGGTGGTCTTCTGGATGATCGTCATGCCGGTGGTCTTCATCTACGCCTTCGGCGCGATGAGCTCCGGCGGCGGCAGGGGCGTGACGATCAATCTGCTGGTGGTCGACGAGGATCAGACCTTTCTTTCGGAGGCCTTCACGCAGTCCCTGGGACAGGAGGGGTTCGTGGTCCGGCGGATGCTCAGCATCGAGCCCGACACGATCGCCACCTTCCCGCGCAGCCTGCACATCCCCGCCGGATTCCAGGACAGCGTGGCGACCGGCGCCGGTATCACGCTGCGCCTGCACAAGAGCCCCGACAGCAGCGATGAAGCCTCGCTGGCCGCCGAGATGCATCTGCAGCGGGCGATCATTCGCATGATCGCGCATCTGGCCGAGGCGCAGAGTCATCGCAACGAGACGCGGGCCATCCCAGGCCCGGGTGGCGCGATGGGGGCGGCGCAGGGTCCACCGGCCGGGATGCGGGTGGCGCCGGCTGAGACCTCACCGGCAGCGGCGATCGAATCGCTTCTGCGCAGCTTGTTCCGGTCGCAGGAATCCGAGGGTCCGGCTCTGCTCTTCGATGAGGCCTTTGCGACGGCCTATGCCTCGGTGGCGGCCGAATCGAGCCGGGTTGCGGTCAAGAGCGAGACGGCCGGCCGGGGGCGGCCGGTTCCCTCCGGCACGCGCCAGAGCTTCCCGGCCACGCTCACCCTCTTCATGATGGTCAACACCGCTATCTATGGAGCGGTGTTCCTGACCCAGGAGAAAGCGGATCGGATCCTGCCGCGCATCGCGACCTACGCGGTCTCCCGGAGCGGCATCTTGGTGGGGAAGCTCCTGGGCCGAACGCTGCTGGCCCTGGGGCAGGCCGTGATCTTGCTGCTGGCCGGCCGGTTTCTTCTGGGCGTCTACCTGGGCAACAGCCCGCTCGGCCTGGCCTTGGTGATCCTGTGCCTGGCTCTCACGGTTGCCTCGTTGGCGCTCTTCTGGGGCGCGGTCCTGCGGAGCGCGGATCAAGCTACGGTCATTGCCCTGGTGGCCTCGCTCTTCATGGGTGCCGTCGGCGGCTGTTGGTGGCCGCTGGAGGTGGTTCCGTCCTGGATGCGCACCGCCGGGCACATCTCCCCGGCCGCATGGGCCATGGATGGCTTTCACGCCCTCATCTCTTTCGGAGCGGGCATCGAGGCCGTCGTGGTGCCCTGCTTGGTTCTGCTGCTCTTCTCGACGGTCTTCACCCTGCTGGGTGCGCGCTTTCTGCGCTACGGCGCCTGAACCGCCTCGTCCACCCGGACCGGTCCCCATACGATTCGGGTGGACGGCCGTCCGATTCCGATGCGCTCTCGGCACGGAGCCCGCGCGCTGCCGGCACAGGGCCCACGCGCTCTCGGCACGGAGCCCGCGCGCTGCCGGCACAGGGCCGACTAATACCGATAGTACTCCGGCTTGTACGGACCCTCGATCGGAACGCCGATGTATCTGGCCTGTTTGGCCGTCAGCTGTGTCAGTTTGACGCCGAGCTGTCCGATGTGCAGACGGGCAACCTCCTCATCCAGATGCTTCGGGAGCGTGTAGACGCCGATGGCCGGGCGGTCCTTGGCCAGTGCCATCTGGGCCAGGCATTGATTGGTGAAGGAGCTGCTCATGACAAACGAGGCGTGGCCCGTGGCGCATCCGAGGTTCACCAGCCGGCCCTGCGCGAGCAGGATGATACTGGATCCGCTCGGGAAGGTATACTCGTCGACCTCGGGTTTGATGTTTCGATGGCGGATGCCGGGCCAGGCCTGCATCTGGGTCACTTGGATCTCGTTGTCGAAGTGCCCGATGTTGCAAACGATCGCGCGATCCTTCATGCGCGACATGTGCTCGGCGGTGATGACCTCGCAGTTTCCGGTGGCCGAGACGTAGATGTCGCCCTCGGGCAGGGCGTCCTCGAGCGTGACTACCTCGTAACCCTCCATGGCCGCCTGCAGGGCGCATATCGGGTCGATTTCGGTGATCAGAACCCGCGCCCCGAATCCGCGCATCGACTGCGCGCAACCCTTGCCCACATCACCGTACCCACACACGACGACCACCTTGCCGGCCACCATGATGTCGGTGGCGCGCTTGATGCCGTCGGCCAGCGACTCGCGGCAGCCGTAGAGGTTGTCGAACTTCGACTTGGTGACCGAATCGTTGACGTTGTAGGCGGGGAAGAGCAGGCTGCCTTCTTCCATACGCTGATAGAGCCGGTGCACGCCGGTGGTGGTTTCCTCGGAGACACCCAGGATGTGCGGGATCAGACGGGTCCAGTGCCCGGGATCCTCGGCGTGGATCTCGGTCAGGATCTTGAAGAGCTCCAGCGCGTCCTCGCCTTCGAGGTCCCACTCCGGATAGGTGCCGTGCTTCTTGTGGTGTTGCTCGATCTCATAGCCCCAGTGAAGCATGAGGGTGGCGTCGCCGCCGTCATCGACGATGAGGGTCGGGCCCTGTTCGTCCGGAAACGAGAGGGCCTGGTAGGTGCACCACCAGTACTCGGCCAGCGACTCACCCTTCCAGGCGAAGACGGCCGCCTGGCCTTGGCAGGCGATGCTCGCCGCGGCATGATCCTGGGTCGAGAAGATGTTGCAGCTGGCCCAGCGCACCTCGGCGCCGAGCTCGATCAGTGTCTCGATCAGCACGGCGGTCTGGATCGTCATGTGGAGCGACCCGGTGACCCGTTGGCCGGCCAGGGGCTTCTCGGGGCCATACTTGGCCCGCACGGCCATCAGGCCGGGCATCTCGGCCTCGGCCAGCTCGATTTCCTTCCGGCCCCAGTCGGCCAAGCCAAGATCCTTGACCTTGTGGGGGAGCGTGTGGGTAAGCGTTCGTTCAGCCATGATTCCCTCGTTCTTGTGTTCAGGTTGGGCGCCCTTTTCGGCCGCTCGCTGCGGCCCCACGGAGGGGCCATCTTTGCCATCGTTCAACGCCGCCGGCAAGCGCACATCACAAACAGCGGGAGGAGGCTCTCCTCTCCCTCTCGGGTGGTGACCCGCAGGGCGTCGGTACCATGTTCATGCCGCACGCACTCGAAGCCGGCGCGCTCGAGCCGGGCGGACAACTCCTCGGGCCGCAAGCCCAGGCGCAGATCCGCCTCCTCCTCGCGGAGCGACTCCAGATTGTGCGGCATCAAATCCGAAATGATCAACTGGCCCTCGGGCCGGATGATCCGGCGCATCTCGCGCAGCGTCATTGCCAGATCCGGAACGTGATGCAGAACCAGGTTTGCGAAGGCCGCATCCACCTCCCCGTCCGCGAGGGGGAGGTGATCCATCTCACCGACGCGAAAATCGAGATCGACGTCCCTGACCTCGCCGAGCTGCACACGCGCTTGATCCAACATGGCCGGTGAGTGGTCGATCAGGATGACCCGTCGGGCCCGGGTCGACAAGGCCTGGGCCATGAACCCATTGCCACATCCAATATCGGCCACGACCAGATCCTCGGGCAGCAAATAGGACATCGCCTGATGGCGTAGCCCGTTGCCCGCGAAACGCGCCTGATACTGCGACCAGGCACCGGCCACCGATTCGAAGTAGGCCTTCGACCGTTGTCGACGCTGCGCGATGACCTGGCCCAGACGCCCGAGATCCTCCGGTTCCGGAGCGAACCCCCCGGCCTGGGGCTCCAAAGCCGAGAGCAGCCTTCCGGCCGCCCCATCATCGCAGACCATCGAGCAGAAGGTCCAGCTGCCCTCGCGGCGGACCGAGATCAGCCCGGCGTCCTTGAGCGCCTTGAGGTGATGGGAGACCCGCGGCTGGGAAATCTGGAGCACCTCGGCCAGTTCCGTCACTGCAAGTTCTTGCTGTAGAAGAACTCCCACTATTCTCAGGCGCAACGGGTCTGCCAGAGCCTTGAGTCTGTCAAGCAAACCATCGACCATGAAATAAAGATATCAATATATTGTTATATGTCAAGGGGAATTCGCGGAACTGTGACCCCAACCGATGGCTCGGATTGGCGGGATCTAGTTGTGGTTTGGATCGGCCGCCGGTTCGGCGCCAAAGACCATGACCCAGCCGGTGCCGGTTTCCTTGATCCCATGGCCGGTGAAGCAGACGACCGGCGGGATCAGATCGGCGTGCCAGTAGGGATTGGGGGTCAAAACCACGCCCCGCCCCTGATCCGCCGGCGCGGACACCGGCACCGGTGGCGCCTCGAACACCGCCGCCACGATGTCGGGGCGAGTATGGAGCGCCGTCTCCCCGGCGCCGCACCAGCGGGCCCAGGAGAGGGCCGACTGGCCGTTGTAGGCACAGTGTGCCGTGATGCAGATTCCCGGTGAGGCCAGGCGCTCATAACACCGAAACGCCAGCTCCTGGATCTCGCCCTCGCTTCCGACGTAGGTCAACGAGAAGGTCTCCCGGGGGTAGAGCTCTGGTGCATGGGGCCCCTCGCTGTCCGGCACGATCACCCATCCGGTGGGATCCCGGTCCTCTTGAGACATCCCCCCTTCTGCAGGGGGGATGAAGCCAGGGGTGCTGACCGTGTTCGTGGTTCGGGTGGTGTCGACGGCGCCCGTGGGCCCGGTGGGTGGAGTGGAGCTATTGGTGCCAATGGCGCCCGTGGGTCCGGTGGGTGGAGTGGAGCTGTCCGCGTCGATGGCACTGGCTGGGGTCGCGGAAGGCGTAATGCCGGTCTCCTCGGGGCTCACCATGCAGGAACAGAGAAGTAGGGTCAGGCTCCACACCGGGAAGTTGCGCACGATCGGCCCCCTTTCGAAGTGGGCGAGCACACAAGAAAGGGGGGGCGTGTGACGTCAGCCAATGAGGATCATGAGACGGCACGTGATGAGTTTCCAGGGGGACTCACCGGCGCCTACAGGAAGCATATGAGGATCGGCCAGAATGCGTGGGGATTCGTCGAGATTTGTGGGGAGTGTAGCCGCCGAGCCGAGCCTACGGCAACGGCGGCACTCGATCCGCAATCTCCGACCACGTGGCAATTGCTTCGCCTAGACGAGAGACATCTTGGCAAGGTGTCAGTAGCTATCGTACTGATTGGAAATGATTTAGCGGCGTGCCCCGGGGCACGATCGTTGCAATATTGTTTCATGCAGACCGTGTATGGCCTGGGGATCGCTGGGCGAGCCCTGTGCCTCGTGGCCGGGCGGGTCCTCGTGCCCGTCCTCGTGCCCGTCCTCGTGCCCGTCCTAGTGCCCGTCCTAGTGCCCGGCTGCCCAGGTTTTCTCACCGGCCCGGACGGCGATCGGTAGCACGTTCTCGGCCGGCGGCAGGGGGCAGGTGGCGAAGGGCGTGAAGACACAGGGTGGATTGGTGGCGCGATTGAAATCGAGAAGCACCACGCCACTCGAATCGGGTGCCGCCGCGGACAGAAAACGCCCGCCGCCGTAGGTTTCGTCGCCGTTGCTGGCGTCGCCAAAGGCGATGAACAGGGCCTCGCCCGGGGATCCGGTGGGCGTCAGGCGGCAAGCGGTGCCGGCCGCCTCGAACTCCAGATGGCCAGGGGTCGGGGACTCGTGGATCTGTCCCACCGAATTGGTGATCGACACGGTTTGACCGCCTGCGGCGGGAACCAACCGGGCCTGGATCCGCCAGGACTCATCGACGGGGAAGCGCTCGATGCCGTCGAATTGCTCCAGCCGTTTGCTGGCCGTATCCTTGACCCGCACGAACCGGTCCCGGCCGCGTTCGATGACATGGAAGCGCAAGGTACCGACACCCAGAACGGTGGGGTCGCCGCCCGCATCCGTGACGATGGGGAGTCCACGCGTTGGAAGGGTCGCTTCCCGGCCCAGGTCGTCGGTGGCGTACAGCACGACCCTGGCGGAGGGATGGGCGGCGAAAGCGATCCGATCCTTGCCGACGGTGAACATGCCCACTTCCGCCGGTGCAGGGTCGGGCAGTCGAATGTCAGCCCGGGGACCGGATCCAACCCGCCGCGCGCCGGCCTCGAGCGGGTGAAGCCCGATCAGGGAGAGCCATCCCGTGGGGGAGCGCAACGCCTCCACCCGGTCGGCGTGCCACGCTTCGATCTCGTCTGCATAGGAGAGCGGCGTCTCCGAGGCTTGATCGGGGTCGCACCCGCCCACGAGACAGGCACCCAGCAGACACGCGCCCAGGATGCCGGCGCGGGCGAAGCCTGCACCCAGGATGCCGGCGCGCGCGAAGCCTGCACCCAGGATACTGATGTCAAGGGATCGAGCCTGTCTGCTGCCCGGACCCGGCAGGTCTCGGCCCGGCAGGTCTCGGCCCGGCCTGCCCCGCTCCAAGGCCCGTTGCCAGGGCTTGCTCGCCGCCTGGCAGTCAGCCACCATGGAACAGAATCGTTCGAACCGTGGCACGGGATGGTTCTCCCTTTGTGAGGGTGCTCCGCTCGGGCCGTTGCCGCGCTCGCGGGGCTCAGCGCGCCCGGAGCATCCTATCGCGCATAGTTCACCTTATACACCGTGTCGATCACCGTGCCGTCGACCCACTTGATGATGGCGATCGGATGGTTGCGGTCGATATCGGCCGGCTGCGGGCTGCCGCACATCCGCTGGCCGATCTCGTAGAGCTCCTCGATGGTCGTCAGGGGCAGTTTCGTGCCCTTGAGTCGGTCGAGGATCGCGGGGCCGTTCTTGTGCCTGGGATTGACCGCGATGCCGCGCTCGGTGATGACGGCGCCGATCATCTCGCCCGGCGCGCAGACAGTCGTGACCTCCTTCATCACGATCGGGATGCGGCCCCGGAAGAGCGGGAAGGCCAGGATCGAGCACTCCCCAAACAGCGTGTTCTGCCATCCGCCGATCCCATGCAACAGGTAGCCATCGGAATGGGATACCACGTTGGCCTGGAAGTTGATGTCGACCTCGGTCGCTCCCAGGACAGCGGTCGAGACGTAGGGTGCCCAGTTGCCCTTGCCATGATAGTTGTAGCTCGTGAAGGGCGTGGTGGGCACGTGACGGGGATGCTCGCCGATCGACTTGACCCCGGCCAGGTCGAAGGTCTGACCGTCCAGGATCGCGCCGATCAAGCCCTCGTTCAGCATATCGACCAGCACCTGGGTCGAACCGCCGCGGGCGAAGGGGGCTCGCAGGCCCTTCTCGCGCATCCGCTGGGCGATGAAGATCAGCGAGGCCAGCGAAATGCCGCCGGCGCCGGCCTGAAACGGCTTGCCCAGGTAGCCGGCCGCCTCGATGAAGTCGGCCACGTACTGGGCGATCAGCAGGCGGGTCGGGCTCTTGGTCAGCTGCGTCGTACCCGATACGATCTTGCTCGGGTCGCCGATCTTCTCCATCTCGACGACCACGTCGACGTTCATGCCCTGGATCTCCCACGGGAGGCAGGGGACCTCGACGAGATGATCGGTCACCACTATGACCTGGTCCGCATACTGGGAATCCGCGAGCGCGAACCCCAGCGAGCCGCACGCCGAAGGCCCGTAGGCTCCGGTGGCGTTGCCCAGCACGTCGGCCGCCGGGGCCGGAATGAGCCCCACATCGACATGCACCTCGCCATCCTGGATCGCCTGGTAGCGGCCCCCGTGCGAGCGCAGCACGCCCAGGCCGCGCATGCGGCCCTCGCTGGCGAACTTGCCGATCGGGCCGTTCATCGATCCTTCGATGTGATGGATGACGCCGCTTTCGAGATGCTGGATCAGCGGTTCGTGGCAGGGGAAGGCGGCCGAGGGCATGAAGACGATATCCTTGATGCCCAGCTCCGCAACGGCCTCAAAGAACGGCACCGCCACCATGTCGCCGTTGCGCATATGGTGATGCATGCCGACGGTCATCCCGTCGCGCAACCCCACCTTCTCGATGGCCGCCTTCAGATCGGGCACGCGCTTGTCGAGTCCGTATTGATGGCAGGCCCGCAGCGGAGGGGCCGCCTTGCGCCCCTGCGGATCGTACTGCCCCACGCCCTGGAAGGGCACTTGCTGCTTCCCGTTGGCCTCGGTCGGTACGAGACGTCCCACGGCGTTCTTGACCATCTTTGCCATGACTACACCCCCTCCGGCGCCAAGGCGCGCACATCGATGCCCATCTCCTCGGCCACGCGCAGCACACGCAGGGCGCGCGCGACGACCGGCGGATCCACCATCTTCGAACCCAGGCTGATGACCCCCGAGCCGGTCCGCTCGGCCTCCTCCATGGCGGCCTTGACGTTGAGCGCGTGCCGGATGTCTTCGTCCGTCGGCCGGAAGGCCTGGTGAATCACAGCGATCTGGCGTGGATGAATGCAGCCCTTGCCCTCGAATCCGAGCGAGATGGCCTCTTTCACAGATGAGAGCAGCCCGGCCTCATCCTCGACATCGGAGAAGACCGTGTCGATCGGCTGCAGGCCGGCGGCGCGGGCGCCCAGAACCACCATTGAGCGGGCCGTGAAGCTCTCGCGGCCCTCGACGGTGCGGGCGGCTTGTACATCACGGGTGAAATCCTCGGCGCCAAACGCCAGGGCGGCGACCTGGTCGGAGGCCGTACCGATGGCGTAGGCATTCCACACGCCTTTGGCCGTCTCCAGGATGGGCATGATCCAGACCGGATCCTGAATTTTGTGGCGCGTCGCAATCTGACTGATCGCATTGACGGTTTCGGAGATGTCGGAGGCCTGCTCAGCCTTGGGGAGCAGGATCATGTTGGGCCGCTGCGCAATGATCGCCGGCAGATCCTTCATGCCTTCCGGCGCCGGATTGATGCGCACCATCCGCTCGGCGTCGCCGAAGTCGACGGCCCGCAGAGCATTGCGCACCAGGATCCGGGCGGCATCCTTCTCGGCGGGCGCCACCGAGTCTTCCAGGTCGAGAATCACGCCGTCGGGGCCGAAGAGCCCGGCGTTGAACATCAGATCCGGATTGTTGCCGGGCAGGTAGAGGCGCGAGCGGCGCATGCGGTCCCGTCCGGTGGGCTTGGGATCGCCGCCCCACTCCGGGAGCGCTTCACCGTTCAGGTCGGGATAGAGACGCTTGGCCGCGGTTTCCAATCGCGCCATGATGACCCAATCGAAGGCCGCTTGATCGAAGAGTTCCACGCGGGTGTCCGTGATGCCCAGCGTGGCCAGCGTCTGTCTGGCGACCTCACGAATGCGATCGCCGAACAGCCGTTGGGCTGAACTCTGGATCACGATCTCGTTCTCCGGCGGGCCTCCCCTGTGCATGACAACCTTCAGATCCGCCTTGGCCTCTCGGCCGGCGAAAGCCTGGTCCGGCATGGCTCCTCCTGCATTTGCTTCCGGTCGATTCGACTCTGATCGCCGCCGGCTGCGTGCGTTCTCTTCCGCCCATCGAGAGCAACGCCGGGCAACGACGCGGGAAACAGGGAAGGATACTGGATGCGGCCGAGCCCCGTCCACCACGACCACCGTCCGGGCGCGTGAATCAACACGCCGGCGTGCGCCCCGGAGCAAAGCGGCCGATCACGGGGCGGGATCCCGGCGCCGAACCGCGGGCTGGCATCGCGGCCCAAACGTTCTAGAATGGAGGATCCCGGCAACCGGGAGGGGGTAGTCGAACCTGGGGGGCAGACGCCATGATGCGCAATCCGTACAAGCGGGAAGACATCTTCCTCTGCCGGCACGAGTCACATCGCGGGTTTGGCCATCTGGTTTCCGCCTATCACGTCCTCAGGGAGAAGGAGTGCTTCCCGGAGGGCTGCCTGGACTTTCGCTGGAAGTGCCAGCGGCTCGGCAAGGGGGGCGCCTGCCCGAAGGGCTACAAGCACGTGGGCAACAACTGCAACCATTGCCGCTTCTACGAGGAGGAGAAGATCCAGCGCCTGCCCGAGCTTCAGGTCAGCGAGGAGCAGTACCGCGCCTTCCTGGAGGAATGCCGTATCTTCGACGAGTGGCTGGAAGACCAGCAGGGACGCATTCTGGAAGTGGGCGGCACGGTGAGCGCGGTTCGTCCACGCCTGGTCCGTGAGGAGGACGGCCGGCGCAGCCGCCTTCGTCTGCTCGGCTTCCTGGCGCGGCTGTGTCCTTCCTTCGCGGGCCGGCAGGGGTTCGCCGATCCGATCTTCCTGCGCCTCAGCAGCGGACAGCAGCAGCGGCTGCGCCTGGCCGAGGGGGATCGCCTCGAGGCCGAGGGAGAGCTTGCCCTCGACCGCGGGCGGTTGGTCGTGGCCCGGCCGCGCAGGATCCACATCGAGGATCGTGGCGGTCAGGCGCCTCTGATCTGGGAGCAGGCGCTGCTCGATCGGGTGGGCGCCGTGCGGCTGGAGGGACAACCCGAGCGGTGCCTGCACTGCGAACGAGGTGTGTTGGTCGATGTAGCGGATCTGACCGGGCGCCAGCGGGGCCGGCGCAGGGAACTGATTTGCTTGGAAGGAATTGGGAGGCCAGATGGTTGCCCGTACGAAGCACTGGAGACCCTCCGGGCCGGCTCGGGAGGCCTGACGCATCGCGGGGGCGACGCAACTTGCGGGTGACGGGGGCGTACTGGGCTGGTAGGGATGGCCAGGCGGGGAGGAGGATTCCCTCGGGTTGGACGAGCGGCGGCGGTTTCGGGCGCAATCTCGAATGGAAGCGAGGTGATCACAGTGGGATCTTCACGCATCCGGGTACCCGATCGACGGGTGAAACGGGGGGGCATTGTCACCCTGGCGGCCCTGGCCGCCCTGGTCGCCATGCTGGCCGGCGGCGTCGACTCCGCCGCGGCCAAGGGACCGGTGATCGCCGCGATCAAGTCGATTCCCGGGGAGGGTCTCTATCGAGAGTCCTTCACGCTCGATCGCGACACCGAGGTGGACATCGAAGCCGTGGCCGCCGGCTCGCAGGAGGATGGCTTCCTCTTCAGCTATCCCTGGCTGATCGATCTCGATACCCGGCGCGTCGTTTGGGAAATGACCATTGAGGAAGTCGAGTCGCTGCGCGGTGACAATGTCGAGGCCCGCCGGCGCATGCGTCTGCCCGCTGGCAACTACGCCCTGTACTTCAGTGCTCATGGGGGGTCCTTCCCCCTGAAGAAGAAGATCAAGTTCCTGAAGCTCTTCGAGCTGGGCCGGGTCGATATCCGTGGCGGCGTCATGGTGCCGTGGGATCGGTATGGAGACCACAAGGAGTGGCGTGTTTCGATCCGGGCCGCCGATGCGACCTTCCCACCGACCGCGTTCTGCTCGCCCGCCCGCCCGGTGGAGAGCAACGAGATCCTCTCCTTCCGCCGCGTTCCCTCCAACCAGTTGCTACAGGCGGAGCTTGTCCTGCAACAGGATGCCCGCCTTCGGATCCTGGCCACCGGGGAGTACTGGGCGCGGGAACAGGCCTTTGCCGACGGGGCCTGGATCGAAGACCGCGACGGGTGCGGCCGCATCTGGGAGATGACCCTGACCAATACCGAGCCCGCCGGTGGCGCCAAGAAGAACCGTGTCTTCGACAGTGAGGTTACCCTGAAGGCCGGCCGCTATCTGGTCTGCTATGCGACCGACGAAACGCATGCCTACGATCGTTGGAACATGCAGCCGCCCTACGATCCTGAGTCCTGGGGGATCAGCTTGACCCCGGTGCAGCCCCTGCCGGCCTCCGCCGTTGCCGTGCGCCTTGACCCGCCGGATGAGAATCGCTTCCTGGCGATCGAACGGGTGGGCGATGCCGAGTTCCATCGCGTTGGCTTCTCGGTGCGCCAGCCCATGGACATCTGTGTGAGTGCGCAGGGCGAGTGGTCATTCAACGAGAGTGAGGGGCTCGACTACGGGTGGATCGAGGATGCGGTCAGCCTGGAGACGCTGTGGTCGATGCGCTATGAGCGCGGCGTCTATGCCGGCGGCGAGGCCCGCAATCGGAGGGTCCAGGAACAGCTGCGTCTGTCCCCGGGCGACTACTACCTGTGCTATGTGTCCGACTACGCCCATTCAGCGGATGGCTGGTCCAAGGAAGCGCCCTATGATCCGGCCGCATGGGGGATCTCGCTGCGCGGCATGGGAGAGGACTTCTCTCCGGAATCGGTGCGCCGGCTAGGCCCGGGCGAAGGACCGGTCACCTTGATCCAGCTGGCGCCCCTGGGGGACAGTGCCAGCCGCCGGGTGGCATTCAGCGTCAAGGAACCCACAGCGGTTCAGATCATCGCCCTGGGCGAGGGGTCGGCCGGCAAGATGCACGACTTCGGGTGGTTGGAGCGCAGCGACACTGGCCAGAAGGTGTGGGAGATGCTGTACGAAGATACCCGGCATGCGGGGGGCGCCAAGAAGAACCGGCGCGCCGAGCGGCTGATGATCCTCGAGCCGGGAGAGTACTCGCTCTGCTACCAGACCGACGGTTCCCACTCGTTCGGTGACTGGAACGCGGATGCTCCGCACGAAAGCCATCTCTGGGGCGTGACGCTTCTGGAACGAGTCGGGCGACCCTAGTGGTGTGATCCCCGCTTGCCAAACACGCGTCGGCTCCTCTGTGCGACAGGCCGGATCTCGCCCCCCGGTCCCCTTGGGCCACGTTCCCGCCCGGTGGCTCAGGCCGCGTTCCCGCCCGTTGCCTCAGGCCGCGTTCCCGCCCGGTGGCTCAGGCCGCGCCTCCCCCTGCTGCATGCCTGCCTTCCTGGTGCGTTGGGCGTCCGCCGACGGCGGACCTGTTCCATGATCGTGCGATCGTCTCGAAGGGGGCCGGCCGCCAGAACATCCTGGACCAGGGCAGGAAGTTGTCCCATCATCGCTTCCTTGGTCGAGCGCGTTTGGGGTGGGCTCGCCGCAAACAGGGAGGATCGCGATGCGGGTTCTGATGGTCACGGATACGCCCTTTGCCGGACTGCGCCACCGGCCGCAACAGCTTGCGATCGGACTGGCCCGCCAGGGACATGACGTGCTGTATCTGGCTCCGACCAGCGCCTACCGGTCTGCCTACGAACCGGATCGCTTCGCCTCCGCAGCGCCTTCCCAGGGGGACGCCCTTCCGGCCGACAGACCCGCAACCGACACGCCCCCGGCCGGCATGGCTCCGGCCGACACGCCCCCGGCCGACACGCCTCCGGCCGGCATGGCTCCGTCCGACACGCCTCCGGCCGGCATGGCTCCGGCCGACACGCCTCCGGCCGGCATGGCTCCGGCCGACACGCCCCCGGCCGGCTCCTCGGAGTTCGCACCGGTGACTCCATCCAACGGGGCGTTCGCGCAGGCCGTGGGGGGTGTGGATCTCCCCACGAACCTGCGGCGGAGGGAGTTGCCCGAGTCGGACGAGGTGCGCCACGCCGCCACGCTGAAGGAGGCCTGGGCGCTGTGGGGGGAGATGGCCCGCCGGGAAGTGGTTCGCCTGGTCGGCGGCCCTTCCTCGGAGATTGTTCAGGGCAAGGGCGCCCGTGCCGGGCGCGAGACGTTCGCGGCCGAGATCATCTATTGCGATCACCCGGCGCTCGTGCCGTTCATCAAGAATGCGGCGAATGTGCCGGTGGTCATCGACTGCAGCGAGGATTTCGAGGCCCAGGTCACCTCGCGGTCGGCCATCGAGGCCTATCGGGAGGCTCTGAGCGTTGCCTTGCCGAGTGCTGACGGGATGATTGCGAACCATCGCTACATGATCGAATCCTGGGACCGTTATCTGGCCGCGGATGCCCCCCGGACGGTCATTGAACATGGGGTCGATCTGGACCTCTTCCATCCGACCGTCAAGGAGCGGGCCGAGGCCCTGCGGCGCGAGTTGGAGATTCCCGCCGAGCGTCCGATGGTCACCTTCCTTGGGCATGTGGACGCCCGCATTTCTTACGAAGATCTGCTCTCGATGATGGCGGCGGTTCCTGAACCGCTCTTTGTCTTCGTCGGGCAGGTTCGTCCCGACGGCCTTCCCCTCCTGCAGCGGTTGCCCGCGGAGCGCATCCGTCCCCTGGGGGCACTGCGCCCGGAACGGGCCGCCGAAATCGTCGGCGCGTCGGATGCCCTCATCTTGCCTCTCCGGCGTGAGCCGCACCTGGAGGCGGTCCGGGGGTTGAATCTATACGAGTACCTCGCGACCGGCCGGCCCATCGCGGCATCCTTCCGTCGTGTGCTCAAGGCGTACCGGGACTGCATCTACCTGTATGCCACGCAGGACGAGCTGGAAGTCGCCATCCGCGCGTGCCTGGCGGAGGCGCCGTCGGAGAACAAGGTGCAACAGCGGCTGGCGCTGGCCCGGCAGGCCGGATGGAGCCGGCGCGTGGAGGAGCTGATTCAGTTTCTGGCGGCGATACCCAAGCGGCCGATCAACCCATGAGTCGCATCTTCAAGCGATTCCCGGCTTGCCTGCGGCAAGTGTACATCGTAGCCTTTCTCGTGGGACGTGGAAGATATCGTTGTGCGTGAAGCTGTGAGGTTCCGAAGGACCCGGTGGAATGCAACCCATGCCGTGATGGTTCCCTGCCGGTAGCGGCCGTGGATTCCGGATGCGCTGGGAGCGTGATGGATCGCTTCGATCAGGTGGATGCCGCCTACGAGCGCCTGCTCACATTCTGTCAGATGTGCAGCCTGCCCCGGGCCCGGGCCCTGGCGGCCGCGAATTTCCTGCTCTCGCTTCCCAACCCGGCCGGGGAGTACGCATCCTATTGGGAGGAGGCCGGTGCGATCCTGGTCGCCGCCCTGCGCGAACCGCAGGCTTGCTCCTTGGACTCGGCCGAGCCAGCCGTTTTCCGGCAGGCCCTGGGCCTTCTCCGGGAAAACGCGCAGATCGAGGAAGGGGAGGTCGCTGCGCTCCTTGCGCGGCTTGTGCCATCCTCCGCGGCGCCCCCGGCCGGGATGCGAGCCGATGGTGCCTTTCTGATCCAGGTGCCCGTGCCGCTCGTCTGTGAGCTCCCGCCCGGCGCCCATGAGACGGATGTCCCCCATCTGGGCGTCCTGACCACCGTGACAGTGGCCGCGCGGGCGCTCGGACCGCAGGATGCCCGTGTCGTGTGGAACAATGCCAACCTGGGGGGTGGCTCCAATCGGCTCCGGCTCCTGGGAGATGTGGCCGCCGATGTCCGCATGATCGCGCGTCATACGCTCTACGATCTCTGCCGGTGCGCGGCCGCGGGCGGTTCGCTCGAAGGGTTGTCCCGGCGTGCGCTCGGCCGCATCGATCTCGACCGCCTGGGCTTCGAGCTCTCCCTTCCCGAGAAGGAGATGCCGGTGGCCGGCAGTTCGGTCTCGCTGGCGTTGGGCAGCGCGATGTGCGGCGTCATGATCGGATTGCTGCGCCGCAGCCGCGGCCTGATGCCACGGCCGGATCTGGCCTGGACCGGTCTGCTCTCCCCGAGTGGGGAGGTCCAGGACGTTGACGCGGATTCGCTGCGGGCCAAGGTTCAGGTTGCGCGCGCGGCCGGCCTATCGGGCATTGTCGTGGCGCGTACCCAGGGGGATCTTGCCTGCCGGGTTGCCGCCGAGATCGCCTGGGAGGGCGAGATCCACACGGTCGGTACCCTGCGCGAGCTGTTTCAACGCCCGCAGCTGCTGTGCCCGCTCGAGGTGCCGGCGGCGATCCTGGCGGCCTGCCGCCGGCCCCGGCTGCAGAGGTTCGCCGCGGCCGGCATACTGGCGATCATGCTATTGGGGCTGGTGCTTCTCTCGCCGCGTCTTCTCGATGAGATCGGAGTGTACTGGTTTCCCCTCTGGCGGCCGCCGCCGGAGTTGGCGCAGGTGAGCACACCCGGCCACATCAGCGCCGGATTTCAGTTGCGGGTGCCGCGCATGGCGGACCTGCATTTCACGCCGGAGAAGGGGCGCCGATATGCATTTGCCTTGCTGGTGCCGGAGGTGGGGCGATTCAAGGGGCCGGGTCCCTATCTGGTGCTCGGCGAGAGCATAGACTTCGAGGATGGGAAAGACGGGCGGGTCATGCTCCTGCACATTCCCACCCGGCAAGTGGTGGCGAAGTATCAGCCGGTCTCGACCTGGCTGCCGAACGCTCCGGTGCGCGAGACCTCCGCCAATCTGTACAACGTGAAGCGAGGTCTCGTGGCGGATGTGGACGGGGACGGCAACCAGGAGCTCGTGATCTCGATCACTTTCAATCCGACCGCGCGCTGTGCGCTGCAGATCCTGGACGAGGATTTCAACCACGAGCGGTCGCTGGAACATCCGGGCCATCTGGAGCACCTGGCGGCCAGGGATCTGGACGGCGACGGCCGTAGCGAGATCATCGCCCTGGGGTTTCATGGCCCCACCCGCGGGATGAGCCTGCTGGTGCTCAAGGTGGAGGACTTCTACACCGTTCACGGGGCTGCCGAGCTGCAACCACCATCGCGCTATGGCACCGAGGAGCTTTCTTTCGATCCCGGCGCGCAACCCTGCTACCGCCACATCGTCCTTCCGCTGCGCCCATGGATGGAGGAGGTTCCCGACAACCCCTTCGAGCAGCTGGGACTCTTCGAGCTGTCCGCGGGGCCGGACAGCAACGACCGGGTATTGATTCAGACCGTGGCGGCCATGAATGCGGCCGGATGCTCGATCATTCTCACCCTGGGACTCCCCGCCGCCGTCCTTGACGTGACCTTCGCCCAGAGTTTTCGCCACCGGGTGCGGGCGCTGCGGCAGAGTGGTTCGCTACCAGCGGATGCGATGGAGCGGTTCGAGGAGGATATCCGCGCATCCCTCTACAGTAGAGACACCATCATCATGGATGCGGAGTTCGGGGATCGGGGAAACGATGGCGATTGACGACCGGGAGTGGCTGCGCCTGTGGAGAGGCATCCTGGCCGGCCGGCCGGAGCAAGCCGATGCGTTTGCGCGGGCGGCGCTGCGGATCGTTCTTCCCGTGTATCGCAGCCGGGTTCCGAATGAAGAGGATCTCAAGGATCTTCTCCAGAGTTATATGGAGAAGCTCCTCCGGGATGAGTTCAGGGTCTTGCGCCAGTATGAGCCCAGCCGGGCCCCCCTGAAGACCTTCCTGAAGACCGTCGCGGTGCGCCACTGGTTGGATTGGCTCAAGAGCGCCTCGAACCGCCGCCGCGCGCAGGAAGTGGATCTGGTTTCCATAGCGGAGCCGCCCAGCCGGTTGCGCGCCGATGATGGACTGAAGGTCGAGCGCCTGGCCGCCGGAATCGAGCAGATCCCGAGGCCCAAGGACCGCGTCTGCATGCTTCTGCATGTGGCCGGCCTCAAGGATGCCGAGATTGCGATGTCCCTGGGCATGCCGCTCGGATCGGTCGCCACATGTCTGGCCCGGGCCCGGACGTTCTTACGGGGCCAGGCCTGCCTTGATGTTGGGGAGTAGGAAGTCTGGGGGCCGGATCCGCGCGGGCGGAGACTAGCGGTAGAGAGACCGGCCAGCGGAGACTGGCGGGAGAGAAACCGGCGGGAGGAGGCGAGGCAGTGGCTCGGGTGAGCCTTCCTTTGTGCGAGCGGCCTGTCGATCGGCAGAAGAGAGGCGGGCCGGATCTCGTAGAGAAGATGGGAGGATCGGCGAGCTGGCAATCGTCTCTGTGGTGAATGTATGAGTAACTGCTTGTCAAATATGCAGATCGCGATGCTGATCGCCGGAACCTGCAGTCGCGCGCTAGGCAGGTCGCTGAGCGATCACCTTGCCGCCTGTGACCGATGCCGCGAGATATTCGCGGAAGCGGTCAAGGCCCATCGGCCGGCCGCCGTCATCCCCTGTGCTGGAGAGGACCCGCCCAACGCGATCGTCAACGGTGACAACGCGCTGGTTGAGGAAGTCCTCGAGGGGATCAGCGACAAACTGCGTGCTACTGTGGGGCGCGGTCCGCTCCGGCGCATCATTCCACTCGAGTTCGGTCCCGCGGAGGATGCCCGCCCCGTCCTGGCGGCCAAGGAGCCCGTGCGGCAGGCGGAGGCGCCCCTGGCGGTCTGCCGCAGCGATGACGGTCAGTACGAGGTGTGCTTCTACCGCGCCGGGGATAGGGGTGGATACCGGGCCGTCGTGGAGCATTCTCTACGGACTGGGCAGGTTCCGGCGCGGCTGTCCTTCCCCTCGCTGGGGCTGTCTTTTGCATTGGATGCAGACGGCGCGACCGAGCGGCTCGCGCTCGAGGGCGTTCTCCTGGAGAATTGCCGGGTCGACATTGAGGTCGACGAGATGGCCGATCCGGACAGCGATGCCAAACCTCGCGGCCGGGGGCCCTCCCGCAACGACTGACCTCCCCGGGAGGGCCTTCCCGCAACGACTGACCTTCCCGGGAGGGCCTTCCCGCAACGACTGACCTGCCCGGCAGGGCCTTCCCGCGGCGCTTGCCGGCTGCTGGCCCTCACACTCCGGGCCATATCAGCAGCAGGGCCAAGATTCCCCTGTTGCTGGGTCAGGATCTCTCTTCTGGCGTCACAGTACCTGCAGCCACTCCACCAACAGGAACTCGACCCGGCCCACGAGCAGCGCGATACGCCCCATGACCGTGTAGCCAAAACCGGCCCCGAAGGTGACCATCAAGACCCAGATGCCGAGGCGGGAGAACCTGCCGAACAGCCCGGTGTGCGCCTTCGAGAAATAGAAGTAGCAGAGCGCCGCCATGATTGCGATGACCGCGATGAAATCCCAGAACATCGCCTCGAAGCTGAAGGTCGGCTGGCCGCCGGGCAGGAGCGCGGGTGTCAGACCGGCGACCGACTTCAGGGTCGAGCCAATCTGCCCCATGAAGTCCGCGGTCAGGAATGCGATCAGGCGCAATCCGGCCGTCGTTCCCAGAATGAAGGCCAAGGCCCACCGCGACAGGTGGCCGCCCTTGGGCGAGAGCCTCAACAGTAAGAGGACTCCGAAGATCAGGGGAATGAAATACATGAACCAGAGTGGATCCCGCTCGGTTCCGGCGATGCCGGGAAGGAAGATCTTGGCGGTCGTCTCCGGCGCCAGCTTGCCGAACAGGTTGGGCACCAGGGTGGACCAGAAACCCATCACCATCCAGTAGGCCGCCGAGACCCCCACGAAGAGATGTTCGGCGAACTTGTAGAGAGGATTGTCATTGTAGAGGAAACTCAGGATCGCCAGCGTCAAGCAGGCGGCCAGCCAGATCCCAAACCCATCGGCCGACCCGAACGGATTGGGCATGTCGCCGCCGATGGTCCGCACGATCAGGATCAGGGTCGTGACGCCCAGAATCCCCAGCCAAATGATCCGCTTCATGTCAGGCTCCTCGTCCTATCATCCCGGCCCGCGCAGCGGCGATGGGCCCTCCGCTCTCCACTCGGGCACTCGTGGCCAGACCTCTGTGCCCCCATGCCTCTCGGATTTGCGACCTCTACTTCAGACCCTGCAGATTTTGTCTGCGGCGCAGGATCTGGTAGGTGACGTTGCCTACGATGATGAAGAAGATGATCGCCAGATGTGTGACCGTCTGCGGGCCCATCCGTATCAGGGCGGTCGTGTAGCGACGCTTGTCTTCGGCAAACTCCGGATACTTCTCGATCAGGAGCTGCTCGTATTCGGCGCCGGCCTTGATGCCGCCCATGAGCCCGACCATCTGATCCGGATAGTAGGGATACATCAGCGGCGCCTGGACGGCCGTACAGCCCCCGGCGACCGGAATGTTTCCGGGCGTGCCGGCGTACTGGATCCACTCCTTCATGCCGGGGTATCCGGCGCTGACATTCAGGATCAGGTCGAATCCACGGATGCTCGTGATGCCTTGCATCATCGGGACCCGGCCGATCGAAGTGCCGTGGGCATCGGTCGTATAGAGCTTGCGCAGATCGGTCAGGATGACGGCGATGACGCCCTCGTTCCCGCTCTTGTAGCCGAAGTCCATGTAATCCTGTCCATACTCCAGATCGGGATACTCGATCTGGATCAAACGATTGGTGACCCCCTCGACCATCTGTTGGCCCAGCGGCCAGAGGGCGATGAAGTACATCTTCAGTCCGCGCTCGGCGCAATGGCGCACGAACGCCTCGGCCATCGGTTGCAGCTCCGGCTCACTCCCCGGATCGTAGTCGAACGGCAGCAACACCCGCGATCCCCGCGGGAGGCTTTCGACCTTGTCGAAGATGGCCTTGACCATGGGGGTGGGAATCTCCGGGAAGGTCAGGCCGAAGGCCGTTGAGATCACCACGGCCAGGCCGATGGCGAGGAAAACCCAGCGTTTGTCGAGTTCGTTGATCTTCTCGACCAGGTTCCCGTTGCTCACCTTGGTTCCTCCTTAGTCCGAGCCACCTTGGTTGCTCCCTAGTCCGAGCCCAGGTATGACCGGTCGATGCCGATGATGACCTTCAGCGATGTCGAGATGATTCCCAGCGCGATGCCGATCATGATGGCGCGATTGCCGGCGAAGTTCAGGACGACCATGATCTTGTCGGCCAGATAGGGGATCTTGAGGAAGTACAACGAGTCCGGCAGCCAGCTCGTCGCCAGCGCGCCTACGAAGGTGCGTCCCAGGAGAATCGTGAAGGCCACCAGCAGGAGGATCGTGGCCTCGGCGTTCTTCGCCCGAAAGGCCCGGAACGAGGCCGAGGCGACATAGAAGGCCAGGAGCGCGAACATCGTTGCGGCGCAGGGCCGGAAGACATACTGGTAGGCGTAGTGGAAGGCCGAGCCCTCGGTGACCACCGAGGTGCCGCTGCCGAACCCTCCCGGATTGCCGAGTTTCAGGAGCCCGATGAGTAGGACGATGACGAAGCTGGCCACCGTGACGAGGCTGTAGAAGAACCCCTTCTCCCGGCGGCTGATGCGGTTGCCGTGCATCTTGATCAGGTTGCCGCCCCCGAGGATGAAGGCGACCGCGGCGATGATGTCGAAGAAGATGCTGAAATCCTCCCGCAGGCCGTCGAAGGGCGGATGCGGGATGAAATATGCGATCACGAGCACACCGCCTACGATGGCGGTGATCAATAGTGGAACCGTTCGCCTCATGATCGATGCTCCTTACGCCAAAGAGGTGGACCAGAACGCGCGTACCCAGTCCCCGAGGGTTTGAATGAACTCCACACCGGTGACGGCCGCCAAGGTCAGGATGATGACGCCCGCCACGATCGAGATCATGCCGATCAACTTGCCGACATCCTGTCCCTTGATGCTGCCGAGTTGCTTGGGCTCCCCCGACAGGTAGGCGCTGGCGGCGAAGAGCTCCTCGCCGATCAAGGTGTAATCACAGGACGCCACGAAGAAGGGCAGCTGTGCGGGCATGGCGGTCCCGGCCACCTGGATCGCACCGATCGAGTTGCCGGTTTCCGAGAGAATCAGGCTTTCCGCGAAGAAGGCGCCCATGTAGAAGCAGGTGGCCGGTTTTTCCCGGACCATGTAGCCGTTGACCCCGGCTACATAGCCGAACTGCTCATCGGTTACGTAGTAGATCGAGTTCTCGTCGTAGGAGTCCGGCCGGCCGACGGAGAGATAGGCCTCCTTGACCGTCTCGCGCGCGGTGGTCATGACCAGTGCGCGACTGGTCGGAACGACCAGCCGCGAGTCGTATTCGGCCACGGTGCGGGCGATGTGCCCCAGAATCGTCACTCCGGCGACGGTCTGGATATCGTTCATATCCTGAATGCCGGGCACGAAGAGAATGGGTCGGCCCATTTCCGTGGCCCGTCCGACCGCCTCGGCGACCGCCTCCAGCCCCGCGATCTTGCGGATGAACGGGGTGCCGCCGGCCCGGATGTGCTCGATGTAGTAGATGTTGAAACCCAGGAGCAAGACCAGGATCAGGAAGACATTCCACTGGCGCGTGTTGATCCACTGCGGCTTCGCGACCACCGGCCCCACCGGGGGGGATGAGGCCTCACCCGCGAGAGCCAGCGTCGTCACCTGGTACCAGTACTCGACACTGTCTTGCGCGCCGACATCGTCATAGCGCCCCGCGAGCGGCGAGGCCTGCCCGACCATCTCGAAGGGGCCCTGTGGGGTCGTGGCTCGATCGATTCGATACCCCAGGACCGGGCCGCCGGGGCCAATGTCCACCGCTGGACAGGTCCACCTCACGGTGATGCTCTGTCCCCGATCGCTCGGGGTATCCAGAGCGACGACGTCGCCCGGTGGGGTAACGGGAGCGCTGTCCATCGTACCGGCGTCCTGGGCCACGGCCGGGCCCAGCCACACACCCGGCAGGACCAGCATGACGAGGCCCAGCATGGGCGACAGCAGATGCGGCCGGCGAGTGTGGGGTGGGACGGGGAGGGGAGCGCGACCGACGGACGGCCGAAGAGCTGACCTCATTCCGTTTCTCCCTTTCGGCTTTCTTGGGTGAGATCCGTCGCGGCGGGATCTGGTGTCACCGCCGTGGCCTTCGCGAAACAGGCGCATGGGCAGCAGACTAGTCGATCCGTCGATCCAGGGCAATGCCGGATGGGTGTTCTCGAGTGTAGGGGGCGGCATGTCCTGCCACTGGCGGCACCGAAGGAAGGCCCACGAGCCATTCGGCCGGCCAGTCGGTCGCAGATGGGCCGTTCCGCCGGCCAGCCGGTCGCACATGGGCCATATGGACGGCCAATGGCCACGCGCACACGGGCCATCTGGACGGCCAGCCAGCCGGCCGCGCATGGGCCGTTCGGACGGCCGGACGGCGTGGAGGAGGAGCCCGGCCTAGGCGTCGCCCCGCTGCCGTTGCTGGGCGCGTTTCATGGCCTCGGCGAAGACATTGAAACCGCCGGGGGGCGCGGTGGGCATTGCATCACGGCTCCCGGCCGCGCCCAGTCCGCCTTCCGAAGGATCCAACAGACTCCGCTGGCTCAGGCGCAGGCGGCCGCGATCGTCGATTTCGATGATCTCGACCTTGACCTCCTGGCCTGTGGTGAACTTCTTGGCAAGGTTGACGCCTCGTTCGAGACCGGTTTCCGCGGCCGGCAGCAACCCGCTTACCCAGGGGCCAACGGTCGGAAGGTCCACGAAGACTCCGTACGGCTTGATCGTGCGCACCACCCCCGTGTGAACTTCTCCCACTGAGGCGTCATGCTGCTTCTTGCCTTCCTCACGGTCTTCATTCTGGAGTGAGAGCGAGATCCGCCGACGATCGCGATCGATACGAGCGATCCGGACGGTGATCTCGCGGCCGGCAACCGGCAGGCCGTCAGCCGGACGCGTTGCTTCGTCGGCGGTCTTGTCGGCAGCGGCCGTGGCCGGCTCGCTGGGCGTCTCGTTCGCGCCGACATCCCGCGGTTTGTACTCGGAGATGTGCAGCAAGCCCTCGACGCCCGGGTGCAGCTTGATGAAGGCGCCGAAGTCGGTCAGACGGGTGACCATACCGGTCACGATATCGTTGTGCTTGAAGACCTCGTCGACGATCAGCCACGGATCCTGCATCAGCGCTTTCATCGACAGGCGGATACGATCCTTGCCGTCTTTGCCGCGCGTGATTCCCAACACCTTGACCCGCACCTTCTCCCCCCGGCGAACAACTTCCTGGGGGTGGCCGATGCGGTCGAAACTCATCTCGGATACATGCACCAGCCCCTCGACACCGCCGATATCGACAAAGGAACCAAACGGTTGGAGCCGCGTGACGACGCCTTCGAATTCGGCGCCTTCCTTGATCTGAGCGACCAGCTCGTGCAGCTTCTCCTGACGCTCGGCCTCCAGGATCACACGCCGCGATAGAACGACCCGCTTCTTGTCCTCGTCCAGTTCGGTGATCTTGAAGTCCAGGATATGATTGAGATAGATTTCCGGGTTCTCACAGCGGCCGATCTCAATATGCGAGTAGGGGCAGAAGCCACGCTGGCCCTCGAGGTCGAGTTCCATGCCTCCGCGGTTCAGGCCCACGACCCGGGCCATGACGACCTCATCGGCCTCCTTGGAAGCCTTGAGCTTCGCATAGACCTCGGCCGTGGGAGGCAGCATCGAGGGCGCCAGCGTGATGGCGGGACTGACCGCGGTGACGTAGGCCTGCACCTCATCCCCTTCGTTGAGGCTGAGATTGCCGAACTTGTCGCGCAGGTGGATCAGGTCGAGGTTGCCCTCCTCGAGGCCCCGCTCGCCCAAGGCGACGACCGCCTGGCTGTCGGTCATGCGCAGCACCTGGCCCCATACCCGCTGGCCCACCTCGTAGGCCGGCTGGTTTGCCGGGGAGGTTTCGCTGTCGGCGCCGTCAACGGCAGCGCCGATCTCCGCCGCAGGTGTTGCCTCCGGCCCGGCACTGACCGGCTGTGGGTCGGCTGCCTGTGTGTCGGGGGTTTCGGGATGATCCTGCTCCTTTGGAGCAGGGCTCTGCCGCCCAACCTCGGGATCCTGTCCCGGGAGATTGCTCTCCAGCGAGTTCACCGTGTGCCTCCTGTGATCAGATGACTGATCCTGGGTTTGTTGCGAAACAGCTGTCCATTCCTCGGGACCTTCCCGACCAGACGCAAGTCGACTCCTATCTGATCGATGCGGAATCTCGGGAAGTAGGGGGAAGACCTCGAACGCGCAACGGACGGCTACTTGTAGCGGTAGACGATTCTGCCTCGATCGAGATCGTAAATCGAGAGTTCCACGATTACCTTGTCGCCGGGAAGAATGCGGATGAAATGCTTGCGCATCTTGCCGCCGATGTGGGCGAGAATCAGACGCCCGTCTTCGAGTTCAACCCGAAACATCGTATTGGGCAGCGCCACCTTGACGATGCCCTCGACTTCGATTGCGTCGTCGCGCGGCTTGCGAACCGGGGGGCCCGCCGGGGCCCTGCGATTGCTGCCGCCGCCCTGTCCGCCGGAGCCGCCCTGTCCGCCTCTTCTTGGCTTTTTTGCCATCCGACCTCCTGTTACCGCCTCGATCAGCCCCGTCCAGACCCGCAGAACAGGCCTGCAGGCGGGACAGGATCAAGCTAGCAGGAGATTATCCCCTACTGGGGGCCATCTGGCAACCCACTTTTCCCCCTGTTCGGCAGGTGAAAACCCGCACTTGAATCCTCGCAGAATACTAACGTAATTTTGACAAACCGGGCTGGGTGCCGGCAAGGCGTCGCCCGCGCGGCCGGTACTGGAGGATGTGATTGGCCCGCGCGGCCGGCGGGAGGGGGATGTTCTTGGAAACCACGACCTGCCCGAGCGAGACACCGACGAGGCGGACGATGCGCATGCCGGCGGCTGCGGCACCGATCGCCCCACCTCGCCCGATGCGGGTTGCGTGCCGGCCGGCGGTGCCCTCCGGCCTGCGGATCCTCCTGTTTCTTGCCGCTCTCTACGTGTTCTTCGTCAGCATCGATCTCATGGGTGCCGGATTCAAACTCATGGGAAGCGACTTCGCCGCCTCCCTGCTCCACACTGCCGCGGCGCCGTTGGCCGGGCTGCTGATCGGCATCCTGGTGACCAGCATCGTCCAGAGCTCCTCTTTCACGACATCCCTGGTGGTGGGGCTGGTGGCGGCCGGGACGATTCCGCTGCGTGTGGCCATCCCCATGTTGATGGGGGCCAACGTGGGCACGACGGTCACCAACACGATCGTGTCGCTGGGGCATGTCACCCGCCGCCGGGAATTCGAGCGGGCCTTTGCGGCCGGCACCGTGCACGACCTGTTCAATCTCCTGGCCGTCCTGGTGTTCTTCCCGATCGAGTGCCTTCACCACCCGATCGAGCGTTTGGCGCTGCTGCTGGAGGAAGCCTTCCTGGGCGTCGGCGGCATCCAGCTGGTCAGCCCGCTGACATGGATTGTCAAACCGGCCACGAAGTGGATCACTCATCTGCTGCCCTATGGGATTCCGGTGCTCTTGCTGGCGCTGGCCGGCCTCTTCACCGCCTTGACCCAAATGGTGCGGGTGATGCGGAACCTGGTGATGACGCGCTTCGAGGCCTTCTTCGACCGGGTGCTCTTCCGCAATGATCTTGCCGGGTTCATGCTCGGATGGCTGCTGACGACGTTGGTGCAGAGCAGTTCGGCGACGACCTCTCTGATTGTTCCTCTGGTGGGGACCGGGGTTCTGACCGTGCGGCGGATCTACGCCTATACGATGGGTGCGAATCTGGGAACCACAATCACGGCGATTCTCGCCTCGTTTGCGACCGGGAGCCCGGCGGCGATCACCGTGGCCTTCGCCCACATGATCTTCAATCTGTTCGGGATTGCCGTGTTCTATCCATTGCGGGACATCCCCATCGGGCTGGCCAATCGCTTGGGCCGGCTGGCCGGGCGTTCGCGCCGCAACACGATGTCGGTCGTCATCGCCTATGTCGTGATCTACGCCGTTCCCATTCTCTATCTGGCGCTGAGACACACCTCGGAAAGGTGACCCATGCTGAAGCAATTCCTGTCGTTATGGAGACGCGACTCCCTGTGCCAGGAGTCCTTCGACGCGTGCCTGGAGATGCTCAGGCAATGCGAGGCCATGTTCCTTGATGCAGTGGCCTCCCTGCACCGAGAGGGGGTGCTCAAGACGGATATCTACGATCGGGACCGGGCGATCAACAAGTTCGAGCGCCGGGTGCGCCGCAACATCGTCTCGCACCTGGCCGTGTCGAACAACCCGGACATCAACACCGCCCTGGTTCTGACCGCCATCGTGATCGACATCGAGCGGATCGGCGACTATACCAAGAACATTCTGGAGCTGGCCTCCGCCCATCCCCAGGCGTTCCGGATGGGCGACATCGAGAGCGAGATCGCGGCTGCGGAGTCCACGGTGCGCGAGATGTTTGCCGCCTTGCCGGGTTGTATCTCGACCTCGGACAGTGATGTCGCCCGCCGGATCCTGGGCGATCACCAGTCGATCGTCGATCGGGTCGATGAGTGCCTGCACGAACTGATCACCGGACGGGCGCTCAAGGACGACTCCGGCGCGGCGGTGACCGCCGCCCTGTACCTGCGCTACCTGAAACGTGTCAGCGCCCATCTGAAGAATGTAGCCAGCAGCGTCGTTAACCCTTACTATCGGATCGGCTTCAGGGAGAAGCTGGACAGGTCGGCCGATTCTGACCCGGATGATTGAGCCCCATCCCCTAGCCGGTCAGGTGTGCTTGCAGGGCCCCGCGGGACCTCCGGGGCCCATTTCGTGTCCGGCCCGGCGGAACCGGAAGGCCCGCCGCGCGTAGGATGAGGGCGGAGGCAATTTCATGGCAAAGAAGGACAGCGGTTCGCCACAGGCGGCCCGCTCCGTGTTTCAGATCCCGCAGAGCAAGCAGGAGTGGGTCGACGAGGGAGTCGATTGGCTGCGGACGATCGTGACGGTCCTGATCATTTTCCTTCCTTTGGTGACGTTCGTTGTCCAAGGCTATCGCATCCCATCGGGATCGATGGAAGATACGCTTCTGGTGGGTGATTTCCTCTTCGCCGACAAGATCACCTATGGCGCTCGGATCCCCCTGATGGAAGGCAAGCGGATGCCGGGCTTCCGGGATCCCAAGCCCGGAGATGTCGTCATCTTCAAGAGTCCTGAAACCGGCGAGACGTTGATCAAGCGCTGCGTGGCCATCGGCGGCCAGCGCGTGGAGATGCGCAACGAGCAGCTCTTCGTGGACGGAGACGCGCTTGACGAGCCGTATACCAAGCACGTGCGTGTGGTTCCCCATGACAACTTCGGCCCCTATCTGGTTCCGCCCGGGACGATCTGGTGCATGGGCGACAATCGCGACAACAGCCGGGACAGCCGCATGTTCGGCCCGGTGGCCTTGCCGCTGGTGATTGCCAAGGCGGACATTCTCTACTTCTCCTGGCACTGGGATTGGAAGGCGTTCTTCAGCGGGGAGTGGGGGAAGCTGCAAGCGCCGCGGATTGAGCGCATTGGGAAGCTGCTGACGTCCTACTCGCACTAGCCCTGCCGCCCGAACGCCCGGGGGAAGCGCCGCCTGGGGTGCTAGCGTCGCCCGGGGCAAGCGCCGCCCGGGGGGAGCACCGGCCGGGGTGCTAGCGTCGCCCGGGGTGCTAGCGTCGCCCGGGGGAAGCGTCGCCTGGGGGAAGCGTCGCCTGGGGGGAGCGTCGCCTGGGGGGAGCACCGGCCGGGGTGCTAGCGTCTGCGGAGCAGATCGTTGAGGGCCTGGAGCCATTCGCGCGGATGAGCGGCGCCGGTGAGCCAACCCAGGAGAAGATAGGCGGCGCCGTAGGTCGTGCCAGGGACCAGGAGGCGCAGCCAGACCGAATGGCTCGACATCCAGCCGGCGCTTGCCAGAGCCGGGAGAGCCGCCGCGAGAGCCACGAGCATCATGGCGCCCAACGCGCGCCAGGGGAAGTAATCCCGCCAGCGCCAGCCCAGGATCCGGACCACGACATGGATGGTGTAGACGACCGCCAGATACGAGCCCACCACCGCGGCAATCGCCGGACCCAGCAGACCCAGTGCCGGGACCCGAACAAGAATCAACGCCAGGATCAGGCTGGATGCGAGCGCCAGCAGCGAGGCGCGCAGGATCGGTTGGGTCGAGCCCAGGGCGCGCAGGAAGGCGCTGTGCATGGCGATACGGATCGGCAGGATCAGCACCAGAACCCGGAACGGTCCCGCGCTGGCGGCGTACTTGGACGAGAAGAGCAGAATCATGAACGGCTCGGCGAGCAGGAAGAGCAGCACGCTGGCCGGAAAGAGCGCCCAGGCCAGGCGCCGGGCGCTGCCGTGCCACAGGCGCTTGACCTCCGCCCGGTTCTCGCCCATGCGGGCCCGCACGATCGACGGCACCAGAACCGCCGTGACCGACATCGTGAGGATGTTGATCAGCGGGATGTCATAGGATCCATTGGCATAGATGGCGTATTGCTCGGGTGTGAAGAAGGATGAGATCACCACCTTGTCGAGATGACGTCCCACCACGCCGGCCATCGTGGCCACGGCCATCGGCATGGCGAAGAAGACCTGCGATCGCAGCATGGCCAGGTTCCATCGGAAGGGGAGCCGGCGGGTCAGGGTGTAGAGCGATGCGGCGGACGCGATCCAGCGCACCAACGCCCAGATCGACAGCGCCCAGAACAGGCTCTCCAGCGAACCGCCCCACTGAAGCGCTCCCAGGATGACGCCCATCTGCAGCAGGGCGCTGCCGGCCGACACCCAGCCGGCCTTGCCGCCATGGCCCAGCGCGACCAAGGTGTTCTCGGTCATATGGAATGGAAGGGTCAGGGCGGGGAAGAGGGCGAAGAGCCGCAGTTGCCGGCCCAGGTCCGGGTTTCCGAAAAGGGCTCCCACCTCATCGCCCAGACCGATGCACCCGAGCCCCATGACGGCGCCCGAGAGCAGGAGCAGCGTGCTGTGTTGCACCAGGTACGGTTTCAGGTCGGGCCGGGTCAGCTGTGGAAGGAAAAAGGAGACGCTGGGAGGGATGCCCAGCTCCAGGATCGGGGCCAGGGTGAAGAAGACCAGCCAGACTTGCCGGTAGGTGCCGTAGGCGTGCTCATCCAGCATCCGCGACAGGATCATGGCCGTGGCCAGCCCGGCCATCGCCGCGACGCCGCGGCCGAGGGACACCCTGCCGGCTTGGGTTGTCAGCTTGGTCATGCATGCCCTGGGCGCCACCGCCGCAGGTGCACCGCGGGGCGGCCTTGCTCTGCGTCGTGCCGCGTCTAGTTGTCGATATTGGAGATGATGTAGACGGTCGTCGCCAGGCTGGCCACGATCGTCGTTGCATCACGCAGGCGCCGGCCCCAGTCGACCGGGCGCTTCTCTTCCTGAGCAAGCACGACGATCTGGTCCCCGCGCTGGACCTGCGGATCGGGCCAGAGCCGGCGCTTGGCGGAGATCACCTCGCCGGTGACCCGCTGGATCTTGACCCCCCCCCGATTGGCGTTCTCGGTGTAGCCCCCCGTGTTCGCGACGTAGTAGCTGGATTTCTTGCCCGGCACATAGAGGAGCTGTCCGGGATTGGCGACCGCCCCCGAGACCCGGATCGTCTCGGGCAGACGAGGCACATGAATCGAATCCCCGTGGGCGATCTCGATGTTGTCGGGGCTGGTGGGCGTCTTGAGCGCCTTGCTGAAGTCGATGATGATGCGACCCTCGTTTAGGCGGTGGAGCTGGGCACCCTTGAGGAAGGCGTCCTCGGTGGGGCCGCCGGCCCGGCCCATCAGGGTGCCGATGCGCTCGGACAGCCCCTTGAGCCCATACTTGCCGGGGAAGCGCACCTCGCCCTCGACCGAGACGACCGGCGAGGGCTGCCAACCGGGCATCGTGCGCACGAAGAGCTTGTCGCCCTTCTGGAGGAGCAGGTTGTCGGGATGGTCGGGGTCAACCAGGATTGCCTGCAGGGGGATCGTATGCAATTCGGTACGGGTGAGGGAGTCGCCCACGCCCTCGATCAGGCGGCTGACTTCGGCCCGGTCCCGGTAGGCGCCCTCCTGCAACCCTCCGGCCCGGAACAGAAGATCCGATACGAGCATGCCGGGGACCAGGCGGTAGACGCCCGGTTCGTGGACCCGGCCGTAGATCTCCACGAACTCCTTCGGATGGGCCTGATAGACCGAGTAGATGGTGACCTCGTCACCTCCCCGCAGGGTGAGGTCCTGGGCCGGATCTTTCCAGTTGATGCGATAGACTTGATCGCCGCGGGTCTCGGTGACGCGGTCGACCGAGATCTTGTGATCGAGCGCGAGTTCGGTGAGTCCGCCGGCGAGGTGGATCAGGTCCCGCACGGTTTCACCGCTCTGAATCTCATAGATCGCCTGCCGTCGCACCTCCCCCGTGACCTGGACGGTGGGGCCCAGGGAGTTGACATGCACGACATCGCCGCTCTGCAGGGGGATGTCCACGTCCCGGTCTCCGGAAAGCAGGAAGGAGTAGAGATCGATCTCCTGCATCTCGCGTCCGCGACGGGACACGTGGATGCTACGCAGCGAACCGGAAACGGTGGGCCCGCCGGCGTGATAGAGGGCGGTAAGCACGGTCGAAAGCGCACTCATGCGGTAAGCGCCCGGACGGTGGACATCACCCGAGACATAGACCTGGATCGTGCGCACGTCCCCCAGCGAGACGGTCATCCGGGATCCCCGGTAGATCTGGCCGAAGGCGCCCTCGAGTTCCTGGCGTAGCTCGCCGAGATTCTTGCCGGCGGCCGTGATGACGCCAATGTCGGGCAGGACCAGGCGCCCCTGCCGGTCAATGACCCGCGTGTAGCGTCGATCGACATCGCCCCACAAGGTGATCAGGATCTCATCTCCGATCCCCACGACGTACTCGGGACCCACCGTGATGTCCTCGACCGGCAACCCGGGGAGCGGCAGTTTGCGGAAGAAGTCGTAGCCGAAGGGCTTGATGATCCGCTTGGCAAGATCGGTGGGGTAGATGATTTCCGGAAACAGGAGGACGGCTTCTCGAGGATCGCCGTCCGTGGTCTCCTTTTCCGGTTCCTCCTTCTCCGGAACACCGGGAGCCATCACGCGCACCATCACGTCCACTTCAGCCTCACTGAAGGTGCGTCCCTTCTCGAAACGTTCCAGGTACTGCGCGCCGATCCGTTCGTCGATGCCATTGAGCACCAGGATATCGAGGGTTTCCGCGGCTGTGAAATACTCCTCATCCGGGGCCTCCGGATCGAGTTGGGTGTTGTACTGCGCGTGGGCCAGAGACGGTAGCATCACGGACAGGACGATCCATCCGCAGATCCAGGCGGCGAGAGTGAACTTGATCGACACGAAGGCCCTCCTGTTGGCCGGGGACACGGGATCCAGTGCCCATGATCATGATGGTTCGCGCGCCAGTCTAGCGCGTGCCATCCCAATTGAAAATCCAAAACCACCGGCGGGGCTTGACAGTCCACCGTCGCCAAGCGGATAGTCGGCTCCCGATGCGAATCGGCTTCATCACAAGGCATGATCTGCTTTCCCCCTCCGGCATTGGAGGTGGATTGGCCTATCGCAGGCGTCTCTACGACTGCCTGTGCCGCCGTCATGAAGTCGAGCTGTTCGCGATTGAGGATCGACGCCCGCCCGGAATGCTGGAGAAGGTGGTGGAGCGAGTGGCCTTTGCCCGCCGTCTTCAACGCATCCACGGACAGAAGGACCTGTGGATTCGGGATTTTCGGGAAATGGCCTTTCTCGGGCCGCTGCAGACCGAAGGGCCGCAGATCGTTCTCCTGCATCACCATGACGCCCGGGTGCAGCCGAACCGCCTTTACAATGAGATCGCCGACCGCGTGGCGCTCCACCGCCTCCGCGAGATCGACGCGATCGTCACCGTCAGTCGATACTGGCAAGCGCGGCTTCTTGCCGGCGGCCGCAGAGCTGTCCACGTCATCCACAACGCGATCGACCCGCAGGATTTCGGCTGTGTGACCACCGAAGATGACGCCGAGTTTCGGCGGCGTCTGGGTTTGCCGCCGGGCCGTCTCGTGTACGTCGGAAACCGGGGCCGCGGCAAAGGCTCGGAGCGGGCCCTGGCGATCCTGCGCGGAGAGGATTTCCAACCCGTGACCAGCGGGCGCCCGCGCATCGAGCTGCCCTGTCCGAATGTGGAGGGAAGCTACCCGGACTACCTGAAGCTGCTGCACCATGCCGAGGCCGCGCTCTTGTTGTCGCAGTTCGATGAGGGATGGTGTATCTCCGCGCATGAGGCGATGATGTGCGCGACGCCGGTGATCGGATCCGGGCGCGGCGGCATGCGGGAACTCCTCGAGGGCGGCGGGCAGTTCGCCAGCGAGGACCCGGAGGAGATTCGCTCGATCCTGCGGCGACTGCGCAGCGATCCGGCCTGGGCACGGGAGGTCGGCGCGCGGGGCCGCAGGTTCGCCGCCCAGTTCACTCCCGAGCGATTCGAGCGTGCCTGGCTCGACCTGGTGGCGCGCACCGGCCGCGGGGGGTGCGGGAGCCTGTGATGTCAGTGCGGCCAGAGAAAGAGCGCCGGGTCGCGGACCTCGGCCGGAAACGTTCGGAGGGACCCGGGCCGGGTTGCCGGCACCTGATCGTGACGCCGGTCAAGAATGAGGCGGCGTTCATCGGCGACATGATCGAATCGATGTTGAAGCAAACCCTGCCGCCGGTCCGGTGGATCCTGGTGGATGACGGTTCCGACGACGACACCGTCGCGATCGTGGAGCGCTACCTGAGTCGGGCACCTCACATGCAGCTGGTCCGCGCCAGGCTGGCCGGCGGCCGTGCCTTGGGCGGCCGCGTCGTCGAGCTGTTTCGGCGGGGTTTGCAGGAGGTGGATCCCGCGCAGTTCGATTTCGTGACCAAGATGGATGGGGATCTGGTCCTGCCCCCGGACTACCTGGCCCGCCTGACAGCGCGTTTTCTCGATGATCCGCGGCTGGGCATCGCCGGTGGGGCCTGCTATCTTCGCCGGGGAGCCAAGGAGCAGCTCGAGCGTGTGCCCGCCAGGCATGTGCGCGGGGCCTTGAAAACCTATCGCCGGGAGGCATTCGAGGCGATCGGCGGCCTCGAGGCCGGCCTGGGATGGGACACGTTGGATCTGGTTCGGGCGCAGATGGCCGGATGGAGCACGCGCAGCTTCCCGGATCTACGCGTTTGGCACCGCCGGCCGACCGCCTCGGTGGGTGGGCGCCTGCGGGGCCGCGTGCGATTGGGACACACCGCCTGGCGTTTGGGGTATGATCCGTGGTTCCTTCTGGGACGGGCCGTCCGGGCGGGGCTGCGCGAATCGCCGTTCCTGCTGGGCGGGGTTGCCATGCTGTGCGGTTTCCTCTGGTCGGCGATCCAGAGGGAGGCCCGGTTCCTGAAGCAGGAGGAAATGGAGTTCCTGCGTCGCCAGCAGAGGCGTCGCCTGCGCCGCTTCGGCCGGGACGCTTGAATCGGGTCGGCTCGCAGACCGCGAATCGGGAGCGCGGATGAACACACCGAAAGATCCATCACACCAGGAGGTCGGGCAGCTCCCCGATCATGTCCACTATGCGGATGATCGCGATCGAGCGTCCTCGATTGATCCTGATCTGCTCCTGGTGCATCCGTTGCTGTCCTCCTCCGTGGTGCGACAGTTGCTGCCCGCATTCTGGCCCGACGGGGAGATGGCCAGCCTGCCGGCCGGCTATCAGGAAGTGCCCTCGCCGCTCTTCGGGCTGCGCGCCTTCTGCCGGCACAGCGGGGATTGCCGGTTCTCCGAACCGGACGACGACGCCCTCGAGGCGGCTCGCGCCTGGGTCGATGAGCTCTCGCAACGCTGGGACTTCGGGACGGTCTTCTCCGCCGGAGATGTCAGCTTCTGGGCCTTTCTTCGCGACCGACTCATCCGCTGGGTGTGCGAGATCGGCGCACAGCGCACGGCGATGGCGCGGATGTTCGCGGAGCGCGACAGGGTCGTGTTGGCAGTGGGCCTTTCGGATGATCAGCGCATGCTGCTGCGCGAGCTGGCCCGCCAGTTCGGCCTGCGCCTGCGGGTTGTCCTGGCGTATGTCGAGCCGCCCGCCCCCGTGCCCGAGGAGACCATGGCCGAGCGCCGGATGCGCAAACTCTTCTTCCTTCTGCAGGATGCCTGGCATGGCGTCCAGTTTCTCTTCGACGACATTTTTGTGCGCAAGCCGAAGGTCCTGCTGGTCTCGCATACGAACTGCTGGCGCCGTCGCCTGGCCCCGGGCGGGCGCTGGGGCCGCACGGATGTCCATCTCGAATCGGTCTGGCGCGCGGCGCGCCGCCAGCCGCTGCGTCCCTACTATCGTTCCGACAGCTATCACCCGGACGTGGGGGCCATGACCTCGGGAATTCTGGCGCCCGTTCATCTGAGGCACTTCCTGTTTCTGCTGGCGCAGACCAGTCGCGGGTTCCGCGAGACCCGCAGCATCCTGCGGACATGGAACCGCCTGAAGCAGCGGGAGGGCTTTGTCGAGTCGCTGCGGTTCAACGATCTGGACATGTCCGCGCTGCTGTTGCACTGGCTGGACAAGGCCACCCGCAGCGCGCTCCCGAAATTCGTGCGGGATACGCGGCGGGAATCCCATTTTCTGCGGGGGATTCGTCCGGATGTCATCCTGCTCACACACGAGCAGGATGCCAATCTGCCGCTGTTGGTGGCCGCGCGGCGGATGAACATCCCCACCGTGGCTCTCCAGACTCAGCCTCTGCAGCGCTGGGACGATGCCTATCTGTCTGCGCCGCCGGACCGGTCGCATGCCATCTGCCTGCCCGACAGCCTGTGCGTGTACACCCCGGAGACCAAACGCCGGCTGGTCGAGCGCGGAGCATTCGAGCCGGCGCAGGTCGTGGTCACCGGCGACCCGCGACTGGAGGGCGCGCCCGAGGCCGGTTCCCGGGATGACGGTGAGCGCCAGCGCCTGCGGCGGCTCTGGGGCGTGGACGAGGATCAGAAGGTGATCTATCTGGGCTGCCAGAGCCAGGAATTGCCGGAGGTCCTGGCCTGGCTCGCCTCAAGCGGCAGGGGTGGGCGCGGGATCTTCCTCGTGCTCGGTCTGCCGGGCCTGCTGCGCGGGGAGATGGTGGCGGCACGCCAGATGGCCGCCGCCAACGGTCTTCGCTGGATTCACCTGATCCAGCAGGATGCCCTGTCCGAGAGCATGGCGGCGGTGGATCTGGTCATGACCTCGGACTCGGAGCAGGTTGCCGAAGCGTTGCTACACGGCGTGCCCTCGGCCTGGATTCGCCGGCCCCGCGGGGCCGCGTCCGGAAGCGTTCCCATACCTGAGGAACTGCCCACGATTCAGGATGGTCCCTCTATGGACCGCCTGCTGCGCACCCTCCTGGAAACCGACACATTCGCAACGGTCAGCCCGGCGGCCCGGGAGGAGTTCATCGAGCGGACCTATGGCGCACGCCCCGGCGATGCCAGCCGCCGCATTCTGGATCTGATCGCTACGGTCCTCTCCTCCCGCGGGCAATCCGCCTGAGTCGGCCCTCCCGCCTCTAGCGGCTCCACAAGGCGGTCAGGCTGGGGCCCCGGCCGCCGGCCCACAGGGATTCATGCAGGTCCCACCAGGCAGTCAGCACCCAGGAGCCGTCCGCGGCCCGGTAGCGCCAGAACAGCCGCGCGGCGGTCAGGGTGGGTCCGTGCCCGGGCATGCCCGCCCAGTCGGCGCACACGTGGAACCAACGCAGTTCGATCTTCGCCCAGGGCGTGTCCTGAATGAAGAAGCGCTCCACGGCCGGCGACGGGCTCTCCACCGTCCACGTCGCAAGGAGGGGATCCTGGAGAAAGGCGGTCAGGCGCTCGACCCACTGCGCGCGATCCCAGCGCAGCGCGCCGGCCGGGTTCCCGGGCGTCCCGCCGGAGCTGAGGAATCGCAGCTCCGGCGCGCTCAGGTCCCACAGACGCTCTGCATCGCGTGCCCGCAGAGCGTACACCAGGCCGGCCCAGGCCTCTTCGGGGGTGTTCGCCGGCGGGTATTCGAAGCATGTGATGGTGCGCTCCTGTGCCCCCGCTCTGTTCCATCGGTCACGCGCCACCACGCGGACGCGATGCTCTCCGAGATCCAGTATGGGCGCGGGGATCTGCGCGCCCATCTCTGCCAGCCGCTGCCCATCCACCCACCAGGTGATGCGATCGGCCGCCAGCAGGCCTTCATCGGGGTCGGCGGCCGTGGCCGACCAGGACAGCGATTCGGCGGGGCTGCCGCGGGCGATCCACCTCTGGTCATGGGGATACTCGAGGGTGACGACCGGTGATCGATTGGGGCTCAGGAACACCTCTCTCGGCGGACTGGTGGCCAGATTGCCGGCCCGGTCGGCCGCTTCCAGGAGCAGCCTATGGGCCTGACTGTCGGCGACCGCCGAACAGGGGTACTGGAAATGCCAGGGCGGCGCATACAGGACGAGCCGGGGATGATCGTCCAGCAGCAACGTGATCCGGGCAAGGCCGGTATCGTCGGAGGCCTCCGCATGGACATGCAGCGTATCCGCCAGCCAGGCGCCCTGCGCGGGCGAGACGATCGAAACCGACGGCGGCGAGTGGTCGCCCGGGACCAGCGGTGCGGGTGACTCCCGCTCACAGCCGGTCGCCGCGCAGCATGCCGCGGCGACAAGGGCGATCGAGACTCCGCGGCCGATGGCACCGGTATGGGCCAGTGCCACGGATGGGAATGTTGTGGCTGGCATGGGGCTCCTCCCGCTGTGTGTGGTGATCCGTTGAGAGGTATAGCCAGACTCATTCCACGGCCGGAAGAGGAGCGTGAGGCTTGTGGCGCCAGGATGCTCAGACAGAACTCCTGACAGCAACTCGCGGCGGGTCACGGGAGCTCGAGGAACGTGACCGCCTAGATCAGGCGGTCATGCCCCGAAAAAGCGCTTCGGACTTGTCCTTGATGGCCGGTCCTTGCTCCAGGATATCCTGGGCTTCCTCTGCGGTCAGCCCCAGGGCATCGAGCAGCAACGGCGAGATCGAGGGAGGCGTCCGGTCCATGACCACGCCGATCATGCTGCGTCGGGCCATGATGTCGGCCAGCGAGATGAGCGTCACGACCGGGTCCTCCCGCAGGAGAGCGAGAACCCGCGCCTGATCCTCTTCCTCCGCGCACCACAACTGCGGAAGATGATGCTCGGCGATGATGGTCGGAATGGGTTCCGGCAGCCGCCAGGCCTGGGCGATGCGATAGCCCAGCTGGCAGTGATCGACGTCGAGCATCTCGAGCTCGGAGCGGTAGAGCGTGCCGAACTCCTTGATGGCATCCTGAACCATGGCGTAGTGATCGGGAAACTTCAGGTAGAGAATGGCCAGGCCGATGTCGTGCAGGATCGCGAAGGTGAAAAGCCGCTCCAGGGGAATCGACTGGTCCCGATCCCATTCCTCCGTGCTGCCCAGGGCATTCAGGGTGCGCAGCGCGGGTGGGGTCTGATCCGCGGCCGCCCCATCCCGGCCGGCGCGGCGGTGGGAGGTGGCGACGGCCCAGGCCTGCTCGCTCGGTGGTTTGGCTCGCAGCCGCTCGCCGATCACCGTCGCGAAGTAGGCGCATCCCAGCGAGTGTTCCCAGAAGGCCTCCGGTCGTTGCTTGGGGTTGCGGGTATCGACCAGCGTGTTGAGCAGCATGGCCGTGATGGCCAGGTTGGCGGTCTGTCCCATGCCCAGCAGGACGACCGCCTCATGCACGGAGTTGATCTTGCGCGCGAACCCATAGAGGGCGGAATTGACCGTCCGCAGGATTTTGGCGGTCAACGCTTGATCCTGGCGAATGATCTGCGAGAGCTCCCGGGGTGTCGCCTCCGGGTTCTCGATGCAATCCATGACCGAATTGAAGATCGCCGGAAGGGTGGGAATCTCCTGCAGATCTTTGATGACGTTGAGCCGCATGCGCCGCCGCCGGCCGTCTCCCTGCTCGGGGAGCGGCTCTCCCGGTTTGCCGAGCGCGCGCTGCAGATCCATGGCCAGGGCCGGGGTGTTCTGCTGAAGCTCCTGGGTCAAGGCATGGGGCAGATGCAGGGCCCGGACCGCGCAGCGGGCGGTGGCCTGGCCCGGGACCGCACTGGATGCCGGGTCGGCCCACTGCCCGATCACGCTGCCGGGTCCATAGAGTGTGCCCTGCGCGTCGTTCGGGTTCGAGACCTGCCCGCTGAGCAGGATGAACAACCCGGTTCCCTGCAGCGAGCTGGCTTCGTACAACGAGCCCTCGGCCGTGATCTCCCGCAGCCGCGCGAGTTGCAAGAGCATCTCGAGATGAACCGGATCCGCGTTGTGCAGCAGCGGCAGGTCCTTCAGCTCGCTGAGCATCTGATCCAGCGAGTCGGCGATCAGCGCATCGAGCCGATCCTGGCTCTGGCGTGCGATCGAGGTGATCTTGTAGCTGGCCCGCTTGGTGCCTCCGGCCAGTCCGCCCTGCCACACGACGCGGGCCTTGCACAGAATGGCATCCCCCGCGATCTCGCTGGGCAGGATGCCGGCCAGAATGATCGTCGGCAACGGATCGTCCGTCTTCACCTGGACGGAAAACCCGTTGGACGAGACGTCCATCGTCTCCCCGATGTAGGTCTTGGACCGATCCGGCGCGGTGAAGTGGATCGGAAACCGCATGGGGGCCCTGTGCGTTCGGCCAAGCTGCATGACTGCTCCGATGCTCAATCGGTTCCGGGTCAAGATTCGCGGTACTCGGGATGCTGGGTCAGCCTCTGCACTCCTACGCCCTAATTCATCCGCTACCAGCCTGGCTTTCTTTAGGCTATTGAAGAAGATAGCCCTCCGGGACCGGATGGGACGCTCCCCGGTCACCGTAGTACATGAGGCGGCCGTGTCAAGATCCGTTCGGCGGCCGGCACGATCCCACACCCTGGGGAGTCCCGTACCAGGCGCTGGCGGACAGGGGCCGCGGGTGGCGATGGTCGAAAGAGGCCCGCCCGCGGGGTCGATCAGCGCATGAACTGGATGCGTCTGCTCAAGGAGCCATCCTCACCGGCGATGCGCAGCAGATAGACTCCCGCCGCCGCCCGCCCGCCGTCTGTGATCCGGCCGTCCCACGCGAGCTGAAACTGCCCGGCCGCCCCGATCGCTTCCGGGAACCGGAAGATCTCCCGACCGGATATGTCCAGGATCTGGACCGACAGCGCTCCGTCGCCGCGGTGGTCGATGGCCAACCGAATCCCGCCCGCGGCCGGCTGGGGCCAGACGTTGAGCCCCACGGCAGGATCCCGGGAGTCCGGTTCCACGGGTGTCACTCCCGACGAGGGCCCGTGCAGCGGCAGCAGCCAGCGGGGATAGAGCCCTACCGGGATCCGTTCCGTGAGGGGGTCGAAGGTGACCATGTCGAAGACGCGGAGCCCGGGCTCCACATAGCTCGCATCGGCGACATAGATCTCTCGGTAGGATGGATCGACCGCGAGATGGGTATAGGCATACTCGCTGCTGCTGGCGACGACCCCCAGGAGCGATCCGCTTTCCATATCAAAGGCCACCACCTCGGTGGACCAGCTGCTCGAGAGGGTGATTGCCAGCCCCAGCTGCATGTCGGCGCTCATCCACATGTTCAGTTCTCCACCGAGGTCCTCCTCGGTGACGACGAAGCCCAGACTCTGCTCACAGCTCGGATCGAAACGTTCGATGCCGCCGTCGAGCACGCCGTAGCTTCCGGTCTCACCGATCAGGATGTGTCCGCTCAGTGGATCGGTTACCAGGAGCATGGAAGGATTGGTTGCCGCCAGAGGGATGCCCTGCACGCCGGTCTGATTCGGATCCATGTCGAGGAGCTCGTTGGTGTGCAGGTCGATGACGGCGAGGTAGGAGGGAGCCACCGGGATCCAGTAGAAATCGCGATCCAGCCGCTGCAGCGCCACATAGAGCCGGTCGCCGGAGATGGCCATGCCCATCATCTCGGGCAGGCCGTCCGCATCCGCCAGGGGCGCCAGATCGATCGCATCGGTCTGCTGGCCGGTCGAGGGATCGACCTCCCACAGCTCGGTGCGATCATAGCGGGTCACGAAGGCGCGGGTCGGTGAGACGAAGCAGATGTCCTGGGGATTCGATCCGCTGCCGGTCGAGAACTGGAGCAGGGTGGCGAATCCGTCCTCCGGATCCAGAACGTGGATGTGGTCGCACCCCGCGCGGCCCACGACATAGACCAGTCCGCCGTACTCCCGGGCGAGTGCGTCGGCGCAGACCGGGGCGATGTTGTCTTCGTGCACCCAGGGCGGACCCATCTCGACGGTCGAGAAGCTGCCGGCGGCGAACTCGTAGTCATTGGTGAGGATGAACAGGACATCCCCATAGTCCTCATCGCGCGGGCGCTCGCCGGCCCAGGCCTCCTGGCCCGAACCCGCCTGTAGCAGAGTCAGACAGAGGATCAAGAGCAGAGCGATTCGGCCGGTCCGGCGGAGTTCACGGGCCGTGGGACTCAGGGTGTGGCGGGGCATGACTCGGTCTCCTTCTTGGGCGCTTCGGGACCCATCCACAGGATCACTGAGTGCGCAGTGGGTCGATTTCGATGCCGGCGAACCAGGTCCGTCCCGGCAGCGGATAGCCGCGCACATCCTGGCTGCGGGTGCCAAACAGGTTCTCGATACGGATCGACAGCCCACCCTGGGGCGCGGGCCGCCAGGCGAGTTGCAGCTCGTGCAGCCAGGTCGCGCCAGTCCGGTACTCGGGCAGATTGGATCGTGACCAGTAGGCTTCGTCGCGGAACTGCGCGATGTAGCGCACGTCCCAGTGTCCCTGCGGCCATGTCAGTCCCAGCAGAAGCTGCCACGGCGGGTGGTAGGTCAATGCCTTGCCCTGATAGAGCCTGGCGGCGCCCTCGTCGCGCGTCTGTTGCCAGTGCAGATGGCCGAACAGGGTGGCCGACCGCTCTTCCCCGGTCCTCTGGGCGACAGGGCTGCGGGCCGCGGCGGCTCCGAACAGCTCACCGATCGCACGCTCGATCGACGCGAGTGGGGCCTTGCCACGCAACCCCGGCAATGTGGCGCACTGCCAGGACAGCTCGAGCCCCCGCAGGCTGGCGCGGTCGAGGTTGACCGGTTTGGTCTCACGCTCGGAGATCCGGATCAGGACGATCATCTCCTCGCGTCGGCTGACATAGCCGGCCGCCTCGGTTCGCAGGCGCATGCCCCACGGTCTCACCGGCCAGTCCCATTGCCAGCCGGTGTCGGCCCGCCAGCCGGTCTCGGGTCGCAGCTGCGGGTTGCTGCGGATGGTGCCCGCGTAACCGAACAGCTCCACGAAGGTGGGGAAGCGCGCCTGGTCGGCGTAGTTTGCTCTGAACGTGTGGCCGCCGCCCGCACTGGCGCGCAACCCGAGATGGGCGCCGTGAACGCGGGTCGTCCTTTCGGGCTGGGATGCGAACGGCTGGTAGGGATTGGCGCCCGTGTAGTTGTCGCATGTGTGATTCCAGCGGTAGAAGATGTCCGCGTGGAAGCGCCCCGCGGCCCACTCGATGCGATCGCCGGCGGAGAATGCCGTGGAGGCGCGTTCGCGCGTGTCCTCCTCGGACCGTCCCGGCAAGGGTGCATTGCGCAGCCGCTCGTGCCGGCGGTTCGCGGTCAGTTCCAGGGCGTGGTATCCCCAGGGGCGGTGATGGGCGCCGCGCAGCGTCTTGTGCAGGTGCAGGCCGTACCCCCAGCGGTCCAGATCCTGATCCGCCCGCGTGGCGGAGGCGCCCGGGACGGCCAGCTCACGTTCGGGATCGCGGTAGTGAAGCTCCTCCTGATGGAGGAAGGCCTGCAGCGTCAACCGCACGGGGAGCAGGCGCCGGTGGGTCTCGGTCTCGATGCGGTGCAGTCCGCCACGGCTGCGCAGGCGGCTGCGAGCGGTAGGTTGGCGGTCACTGCCCGGCAAACCCTGGTCGGCCCTCCAGAACTGCGAGGCGAAGTCCACCGTTCCCAGCCGGCCGGCTGCCTGCGTCCAGCGCGCGAGCAGGCTCTCGCGCAGGACATCCCCATTGGCCCACTCCTTCCAGCGGTCGTCGTCCGGATTGGCGGGGGTTCCGTTGTCGTCGTGGTAGGTGAAGTTGCCGCGGGTGGAGAAGCGGGATCCGGTCAACAGAAAGCGGCCTTGGCGGTAGGAACCCCCCAGAACGGCCTCGTGGCGCCAGGTGTCCAGGGATCCCCCGTCGCTGCGCCAGGCCAGGCTGGCCGGCCCCCCCTGACGGGTGATCAAACGAAGAGCGGACCCCGCGAATTCGCCCCCCATCCCATCCGGGGGGGCGCTGCGGTAGATCTCCAGGGCCGCGAGGGATGCCATGTCCAGGCTGCTCAGATCGACCATGCCGCGCGCGGCAGTGCGCAACGGGACGCGATCCAGGTACACCTCCACATCCCCCGGGTCGGCTCCCCGAATCGACACCGTCGCCATGGCGCCCGGTCCCCCATAGCGTTGCACCATGACACCCACCGTGCGCTCGATGACATCGGCGATCGTTTCGCCGGCCGCTCGATCCGCCGGCAGCTCGATCCGACTCGCGAAGCTGCTTTCGCGGTGGAGCCGGGCCGCGGGCTTGGGGCGCCGGCCGGTGACGATGGTGGTGTCGAGCTGTGCGCGCACGAGGACGGGGACTTCGACCGGTACCGGCGCGGGCGTGCCGACCGGTGCCGAGGAGGCCGTGCCGACCGGTACCGGTGCGGGCGTGCCTACCGGTGTCGAGGAGGTCGTGCCTACCGGTGTCGAGGAGGTCGTGTCGACCGGTGCCGAGGAGGTCGTGCCGACCGGTGCCGAGGAGGTCGTGTCGACCGGTGTCGAGGAGGTCGTGTCGACCGGTGCGCAGGAGACCGCCGGGCGCTCACCTGCCGTCGCGCAGGAAGTGCTGTCCGAGGGAGGGACTCCCGGCGTTGCCGACGCCAGGAGTAGACCGGCGATCCAGAAGAGTGATCCAACCATCTCCAGCCTCGCGGAGAGGAAGGTGTGGCTGCACACTACCCTGAATGCGCAAGCCTGGTCCGGGCAGGCACCGGGAGGGGGTTCCTACAACACCCTTCGGCCCATGGCTGAGGTCGAAGGGCATGGGGCCGGCCGACCTAGAGCCTGACAGGACACTCCATCAACTTCCGGCAGGTCTTCTGGCTCTCGGATCATCCAGTTGATCGCGCCTTCCCACCGGCGAAACACCGGCAGTGGCTATGAATGCGATCCCTGTCCCCGACTACAGCGGCGGGCCCGCAACGGCATTGGACCGTTTTCCCTTTTCACCAGCCCCTGAGGGCCGGAACCGGAAGAGTTCGTCTGATCCACACGCTACGCTTCCACCATGCGGGTGTCAAGGGTTGGTCCGGCGATGGGGCGGGCCCGGTTTCGCCGTCTACCTGCGGCTTCGCGTCCCGGCCCGGAGTCTTCGTTCAGGCGCGGTCTTGGCTCGGCCCCGGCCGGGCGGTAGAAAGCCCTTGACCCGGGTCCGGGTCAGGGAGTAGAAAATCGCAGGTCCTTTAACCGTGGCCCGTGAGCCCGGAAGGAGCACAGATGATCGGATCCACACCCTCTCTGCGAACCCCCAGTCGCCGCGGGCGGCCAGGGGTGTCTTTGTGCCCATTGCCGGCGTCCGCCGAGCGCGAGCCGGTACGGGCGCGCGTCTTTGGCCTGCTGCGGGCCATGCTCGATGCGCCGGGGTGCCCGGGCCGCTTGGCGGAAGGCGGGCAGAGTGGACGCAAGACGCTCTACCGTGTCTTGGTGGCGGCCACTGATCCCGAGGCCATCTGCGGCCAGATCGAGCGGGCGCTCAAGACCACGGCCTTTGCGCTCGACGCCGGGCTCATCGGCGGGAGCAACGTCACGCGTCTGGATCGGATGATCCGCTCCCCGCATCCCCGCATCGCCTACTCGGAAGCGCTCGGCCTGCTGGCCGGCCGTGGGTTCGCCCTGCGGCCGGGGGAGGCCGTGAATGATGCGGCCGCCGCCTGCCTGGTGTACCAGTATGGCAACCTTCCCGTGCAGGTGACCGGACTGTCCGGCGGCGGGGTTCTCTATCTGCTCCCGCATGTGGGCGAGACGTTCAGTGCGGGCGGCTCCCGTCCGGCCTCGCCCGGCGATGGCGCGGCCGGTCCCGCTGGGGAAGCGGATCCTCTCGGCTCCGCTTCGCCGGGGCGCGGGAGCGCGGAGCTGCGCATCCATCTGGACCGGTTGGTGGACTACTTCCTTGGCCGGCGCCCGGCTGTGAGCACACTGTGAACGGCGACCGGCGATGAACGCCACTCCCTTCGCTTCGGAGCACCTGCCCCTGCAGGAGGATCTGTGGGGTGAGATCTGCCGCGCCTATCACGAGCGGGGCGAAGCGCTCTACTCCATCCGGCGCGAGGACGGGCACCTCGAAGAGGACCACTCTCCCGAGGTCTACTTCGCCTCACCCGAGGAGTTCTTTCCCTGGGAGGAGACGCTGCTGGAAGAGGCACGCTCTCCGATTCTGGATGTCGGTTCGGGGCCCGGCCGGATGATGCTGTGGGCCCAGGAGGCGGGATACCGGATCGTGGGCATCGAATCCTCGCCGGGAACGGCTGCGGTGGCTCGCCGCCGAGGCGCCCTGGATGTGCGCCTGGGGCGCTGGCAGGATCTGGACCGGCTGCTGGCCCCCACGGAGCGCGGGTTCGGCTCTGTCCTGCTGATGGGACACAATGCCGGCCTGGCCGGGGATCTGGACGGACTGGTGCATCTGCTGGAGCGACTGCACGCGGTGACCGCCCGCGAGGCGGCCCTTCTGCTCACCTCGATCGACTTTCTCGAAACCACCGACGAGCGGCATCTGGCCCTACAGAGGTCCTTGCGTGCGGCCGGGCGCTATCCGGGATCGTTGCGCATCCGAGTCGAGTTTGCCGGGCGGCGGGGTGCCGAGTTTCCCTGGCTGCTGGTGACACCGGAGGACCTGGCCTGTGTGGGGCTCCGGTCAGGCTGGGCGTTGGAACGGGTCGAACGATCCGGTCAGGGGCACTACGGAGCGGTGATGAGACGCCTAGAATGCGAAACTCCGGCCGGATAGCGCCAGGGTTCCCGGATCGGTGACCTCCCGGGCTGCTTCCGCGATCGCCAGCGCATGATCCAGATCGGCGAGCAGCGCGCCCCCCTCGTCCGGCAGCTTTCCGTCAACGCCCTCGTAGATGCGCTTTCTGTCCGCCCACACCAGATTCGAGAAGTGATCACTGGCCAGATGCAGCGGGCGCCGCTGGGCGGCGATCGGAAGCGGGTCGCGGATGAGTCCGGCCACGAACCGCCGGGTCTCGCGCAGCCGGGTGAGTGCACTGGCCGGGATGAACCGGCCGGCCTGGTGCTCTTCGGCCAGATCCGAGCCGGGCAGCAGGACGAGCGAGCGCAGGCGGACGAAGTGGGGCCATACCGCGCGGCACACGCCGGCCGACTCGGCGGCGTGTTCTTCCCAATCCTGCTCGCCTCCCAATCCGCACAGCACGTAGACGCTCAGCTCGAAGCCGGCCGCCAGCGCGGCCTGGCCGCCCGCGATGGCCTTCTCCGGCGTGATACCCTTGCGGACCCGCTCGAGAATGCGCGCGGATCCGGACTCCAACCCCGCGTGGAGCCGGCTGAGTCCGGCCGCGCGCACCGCATGCAGCCACGCCGGGCTCTTCGTGCCCAACGTGGAGAGGCGTACGTAGGAGGTGATCCGCAGGGCCTCGGGGAAGATCCGCGCCACGTCCGCCACGATCTCGGGCAGGCGCGGATGGATCAGGCTGTCGGAATCGGCCAGGAAAACCGACTCGGCATGCGGATGGATCGCGCGCAGGGCGGCCAGATCCCGCCGCACCTCCTGTGGCGAACGCACCGTGACCTTGTGGCCCCGGTACATGCCACAGAAGGTGCAGCGATTCCAGGCGCAGCCGCGGGTGACGCGCACCAGGACCGATCCGGCCTCGCTCGGCGGTCGATAGGGCGGCTGCTCGGGCAGATGCTCCATGACGCCCTAGGTCTCCTCTCCGGTTGCCTCCACCCGCACCGTCGTGTTGATGCCTCCGCGAGCCTGGAACTGCGCCTCCACCAGCAACCAGCGTGGTTTCAACAGCGTCATGAGATCATCCGCGATCCGGTTGGTCACCGCCTCGTGAAAGACACCCTCGTTCCGATAGGACCACAGGTAGTTGCGCAGCGACTTCAGCTCCACGCAGGTCCCGTCCGGGACGTAGTTGATACGCACCTTCGCGAAGTCGGGCTGGCCGGTCATCGGGCAGACGCAGGTGAACTCGGGGCAATCGATCTCGATCTCGTAATCCCGGCCCCGCTTGGGATTGGCGAAGGTCTCCATCGCCCGGGATGGTTGGGACGATCTGCGTTTCGGGATCTTTTTCATCGTGGGCTTGGTGCGGTCGGCTGGATTCACCGGGAGGCCTCCTTTGCCATGATGGACATCCTGATCTACGGAGCCAGCAGTGTCGCGGTCCAGGCTTGCAGGGTGGCAGGCGGCAGGCTGGACCGCACGAAGAACAGGCGATCGGCCTGCCCGGTGAAGTAGCCCGTCCCGCCGTCCTCCTTCCAGATCAGGCCCCCGCAGGCGGTGCGATCGCCGTCGAATCCGCGGGCCGCGCTTTCGACGGCCTGCCGGACCGGGGTCAGGTCTCCCGGCCCGAGCAGCATCACCAGCACGGTCTGGGGCTGCAACTGATCCAACTCGTCGAGATGGGGATGATAGCCCGCCAGCACCCACCAGCAATCATGGAGCCCGGTCGAGCCGTGGCTCTTGGTGCCAGCCTCCTCGCCGGCCGGGGAGCGCTGGCGCTGCTTCTGCCGGGCGGCGATGTCGCCGGATGCCAGAAACAGCTGCACCTTTTCGAGCAGACCGAGGAAGTCGCCACGGGCCGACCGGCCGAGAGCGGCGCGCAGGCCCACCGGTCCGCGGGCCAGCTTCTCGGTTCCCGCTTGCCGCCCCGCGATCGGAAGATACCCCAGCGGGAAGGAGGTCAACAGGCCGCGGGCCTTGTGCTCGTTCGGCAAGCGGGCCGTAGCCCGGTCGATGAGGGCGGCCATCTCCGCTGCGACCCATGGTCCGGGATCATAGGCGGAGATATCGAACAGGTAAGGGCCATGGGCGGCCAATCCCTGGAAGACGGTCAGACTGCTGTGCGGATACTCACCGATCAGGGGTGCTCCCTGCGGGGACCGCGTGCTGAAGAGCCCGAACGCCGAGACGGCGTCGGCCAGCCGGTAGACATCCATGATGTAGGTTCGGTCGTTGAGCAGCAATTCCTGGGAGGCGACCTCGTGGAAGCCGTATTCGAGCACGTGGGGCGCGCCGCCATTGATGTAGTTGTAGAGCGCCTCGCCCGCGTAGACGATCGGTTCGCCCACTGGCGTGATGCCCTGGCCGGGTGGCGGCAGGATCTCCTCGGCCGGGGGCGCCGGTGCAGCCCCGGCGCAGGGGAGGACGGCCGCGCCGACGAGACAGCCCGCGGCCAGCAGCCGGTTGAGGAACCATGCCGGCAGAGCGACCGGAATGCGGATCATCGTGCCTCCGAAGGTTGTGCAGCGACTCTGCCCGCCGGGCCGGCCGTTCGCTGTCCGGGACCGCGGCCCAGGGTTGTGAGCATTGTAAATGGGCCGGGAGGATCGGGCAATGGCGCGCCGCCGCCCAGAGGCAGGCGCGCCTGCCGGGTCGAGGGGGCCGCGCGCGGGTCGCCACGCCCCCGGTCGTGCGAAGAGCGGCGCCATGCACGGCGGCCGGCTCCCGGAAGGGAACCGGCCGCGCAGGCATCACCACGGGCGGGCGGGCTGATCGAGAGGTTGTCTCGATGCCCTCCGGGTGGTCATTTCATCAGGACTGCCGTGCGGGTGATCGACTGATCGCCGGCCTCCAGACGGCAGTAGTAGATGCCGGCCGGCAGGCGCACGCCCGCCGCGTCGGTCCCATCCCACTCGAGCGTGTGGGGTCCGGCCGCCAGGATGCCGTCGGCCAATGTGCGTAGCACACGGCCTTCCGGTCCGTAGATCCTCAGGCTGGCGTTTCCGGTGGACGGCATCACGAAGCGAATCCGGCCGGTCGTTTGGACCGGATTGGGATGGTTGCTCAGCTGCATCCGCACGAGCGGCTGATCCTCGGCCACATCGGTCGTGCCCAGCAGCAGCCAGTTCAGGACGCGTTGCATCACGATGGCGCGATCGTAGGCGTTGTCGATGGCCTCGTAGCCGAACGCGAAGTAGACCACGCGATGGTTGCCGTCGTCGGCCTTGATGGCGGCATTGCGGTTGGCATCATACCGCCAGATGACCGAAGCCGAGGCGTCGGCCGGATCGATGTCGCTGGGATAGTCCTGGTTGTTGGCCCCATCGCCACCCTCGATGACCAGGTCGAGCTGATTCGAGATCGGATCGCCGTCGATGCCCTCGAGCGTGTGATCGTTGGTGTTGTCGTTGACGAAGATCGCATGCAGGTAGTCCTGGTAGAACTGGGCGGCGGCGCCGCCGATGTCGTTGAGTTCCCATCCGATGTCCTGGCCGCTCACGAACAGCCGGCCGCCATTGTCCAGATAGGTGGCCAGGGCGGCGCGATCGTCCTCGTCGAGAGTCGGGAAACTCCAGCCGACGTTCCACAGCACGACTTCGAAGTTGGCGAGGATCGAGGCATCCGCCACGCCCGCGCCACGGTCCCACACGCCGTAGCCGCGTCCGAGATAGTCCAGCGCGGCCTTGAAGTACTCTTCGTACGATTCGGCCCCGTCGTCGTCGACCAGCAGGATGTTCACATCATCGGTGATCAATGTGTAGGTCAATGTCCGGTTGTACAGCGGATCCAGATTCCTCATGCGGATCTCAACCGTGGCCTGGTTGTACCCCGGAGACAGCGGGATGGTCTCCAGCATGAGCTTCAGGGATTCGCCCGGCTCCAGATACGACTCGACGTAGGGTCCGATGCAGAACTCCTCGGTGCACAGGAAGTTGAGCCAACCTTCGGTGCCCTCGGCGGTGACCTCCACGAAGACCGAGTCGGCCTGGGAGCCGACGTTGAAGATCTCGAACCAGTCGTAGGCCTGGGTGCTGTAGACCGGGCCCACCGCCTGGCGCTCGCCGAGAGCATAGTAGCGGAAAGCATAGTCCGGTGTCGGGCGCGTGTCGGCCGAGGCCCAGATCGTCTTGTCGGTGTCGTCCTGAACGAAGGCGACCAGCTTCAGGTTCGCTTCCTCCCACCCGGCGTCAATGGGGAAGGTGGCCACGATGTTCTGGACCTGGCCCAGGGCACTGACGGTGAGAGCCGTGTCATCGAGCATGTCGCGCGTGACGTCCATGTGCTCGTGCGGCGCATAGGTAACGTCGTCCTCCGTGAGGGCGATGCGCACAACCATGTGGGTGATGTCGGGTACATCTTCCATGACCTCGACATCGAGGTCGATCGAGCCCTCGGGGGCGGTCAGATCGAAGGCGTTCACCGTGATCTTGAAGTGGGACGGCTCGTCCAGCAGGTTGTCGATGGCCGCCTGATACACCGTGCCGGCGGCGACATCGGCGCCGCCGCCGACGATCCGGACCGTTCCGTTGAAATACGCTGTGGGGTAGGAGTTGATGGCGTAGTAGTCATTGCGCGCGTCGCTGTCGGGCGTCGCCAGACCACCGCCGCCGCTCGAATCGTAATAGCGAATGGCGGTGAATTCGTGCGGGCCGTAGAGTCCCTTGTTGACCTCGATCCCCTGGTACGACTGGGGGCAGTAGGTGCACCAGGTCGTGGTGCCGAGCTCAACCTGGGCGGTATTCGGATACCATGCGCCGGCCGGGCCGGCGCCGATACAGAGACAGGTGCACAGACTCAGAACGATGAGATGCAGACGCCTTTTCATCACGATTCTCCTCTCCCGCAGTTTCGCTCCTGCCGGCCAACGCGTGGGTGCCTCGCCGGCAAGCTGTTCTGCTGGCAGCCCACATTGCGCTTCGCGCACGCCGCGTGCCGGGCCTCGCCAACAGCATCGTGAGTTTACAACCTCATGACAGTATACTGCATGTGGCCGGATGGCGCCGAAGAAAACTCCGCCGTCCGGATGCCACCTGGTTGCTATTCCCTTGGAATCAAGGCAGTTGTGCCCCAGGGTGCGGGCAAGGTCGGTGGCCGGCACGGGCCGGAGGGCCCACCGTGGCCGGATCGTGCCATCACGCTTCTTGTGAGCGGCCTGCAACATGGAGTATCCTCACGGGCATTGTTGCCGTGCAACGGTGCCGGGACCGTCGTTGGGAGCAACACGGGCCGGAGGGGACGGGGCAGGAAGGCAGGGGGGCCCTGTGGAGCATTCGATCGATTACGCCGGGGTGGGCCTGATGGCCGGTCTCGAGGTCCACCAGCAGCTGCTGACCGAGCACAAGATGTTCTGCCGATGCCCGGCCGGGGTCTACACCCGGGAGCATGACGGCGAGGTCCTGCGCCACATGCGACCCACGCTCTCCGAGCTCGGGGAGTACGACGGCACGGCGCTGATGGAGTTCAAGAGCCGGAAGAACATCATCTACCTGCTGCACAAGACCAACGTCTGCACCTACGAGATGGACGACACACCGCCCTTTCCGATCGACCAGCCGGCTCTCGACGTGGCCATCGAGCAGTCTCTGATGCTCGGCTGCGACATCGTCGATGAGGTCCATGTGTCGCGCAAGCAATACCTTGACGGCTCCATCCCGACCGGGTTCCAGCGCACGGCGATCGTCGGCGTCAATGGCCGCCTGCCGTTTCGCGGCCGCCACCTATCGATCACCCAGGTCAGCGTCGAGGAGGACAGCTGCCGGGAAGTGTCGGACAAGGGTCACCTGGTGGTCTGGCGGACCGACCGGCTTGGAACACCGCTGATCGAGACGGTGACCGGGCCCGAGCTGCGGACGCCGGAGGAAGTGGAGGAGGCGATCCTGCTCGTGGGCCGCGTCTGTCGCAGCACGGGTCACGTGCGGGTCGGGATGGGGGCCAGCCGCCAAGACGTCAACGTCTCGGTGCGCGGCGGCCGGCGGGTGGAGATCAAGGGGGTGGCGCGGGCGGCGTGGGCGAAGCTGCTGGTTCACGGCGAGGCGATCCGGCAGGTGAACCTGCTGCGGTTGCGCGACGAGCTCCACCGGCGCGGCGTCCGCCAACCCGAAGACATCAAGATCCAGCACCAGGACATCACCGAGCTGGTGCAGGGCTCGCGACTGCCGGCCCTGCGGCGGGAAAGCTGGGACGAGTTCGTGGCCAGCGAGCAACGACGGCCCGGGTTCGAGCTGGGCAATGGACCGTTTTGCGTTCGCGCCGTGCGACTCGCCGGCCTGGCCGGCACGTTGAGCTGGCCCACCCAGCCCGATTACATCTTCGCCCACGAATTGGCCGGCCGTGTGCGGGTCATTGCCGGCCTCGATCAGCAGCCGATCCTGTTGCACAGCGAGAAGTGGCCGGACTACCTGCGCGCCCAGCAGGAACTGCAGAGCATCCGCGCGGCGTTGGGCAGCGGGCCGCGCGACTCGATCGTGGTCGTCTGGGGGCCGCTGGAGGATACGATGACCGCGGTCGAAGAGATCCGCCTGCGGTATGTGGATGCCATCGACGGTGTGCCCCACGAGACCCGCCAGCCCCTGCCCAACGGCAGCACCGACTTCGAGCGGATTCTGCCCGGCCCCGACCGAATGTACCCGGACACCGACAGCCCTCCGGTGCGCATCACCCGGGAGCGGGTGCAGCGTCTCGAGTGCGGCCTGCCGCCGGTGCCCTGGGTTCGGGAAGAGCGCTACGCGGCCGCCGGTGTGGCCCGCTCCACGATCCACTTCCTGATCCGCCGCAACGGCGCGGCGCTGGTGGACCGGGTGGTCGAGGAGTGTGGCGCGGATCTGTCCCGGGCCTGTCGTTTCTTCGGCGAACAGCTCAAGGGGCTGCGCCGCGCCGGCATCCCGGTCGATGCCGTCCCGCTGGCGCGTTGGTGTGAGCTGTTCAGCCTTGCCGGCGAGCGGCCCGTGCTCTGGGAGGCGCTGCCTGACCTGGTGGCGCGCATGGCGGCAACACCCGACCGGCCCGTGGAACAGGTGCTGGCTGACCTGGGCCTGGACGGTCCCGAGCCTGAGTGGCGGGAGCTGGTGCAAGCCATGCTGGAGACGGAGCGGCCCGACCACGACGCGGATGGACCCGGAAGCAGGATCCGCTTCTCCATGGGCCGCATCATGCCGGGATTGCGTGGCAGGGTGCCGGGTCGGCTCGTTCGGGTGGAGGTGGAGGCGAGGATCTCGGCGCGCACACGAGCGCGCGAGGGGGCTCTATGAGCGAGCAGATGAGAGGCTACCGGGGCCGGGCCCGCGAGACGCTCCAGAAGTGGAACATCCGCGTGTGGAGCGAAGTCGAGGTGACCAACGATGCCGGTACCGGCTTCGAGGGCGCCATCCTGCCGCGGAGCGAGAACTTCGACGATCTACACATCGTGATCAAGTTGAAGAACGGCTACAACGTGGGGGTGCACGTCGACCGCATCACACGCATGACCGAGACCGGCTACAAGGAAGCGATCTACAAGATTCCGGAAAAGGAGTTTCCCCGGATGCCCGACCTGCCGGCGGTGACGCTGCTGGGCACCGGCGGCACCATTGCATCCCGGCTCGACTACCGCACCGGGGCCGTTATTCCGGCGTTCACCCCGGGCGAGCTCTACGGCGCCGTCCCCGAGCTGGCCGACATCTGCAACCTCACGACCAAGAAGCTCTTTGGCGTCTTCTCCGAGAACATGGCCCGGGAGCAGTACATGGCTCTGGCCCAGGCCATCGGCGACGAAATCGAGCAGGGTGCCGACGGCGTTGTGATCGGCCATGGCACCGACACCATGGGCCACACCGCCGCCATTCTCAGCTTCATGGTCCAGAACACTCCGGTTCCCATCGTGCTGGTCGGCAGTCAGCGGAGTTCCGACCGCCCCTCGAGCGACGCCGCTCTGAATCTGATCCACGCGGTGCGTGCCGCCGCCTACGGCGATATCGCCGAGGTCCAGATCTGCATGTTCGGGCCGACCTCGGACCGCTACGGCCTCCTGCACCGCGGTACGCGCTGCCGCAAGATGCACTCGTCCTATCGCAGCACGTTCCGCACCATCGGCGACATCCCGCTGTGCATCGTGGGTCGTGAGAGCTTCGAGTATCTCAACATGGAGTACCGGCCGCGGGACAAGAATCGCCGGGTGGTGGTCGATCCGGTCTACGACGACCGGGCGACGATCCTCTACTACTATCCGGGCATGGCTCCCGACCTGGTCGAGGCCATTGTCGAGAAGGGCTACCGGGGGATCGTGATCGCCGGCACCGGGCTGGGCCACGTCAACAAGCCGCTCTATCCGGCGCTCAAGCGCGCGATCGAGAAGGGTGTCCACGTGGTCATGACCGTGCAGACCCTGTGGGGTTTCACGCAGATGTACGTCTACGATACCGGTCGCGACCTGCTCGATATCGGCATCGTGCCCCTCGACAACATGATTCCCGAGACCGCCCTGATGAAGCTCTGCTGGGTGTTGGGCCATACGGATGATCATGGTGAGGTCATGCGTATGATGCAGCATTCGTATTCCCATGAGATCACCAAACGCGAGCCGCACAACGGCTATGTCATTCTCCAGGGCGGGCTGCCCGAGACGGAGGAGTTCATCACCTCACACTGGAAGTAGCCCGTCAGCTCCCATTGGGGAGCGGGGGCGGCTGCCGGGGGGCCTGCGGCAGGGCGGGCTCCGGCAGCTGAAAATAGAACGTGCTGCCGCAGCCCGGATCGGACTCGACCCACACGCACCCGCCATGGGACTCGGCGATATCCCGAACGATGGTCAACCCCAGCCCGGAGCCGTCGCGGGCCTGCGGGTTGGCGCCGCGCTGGAAGAGGTCGAACACCTTGTCCTTCTCGGCGGGTTGGATGCCGGGACCGTTGTCCCGAACATAGTAGGCGCCCCGAATGCCATGCGGCGAGCGGACCGTTCGATCGAAGCCCACCGCGATCGTGGCTTGCTTCTGGTCGGGCATGTACTTGATCGCATTGTGGATCAGATTCGATAGCAGCTGGCGAATGCGATTGGGCCGCCCGGCGGCCATCGGCATCTCGCCATCGACGCACGCGGCGATGTGCCGGCGCTCGAGCTCGGGGGCGTGCACATCGACGATTTCGCGGGCCAGGGCTCCGATCGAGATCGTTTCGGTATGCTCCTCGATGTGTCCGATCTGCGATAGGGTCATGAGATCCGACAGCAAGCCCTCCATGTGGCGGATGTTGCTTTCGATGCGCTGGAAGCAGCGCAGCGTCTGTTCGCTCGGTGGTCCCGCCACCTGTTTCTCGAGAAGGGATGCGAAACCCTGGATGGAGATCAGCGGGGCCCTCAGATCGTGGGATACGGCGTATAGAAACCCCTCGAGTTGCTTCTGTTTGACTTGCAGCCGGCGATTGGTTTCCGCGAGGCGCTCATTGGATTCGGCCAGAGCCCGCTCGGCGCAGATCCGCTGCCGGTCGGCGAACAGGCTCCAGCGGAAGACTCGCCACAGGAGCATGCCGGTCAGTACCAGAATGGCGATCGAGGCCACGCCCAGCTTGAGGGACAGGGCGGTAATCTCCGCATCGACGTCGGCCACGTTGACGGCCGCCCCGCCCAGGCGCTGAACATTGTTGCTGATCGAGGCCGGCATGATCCACAGCAGGGTGACCAGGAAGACCACCGTGCAGAGGATCAGAGGGAGCACCGACTGCCTGCGCAGGAGTTCCCAGAACATGCGGGCGTGGGCCGGCAACCGCAGGCCCCGCGGCGGGTCCGGGGCCGGTTCGAAGGCCGAGGGCGGGACCAGGGCCAGCGTGCCCTGGACCGCAGGAGCGCTGGGCCGGGTGACGGCCTCTGCGGGAATCGGGTCCGACCGGCTGCCCATGGCATTCATCCCCGTGGCGACCGCGGTCTGCTAGGCGGCCCGCTCGACCGTGGGCAGCTCCGAGGCCTGATCCCAGTATTGCTTCAACGCCTGGATCTTTTCGGCCAGCACGGCGAAGTCAACCGGTTTGACCACATACCCGCAGGCCCCGGCGGCGAAGCTGTCATGAATCTCTTCTTCTCGTTGACTGGTTGTCAGCATCAAGGTTGGAATGTGGCGCGTCTCGGCGTGGCTCTTCAACTGCCGCAGGCATTCGATGCCATTCATGCCCGGCAGGCGGATGTCGAGGAAGATGAAGTCAGGTAGGGGCGGGGCATGCTTCGATGCGGACGGCTGCAGGAGAGTGGCCAGGGCCGATTCGGCATCCGGATGGCGCAAGACGCGCCGGGCGAAGCCCTGTTCGGTCAGCAAGTCCTCGATGAGCATGCAATGATCATCGTTATCGTCCACCAGCAGTACGTTGTATCGGCCTGCGGTCATATTGGGTACCCCCACGGGGTGAACGGCTCCTTGATCCAGGGGGCTCCGCGTGTCGAATCCGGGCCGGGCAGACGGCCGCCATGCGACCGGCGCCGGCATCGGCACGGGCCTGCCGGCGCGACAGCGACCGCAGCCCTGCGGGCCGAACGTACGGCCCGCCCATCTGTTTGGACATCGTGGCCCCGCAAGCGGCACGTCGCAGCCGGACGCGCACGGGTTCTTAATCGGCACGGCGCAGCCTGCTCTTTGGCCTCCAGGAGCTCGAATTCGAGTCGCTCGTCCAGCGCCTGGCAGATATCAGCCTGCGGACCCGCCGGCCACGAGGCCGGTCAGAGCAGTTGCCTTGCGGGATCATTCCCATGTAGGCTACGCGGGCTCATCCGGCGGGCACGCCGCACGCGCCCGCGGCCAGCCTCCATTGGTAGGAGGAGATCCTTCCGGCCAAGCGAGTCACCCCTGAGGGAACTATCCGAGGAGAACCGATGACGCGAGAAGCCTTTCGGCAACGGATCGAAGAGAAGATCCTGGTCTGTGACGCCCCCCTGGGTCGGCTCCTGGCGGCGGGGAAGAAGGCCCAGGAAGGGGCCGAGCTCCCTGAACTGCGTGCGCTCCGGGACTATGACCAGGTCCGCGGCCTGCACGTGGAGTCGATCGAGGCCGGTGCGGATATCATTCTCACCAATCCCTTTGCCGCCAACCGGCCGACGCTCGAGCCGCTGGGTCTGACCAAGGAGTTGCCGGCCATGATCACAGAGTCGTTGCGAGCCGCGCAGGCGGCCTGCGAGGCCGGCACGACGAGCGGTGCGGCGCCGCCTCTGATCGGGTTGTTGATGGGGCCCCTGGCGACATCGCTTCAGCCCCATGGTCAGTTGCCTTTCGCCATGGGGATCGAGGCCTACCGCGAGGTCGTCAAGATTGCGCAGGAGCGATCTGTGGATCTCTACGTGCTCGATGCCATGCCGGATCTGCAGACGGTCAAGGCAGCGTTGATCGCCATCCGGGAACTGGCCCCCGGCCAGCCGGTTGCGGTGCAGCTCGCGTTTGGCGAGCTCGGGCGCACCGCCTCGGGGGCCTCGCCGGCGACCGCGCTGGCCGTGTGCCGCAGCTTCGGCGTGGACCTGATCGGCGCCAGCGGCCTCCTGAATCCGGCCGAGATGCGTGGCGTGGCCAGCATGTTCGGCCGCCTCTCCGATGTGCCCGTCATGCTCCAGCCGCACGCCATCAAGACCGGCGCCGCGCGGTCTGGCAAGATCCGGCCCAATGAATTCGCCAGTCAGATGAAGGCCTTACTCGAATTCGGCGTGGCCGTGATCGGCTGTTCGGCATCCCCCGGGCCGCACTACCCGGCCCATCTGCACCGGCTGGTCAGGAAGACCCGGCCGGCCCTTGCGGCCCCCCGTCAAAGAACCCTGTTGGCCTCGGAAAGCACGGATGTGGATCTGGGCGGCGGTCGCGGATTGGTCCTGATCCAGGCCTGGGACGGCGGCACGCGTGACATGCGATCGGAGGGATCGGATACGCAGACTCCCGCGCGCGCCGCCCCGGCGCTGTCGAAGGCTGCGCAGGTCTGCGAGGTGCGCTATGCCTACCGCGGCGGAGATGAGTCCCGCTTTCTGCGCGACGCAGTCCCCGCGCTCCAGAGCACGCATCACCTCCCCGTGCTGATCCAGGCCGAGAGCCGCCGGGGCCTGGAAGCCGCACTGGCGGTGGCCGAGGGGCGCCCGCTGGTCTGGGGCGCCTGGTTGAGCAAGGAGGCGCTGGATCAGACCGTCCCGTTGGCGCTGCGCTATGGCGCCGCGATCGTAGCGGTGACCATGAGCGGCACCCGGCCGCCGCAATCCGCCGAGGATCGCATCGAGCAGGGCAACGAACTGATCGAGGAACTCATCACGCGCGGTATGCCCCAGGAAAGCATCCTGATCGATCCGGTCGTCACGGAACTTGATCCGCGAGGCCCTGCCGCGCTCTATCCCCTGCAGGCCATGGTGGAACTCAAGTCGCGCTGGGGCCAGCCGGCGCTCATTCGCCTGCCCCGCCTGACCAGCCGCTGGGATCGGGGGCGGCGGGAGATCGAGTCTGCCTACCTCGCCATGGCGGTTGCCTCCGGCGTGGATGCCGCCGTCGGAGAATTCGGTTTTCCTCCGCTGCGGCACATTGCCCTGGCGGCGTCGTTGCTGGCCGGCCGCGATCCGGGGGGGCGCCGGTTCCAGAACCACTTCGAGTTCTCCAGTGGACAGAAGCGCGCGCCGCGGGAGATGCGGCGCGACGATGCCATCCGCGATGAATCCCGACCCGGCCCGCCGCCCGTTTACCCGGAGGGCGGCGATCGGCAGCCCTCGCGCGTTCGTACGGAGGGCGGCGATCGGCAGCCCTCGCGTGGTCGGTCGGAGGGCGGCGATCGGCAGCCCTCGCGTGGTCGGTCGGAGGGCGGCGGTGGTTGGCATCCCCAGCGTGGGGGTCCGGAGAGCGGCGGCGATCGGCAGCCCTCGCGTGGTCGGTCGGAGGGCGGCGGCACCTGGCGTCCCCCGCGAGCCCGTCCGGAGGGTGGCGGTGGTTGGCACCCCCAGCGTGGGGGTCCGGAGAGCGGCGGCGATCGGCGTTCCTCGCGTGGTGGGTCGGAGGGTGGCGGCACCTGGCGTCCCCCGCGAGCTCGTCCGGAGGGTGGCGGCGCCCGTCGATCCCCGCGCGGTCGCCCCGAGGGTGGAGATTCGTGGCGTCCGCCCCGGGCTCGTCCGGAGGGTGGAGATTCGTGGCGTCCTCCACGAGCGCGTCCCGACAGTGGGGACTCTTCGGAGGGGCGCCCTCCCCGCAAGACGGGCGCGAGGGGGTCCTCCGCGGCGCCGCGTCCAGGTACGAAGGGCCGGCCTCCACTATCCTCGCCGTCGAAACCGGGGTCGCGTTCGCCTTCCGGCCCATCGTCGCGTTCGGCGTCTCGGCCAGCCTCGCGTCCACCGTCCCGGCCGTCGTCGCGGCCCCCCGCGCGGGGCAAATCGGGCGGCAAGAAAGGAACCCGGGGGAAGAGCAAGTCGTAGCGCCTCATGAGTTGGCAGTCCATCCAGGCAGGGGTGAGGAGGAACCTGATGTTGCACGCTGTTTCGGACAACCGCTTGGCAGTCCGCCTGCTGCCTGTCTTGTCGATGTCGTTGGCTTGCTTGAGCGGCATGCTTGCCGCCGGGGCGCAGGAAGCGAGCGGGTATCATCGCCCGCCCGCATCGATTGCCAGACTGATTGATGCGCCCTTTACCCCGTGGGTGTACGTTGGGCCGAACGAGGAGTGGTTGCTGGTGGCGAACCGTCCCCCCTTGCCGTCGATCGAGGAGGTGGCGCAGCCCGAAGAGCGTCTGGCCGGAATCCGCATCAATCCCCGCACCAACGGGCCAAGCCGCACGGCGTACAGTGACGGGCTCACGCTCCAGCGCATTGCCGACGGTCTCGAACGGCCGGTCACCGGTTTGCCGGAGAATCCCAAGCTCAATCGGTTCGGTTGGTCTCCCGATGGCCACTGGGTCGCTTTCCTGGTGACGGACCGGCAGGGCGTCAGCCTGTGGGCCGCGGCCGTCTCCGACGGCAAAGCCAGGCGGGTTGTCGACGGCCGGCTCAATGCGGCCCTGGGACGGCCGTACGCCTGGTTGGCGGACAGCAGGTCGTTGGTCGTCCAGCTCATTCCCGAGGGCCGCGGTCCTGCTCCGGAGAAGCCGCTGGTGCCAGCGGGTCCGATCATCCAGGAGAGCGTGGGACGCAAGGCGCCGGCCCGGACGTATCAAGACATGCTCACGGATGAGCATGACGAGGCGCTCTTTGAGTACTACATGACCTCCGAGATTGCGACGGTGGATCTCCAGGGAAAGATCGAGCGGTTGGGTGCCCCTGGACTCCACACGACCTGCGAGCCCTCGCCGGATGGAGCGCTGCTGCTCATCGAGACGCTGCACCGGCCCTTTTCCTATGCCGTGCCGTACTACCGCTTTCCGCTGCGCATCGAGGTCTGGGATCTGAAGGGCGTTCTCGTCAAGCAGATCGCCGACCTGCCGTTGGCTGACCAGGTACCGATTGCCTATGCGTCGGTCCGCACGGGTCCGCGGTCCGCCACCTGGCGGGCGGACGCCCCGGCCACCCTCTGCTGGGCGGAGGCGCTCGATGGCGGCGACGGAGGCGCCGAGGCCGAGGAACGGGACCGGGTGTATCTGTGGGATGCGCCCTTCCGCGGGGAGCCCACTCCCTGGTTCACCGCCCAGCAACGATTCAGCGAGATCACCTGGTGTCGCGATGACCTGGCCTTCGCGGGCACGTATTGGTGGAAGACCCGTAACATCAAGCTGTGGCGTTTGCAGCCGGCCCACCCGGGCGCCGAGCCGGAACTCCTGCTGGACCGTTCCTGGGAGGATCGGTACAACGATCCCGGCCGGCCTCTCATGACCCGCAACGAGTACGGGCGCGAGGTCATGCTCACTTCGCCGGACGGGGGCAAGCTGTACCTGGTCGGCGATGGGGCCTCGCAGGAGGGTGACCGTCCCTTCCTGGATGAGTTCGATCTGGCGGCCCACGAATCCAGACGTCTGTTCCGTTGCGCGGGGCCGTCCTATGAGAAACCCGAGGCATTCCTCGACCTAGCGCGCCAGCGGATCTTGACGCGCCGCGAATCGGTGGCCGATCCGCCCAACTATTTCATTCGGGATCTGACCACCCACGACCTCGATCCGGTCACCCGCTTTCCCAATCCGACGCCGGAGCTCGCGGGTGTGCGCAAGGAACTGATTCAGTATTCGCGCGCTGACGGCGTTGCCCTGACCGCGACGCTGTATCTGCCCGCCGGCTACGATTCCGAGCGTGACGGTTCTCTGCCGATGTTGATGTGGGCGTATCCACGCGAGTACAAGAGTGCCGACGCCGCAGGCCAGGTTCAGGGCTCGCCGCACCGATTCGTTCGGGTGGGGTGGTATTCGCCCATGCTCTACCTGGTACACGGCTACGCGGTCCTGGACAATCTGGCCATGCCGATCGTGGGGGAGGGTGACGAGGAGCCCAACGACACCTTCATCCAGCAGCTCGTCGCGAGTGCCGAAGCGGCCGTGGACGAGGTGGTTCGGCGGGGTGTGGCCGACCGGGATCGGATCGCCATCGGGGGGCATTCCTACGGCGCCTTCATGACCGCTCACCTCCTGGCCCACTCCGACCTCTTCCGCCTCGGATTGGCCCGTAGCGGCGCCTACAATCGCACGCTGACGCCCTTCGGGTTTCAATCCGAGGAGCGTTCGCTGTGGGAGGCGCCCGAGACGTACTGGACGCTGTCGCCCTTCATGCACGCGGACAAGATAAATGAGCCGATCTTGCTGGTTCACGGGGCCGCCGATAGCAATTCAGGGACCTATCCATTGCAGAGCGAGAGGTTCTATGACGCTCTCAAGGGGTTGGGGGCGACGGTGCGGCTCGTGATGCTGCCGCATGAGAGTCACAGCTATCAGGCCGAGGAGTCGGTGATGCATGTGGTGGCGGAGACGGTGGAGTGGTTGGATCGGTACGTCAAAGAGGCCGGGATGCTGGAGTAGGGCGCTCGGCCGGGGGAGCCAACGTCACTGCGGGCCACTGCTCATGCAGGTCTGGTTCGCTCGGTTGGCAGCGGCTCGTATTGCGGATGGAATGCAAACGCCTGCCTCTTGGGGCAGGTGCTTCCGTTTGGTTTCGGTTGTGGCCCGAGGATTGGTGCTCATTGGCCGGATGGCGGCCGGGATCTCCACCTCATATTCGAGTCTAGTTCCCCACCGCCCGTTCGGCCGACCCGCATCGGATGAAACGAGTTGCTGCCCATAGGCCGCGTGGCAAGTGACCGGGCGCGTTTTCTCCGCAACC
>CAYQJL010000017.1:0-9296 GCA_964417675.1 uncultured bacterium | reverse complement strand
CACACCATCGACCCGCGCAGCGGTGAGCCGATCCGGCACCGCCTTGCCTCGGTCACCGTGGCCGACTCGCTGTGCATGCGCGCCGACGCGCTGGCCACGGCCCTGATGGTCCTGGGCCCCGCGCGCGGCCTGGAGCTGGCGCTCGCGGAGAGTCTGGCGGCCGCCTTCATCGTGCGCGGCGATGAGGGATTTGAGGAACTGGCGACCCCCGCCTTCGAGCGGCTCGCTCACGAGTGAGCCGCCCGCGAGCGGCTCGCCCACGAGCGAGTCGCTCTTCTATAGGAGATCACCGGATGCTGACCATCTTGCTCATCTCAGCCGTCGTCTTCCTCACGGCCATGGCCGCCATGGCGGTGGGCCTCATCATTCGCAAGCGGGCGCTGCGGAAACGCTGCGTGGGCTGCACCTGCGAGGCCGGGGAGCGGGACGAAGCCTGCTCGACGCGCCAGAACGCCTGGCATTGATTTCCCACGTCCAGCCCGGCTAGGCCAGGCCCGAGCCGGGCTGGCAGCTGATCAGGTTCCGGCCTCGGCAGCAGCCGGCGCCGCTGGATTCGGCTCGCCCTCCGGTACGCAAATCTCACCAGCGCGGGCCGCGCGAATCGTCCGGCTTAGAACGACCACGACGACCACCGTCGCGAACGCCAACATCGCCATGCTGGCGAAGCGCATCACGAGAAAGCCGGTCAGATGGTAGTAGAGCATCGTCGCGATACTGATGGCCGCCAGGGGGAAGGTGTAGGCCCACCAGGATACGAAGTAGGGCGTCTTGCGAAAGCGGTTGGCCATGGTGAGCAGCAGCAAGAAGGTGAAGAGCGCCATCATGTAGAGCACCCGGTGGAAGTCGCCGAAGCTGCCGGTCAGCTTGTAGAGGGCAATGAATCCCACCGCCGGCGGAGCCAGCATGATCGCCAGGGTGGGAATGAGCTTCTTGGGCAAGGGATCGTGAAAGAAGACGCGGTAGAGCACGATCGCGAACAGTGCGACCCAGTAGAATAGTCCACCACTGAAGAAGAACCAGGACAGTTCCTTGTTGGCGATGTCCACCCCCGCCACCGGTACCAGGATGTTGCCCACGGCGGGGATGAACCAAGCCGGGTTGATGCTGTGCACGTGAAGGTCCCGCACGATCCATTCGTGCAGGATTCGCATCGTGTAGATCAGGTGAAGGGGCATGCCGATCCACCACAGCACAGCGGCGAGACCCGGCTGCAGATGCACGAATCCAATGGCGAGCAGCAGCAAGGAAATCGAGATCGCCGGAAAGAAGTTTACTTTGACGTCGTGATTGAACTCTTCGGCCACCTGATGAGGGTAGCGGATCAGCTTCGCCACGTAGACCAGGGTCAGGATCACGAACCAGACGGCTGTCACATAGAGGATGACCTGGCCGATCACGCCGGGCCAATCCAGAATGGCCGTGGCGCGAAGGTAGGCGATCGCCAGGCCGCACAGGCCCATGACCGAGCCGTACAGGGTGATGGGGAGGTGGGCCAACCGTGAAGTCCCCATATCGGGGGAAGATGGATGCACGTTCATACCAGTCCTTTCGTCCTGCTCAATCTGCTCAATCCGTCTCCTATTCGCACTGCTCTTTGGCCAGGTGGCGCCCCGATGCAGAACCGTAGCAAGACGGGTGAAGTTCCCCCCCCCTCCCCCCCCAAACACACACGGTCAGGCTGCGACGATGAGACCGCGATGATACCATCCGGATGCGGGCGCCGGGATGGCGGGACCGCAAGCAGGTCCGGCCATGATATCAACGACCACTCGGAATGGGCTTTGCGCACTGTTCCGAGTAACTGGTTGTTTCCATGCGCGTATGATGGCGAATGCTTCTTGCGCCGACCTACCACTGGAAGCGGTCCATATCGTGGAGTGGACAGAGCACCTTTCCACTTTGTCGCCCCCCGAGCCGATCGGCGTGGTGCGGGACAATCGGGGAGCCAGCGACCATTTCCCGGTCTGGACCCTGCTCGAATAGGAGACGCGTCCGTCCCGGCCCGAGAACTCCCGGCACCGGCCAGGGTCTTCATCTGGAACCTACGAGCTTACCGGCTCGGGTTCGCAGTCCGCTTGCCCAAAGCGGGTAGATACCATACCCTCGGCCCCGGCATGAATCCGCGAGAGGCTGCCAACGCATCTCGCTTCCGACACCGCAACAATGTGGAACCGGTCAGCGAGAAGAGGCGGGGTATGGAGATGGTGCGAGAGGCGAGACGACGAGCCGTCTTCTTGGTAGGAGTCGGAGCGATCTGTGTCGCGGGGCTGGCAACCGCGGCGACCCCGCATACCGCGGCGACCCCGTCGCCGCCGATGCAACCGGCAGAAGCCGGCTCGTTGCGCGGGCGCCCGATCGGTGCGATCCACTGTGCCGGCAACCACCGCACACGCACCGCCACCGTGCTGCGCGAACTGCTCCTCTCGACCGGCGACCCACTGGACTCCGAATTGATCGCCGAGAGCGAACGCAATCTGCGAGCGCTGCCCTTCCTCGGCTCGGCTACCATCACCCCCAGGCTCCGCGCGTGGAGCGATAGCGTGGATCTGGACGTGCGCGTTACCGAACGCTGGTCGTGGATCCCGATGGTCACGCCCGCGGTGGGGGGCGGGCGCATCGACGTCGACTTCTATCTGGCCGACATGAATCTCCTCGGCCGCGGTCAAACGCTTGCGGTCAGCGGCAGCGTCTCGAACGAAGAAGAAGGCACCGCACGTTGGTCGCTCCACGACCCGCACCTGGGGGGCTCGCGCTGGCGCGCCGGGGTGAGCGCGGGTTGGCCGCGTGATCGCGCCGCCGAGTGGAGCGTGGACTTGCGAAGGCCGCTTGTCTCGCTCTCCTCGCGGTGGTCCTGGTGGGCGCAAGGCTACAGCGACGACTCGCAGCACCGGCTATACGCGAACGGCTACACGGTGTCGAAGCACTACCGCCGTCGCGACGGCGGCGCGCTGGGTGTCACACGCAGCTTCCGACGCGCCGACCGGCGTCTGATGCTCACCGCCACCTACAGTTTCTTCGACGACCGGTACGAACAAGCGCCCGGCTGGACCGGAGCGATGCCCGATGACCGCCAGCGCGGGCTCCTGCAGTTCAGTGTAACGGCCGAGCGCTTCGCATTCGTCAAGGAGCGCTTCTTCTTCAACCTGGGACCGGTCGAGGACCTTCGCCTGGGACCGCGTGCGAGCCTTTTTGCGGGCGGCGCAGCGCGTTGGCTGGGGGCGGATCGCAGCTACCCGACCTTCGGCGCCGAGATCTCCTGGTGGGCGGGCCGGCCGGGGCGCGGGTACTTGAATGCCGGGACCTCCTCGAGCTTGCGTCTCGAGCGGGCAGAGGTCACCAATCATATCGCCAGTGCATACCTGCGCGCCTACGGGCGCCTGCCCGCTCAGGGCACACTGGCCGGGCGCCTCTCCGGAAGCTTGATGGACCGCCTGGAGGTGCCCGCGCAGCTCTTCGCCGGTTCCTTCAGCGGCGTGCGAGGCTATGAGGCCCAGGATCACGCCGGCACGCGGCGCCTACGCGCCAACCTCGAATGGCGCCAGCCGGTCAAGAGCTGGCGCCTGGTGGCGGTCGGCGTCGTGGTCTTCGCCGACGCCGGCATGGTGTGGGACGCGGGCGAGTCGGCCGAGGACACCCCGGCGCTGGTGGGCACCGGCGCCGGCCTACGGCTGGGCTTCCCTTGGTTCTACGGTGGGCCGGTCACACGGATCGACTGGGCCTACGGCTGGCGCGACGGCTACCACGACATCAGTCTGGGGTTGGGGCACCGGTTCTGAAGACAGGGATCTTCAGGCCGTTGGACCAGTGTTTCGCGAGTATGCGCACACGAGCCGAAGGAGGCGGGCCTGAACGATGGTCAGCTGGATGCCATTCGGGTCGCTTGGGAGGAAAAACAGTGCCAACTCCATTTCTTAGGCTATTGCCTGGGTAGCCTGGGGGAGCACGATTGAATGAGACTCGAGATCGAACGTTACCGGCGCGATCTGGTGCGTGCCTACATCCGGGGTTCGATGGAGGCGCCGCCGCCGGCTGACGCAACGGACGAGCAATTGCTCGACGTTGCGCGAACGCACGCGCTGGATCTGCACCACTTCAAGAAGAAGGACTGGCTGCCCCGCGTCGCGAAGGTTGTCGGCTTTCTGCTCGGCGTGGGCCCACGGTCGCTATTGGACATCGGGTCGGGCCGCGGTGCGTTCCTGTGGCCGCTTCTGGACGCGCTTCCCGATTTGGAGGTGACCTGTGTCGATCCACTCCCTCACCGCATCGCGTCGATCGAGGCCGTCCGTCGCGGGGGCATGGCGAACATCACAGCGGTCCGCGGCGAGTGCTCCGAAGTCGATCTCGGGGCGCGCACATTCGACGTGGTCACGCTTCTCGAGGTGGTCGAGCACCTCGTCGACCCGCAGACGACGCTCGTGCGGGCGTTCGAGCTGGCGGAGCGCTTCGTCGTGGTGAGCGTGCCGAGCAAGCCCGACGACAACCCCGCGCATATCCAGTTTTTCGATCCGCGCGACCTCGAGGAGTGCTTGAAGCAGGCCGGCGCGCGCCGCGTCTCTCTGATGTTCGTGCCTGGGCACACGATCGCAATCGCCGTGGTGGCCGGACCATGACCCTCCCGATGCTGAAGTACCCGAGGACCCCGCATCTGACCGGCTCGCATCGCCAGGGCGACGACAGCGCGCTGCCCGTGATCGCGATCGAGCGCCTCGATCACGAGGGCCTCGTCGTGGAGGAGAAGGTCGACGGCGCCAACTGTGGGATCTGGTTCGACCGCGATGGCGCGCTGCGCTTGCAGAGCCGCGGCCATGTCCTGCGCGGGGGGCCGCGCGAATGGCACTTCGATCGCTTCAAGGCATGGGCGGCGCTGCATGAACCGTGGTTCCATGAGCGCCTGGGCCGGCGCTTCGTGCTCTTCGGCGAGTGGCTGCACGCCACGCACACGCTCTTCTACGACGGGCTGCCGTCGTTCTTCCTCGAGTTCGACATGTTCGATCGTAAGCGCGATCGATTCCTCGCGACGGCTCTGCGGCAAGAGCTCTTGGACGGGGGGCCGGTCGTGCCGGTGGCGGTCGTGCACACCGGTGCCGCTCGGGCGAGTGCTGAGGCGCTTCTCGACGAGAACGCTCGCTCAGCCTATCATACCGCACGGTGGCGGGAGAATCTGGATGGCGCCCTTGCCGAACTGGACCGGCGGTCCGCGCAGATCCTGTGCGCTCAGCTCGATGCACGACCGGCGCGGGAGGGGCTGTACTTCAAGATCGAGGACGGGGATGCCGTGATCGAGCGTTTCAAGTGGGTGCGGCCATCCTTCACCCAGGTCGTCCAGGAGGCCGACACGCACTGGATGGTGCGACCACGGCTATACAATCGACTGTGCGGCGAGCGGTCCCGGCCGAGGGACGAACGATGAACCTGCTCGATATCATGCCGGCGAGCGACGGCTCCGGCTTCGACTGGCCAACGTTGTGCGAAGCCTTCGACTGGATCGCCGGGCTGCGAGGCGTGCCCCAGGATCCCGAGCATCATGCCGAGGGCGATGTCGCGACGCACGCGTGCATGGTCTGCGAGGCTCTGCTGGATAGTGAGGCCTGGCGTGTCGCGGACGCCGGTCGTCGTCGCCGACTCTTCCTGGCCGTTCTCCTGCACGACGTGGCCAAACCCGTGTGCACGCGTCGGGATCCCGATGGGCGAGTCTCGTCACGGGGTCATTCCCGGCGGGGCGCGGTGCTGGCACGAGAGATCCTGTGGCGGGCCGGCGTCGATCTACTGACCAGAGAAGCCGTTTGCGGCATCGTCGAGCACCATCAGGTGCCGTTCTGGCTACTGGAGCGCGATGATGTGGCCAGAAAGACGATCGAGGTTGCGGTGACGACCTCGTGGAACGAGCTGTGCATCCATGCTGCCGCCGATGCGCGGGGCCGGCTCTGTAGCGACCAAGCGAGCCTTCTCGAAAAGGTCGCCCTCGCCGGCGAGATGGCTCGTGAGCTCGGGTGCTTCGACGCGCCCCGCTGCTTCGCCAGCGACCGCGCCCGGATCGCCTTCCTGCAGCGCAACCGGGACGACGCCCTCTATGGTCACCCCGCAGGGCTGGAGCCGCGCAGCACGGTGACCCTGGTGTGCGGGCTGCCCGGCAGCGGGAAGGACACCTGGATCGCGGCGAACATGCAGGACCATCGCATCGTGTCTCTCGACGCGATCCGCGCCGAGCTGGGGGTGGCGCCGTCCGCTGATCAGGGCCGCGTGGCCTCGGTGGCCCGCGACCGTGCGCGGGTGTACCTGCGTGCTGGAAGCGACTTCGTGCTGAACGCGACCAACGTCTCTCGTGACATGAGGTCGCGATGGATCACCTTGTGCCGCGACTACGATGCCGCGGTGCAAATCGTGTTCGTCGAGACAGATCCGGCCACGCTGCGCGAGCGCAACCTGAGGCGGGATCGACCGGTGCCGTGGCCGCTGATCGAGCGGATGATCCGGCGGTGGGAGCATCCGAACGAGATCGAGGCGGAGCGGGTGTGGACGGTTGTGGGGTGAGGAGGTACTCGTGGTGGGTGATCCGAGCAACGCTGATCACTCGAAGGGTGAACATGTCACGCTCTTACGGCCTGCGAGTGCCATTCTTCCAGGAACGGCTCTCACTGCGCGCCGGTGGGCGTGTCCTCCACCCCTATCAGGTCCTGGCGATGTCATTGCCGGGTCGCGGGTGAACTGTGCCCAGCGCGAACTCGAGAGCTCTTGGGCAAGGGCGAAGGCGGGGCGGGAAAGGCATGGTACAGCCTGGCGGGGCCGGTTCGAGGCACGCATCAAGCGGCCGGATCGAGTGGGATACCGCAGATGAGGTTCTTGGGACCCACAGGGCGTTCGAGGGGGGAGGGCTGCTTCATCGCCCTCAATCACCGGTTGCCCTGAACTGGCGTCTGTCCCCAGATCCGGGCGAGCGGCGCCCGCTACCCCGCGGACGCCACTGGAAGTGTGCCAAGGACGTGCGGCCGTGCTCGTCGAAGACCACGCCCTCGGCGGCAAGTAAGAAGCGCTGATAATCCTCGTCATCGGGATCGGCCCGCCGGCTGACCTCACCGCGCGCGTTGATCACGCGATGCCATGGGGCGGCGTTATCCTCGGGCAGGGCCCGGAGCGCATAGCCGACCAGTCGCGGTTGGCGCGGCCGGCCGGCGAGCTCGGCAATCTGCCCATAGGTGGCGACCCGTCCCCGCGGGATGCGATTGACCACGGCGTAGATCTGTTCGTAGAGGTTGGATCGCCTGACGGTCATCCCAAACCCTCGCTACTGATCCAGCAGGCTCTTCAAGAACGCGGCCGCCCCGCGTGCGCAGAGCGGGAGAGTCGAAGCTAGGATACAGGCCGATCGGTTGCCGCGTGGAGACCTTTTTGCTGCGGCCGGGTAGAACGCGCGCCCCCGCACCTTGAGATCGTTGTCGCCGTCGCCGGCCGGTGTGGGCCTGGTCGATCCTGCTTGCGCCCGGGCTCGCCGTTCTGGCGATCGGCTTGCGGCCACGGCGAAGATCAAATACCCTACATCGACGGACCACAGCGCCCGGCCCTACCGTACGGCTTCTGCTGGCAGCTCTGGCTCTACGGGTTCACGGCCGGCTGTCTGGCGATCCCCTGTGTGGGCTTCCTGGTGCACTTGGTGCGCATACTGCCCTCTCCCGGGCGCCGGCGCACGATCTGGCGACTGCTGGGCGAGAAGGCGGACCCCGCCGCTGTCTTCACGCGCTTCTTGTCTGGCAACGCCGCCGCGGCCGGGCGCTCGGCATCCGTGATAGGCAGACCGGTGCGGCACCTGCGTCCTCTGCATCCACACCCGGGTGCAGGACACCGTTGCGGTGGGCGCAGTTGCCGAAGCGGATCTTCCGTCTAGATGCTCCAAAATGTCCCAAGTGCTCCAAGGCAGTGGTAGTTCTGGCCCTGATCTCGGATCCGCCCAATCCCGGGGACGGTGGGATTCATCTACAGCAGATACCCCGATCCGGCCCTGGCGATGTCATTGCCGGGTCGTGGTGGGTGAACTACGCCCAGAAAGAACCCGAGAACTCTTGCGCAAGGGTGAACACGCGGCGGGAAGGGCATGGTACAGTCAATGCGGTGGTGGCGAAGTCATCCGAAGTCCGCTTCGGTGCGCCGGCTTGATTGGCGTGTGTCCGAAATGTGGCTGAATCTTCCTGTCCACTGTATTAGGATTCCTCGAAAAGGTGCTTTGGTAACCCCACAAAGTGTGCCGAGGTAGTTCTATGACAGAGACAGATATGTTTACAAGAATGCCGTTGATCGAAGGATATGATCTCGTCTCAATGAAGTCCGATGAATTTGACCCGCTTTTCCAGAAGTGGCTACCCGAAATGTTTGCCAAGGACGGTCGAATATGTGCGCCGTTTACCGATGACGAAAGAAGCAGAGCCAAGAAGCTGCGAGCGCGCATGGGTGAGCCGCTTCGCCTCTGTTTCGGAATCTATAAAGGTGCTGACTTTGTTGGTTGGCACTGCGGGGACCAGTTGAGCGCTCATGAGTACTATATGCGCAATTCCGCTGTGTTTCCCGAGCATCGTGGAAAGGGGTTATACACCGCAATGCTCAAACAAGTATTGAATCAACTGGTTGAATTGGGTTTTCAGGAGATTTCGAGCCGCCACAATGCGACAAACAATGCGGTCTTGATTCCCAAGCTCAAGGCGGGGTTCATAATTACAGGGCTTGAAATCATGGATTGGTTTGGAACCCTGGTGAATCTTAAGTATTACTCGAATCCCACCCGCAGAAAGGTGATGGATTACCGATCTGGTCGAATAGGTCTGGATGAGGAGATCAAACGGCTGAGCGAGTCGAAATGACCTTCCCAACGGCCTTGAGCTACGTTTGATCGAGGTGGCCTACCCCGCCGGCAGTTTGCATGGCACCATCCTCGCATATGAGCATTCTACAATCTTCTCGTCAAAATAGACGGCTCAATCCGGATTCTGCAAAGCGTTTTAGGGGAAGAAGCTGAACGGTCATAGGCCCGCCCTCATTCTGCGTGTGACTTAAAAGGAAGCGCGTAGAACCCGGGGAGGAACCTACGACCGACCTCAAGGCCATCAGGAAACTGCTGCGACTGAAAGGCCTGAAAGTGAAAGGCCTGAAAGTGAAAGGCCTGAAAGTGAAAGACCTGGAAGTGAAAGGCCTGAAAGTGGTGGATGCTATCCTCTCGGGACCCACAACTTGCCGAGGTCTTCGAATCCCCGCCCTGGCAGTCCGAGCTGTTCCGGCGACAGCGGCAGATTGACGGCTGCGGCCAGAGCCTC
>CAYQJL010000016.1:0-3366 GCA_964417675.1 uncultured bacterium | reverse complement strand
GAGGCCTGTGGTCGTATCGACTGCACCCTGCTCCACTCGGAGCCCTTCGACTCGCCGTCGCGTGGAAAGGTCGAGCGGTTCTTCCGCACGGTCAGGATGCGTTGCTTGCCGAGGCTTACCGAGCAGGACCTGGCCTCGCTCGAGGCGCTCAACGAACGCTTCTCCGACTGGCTTCGGCAGGACTACCACCTGCGCCGCCATGGCGGCATCGACATGAAGCCGCTCGACCGCTACCTGGCCGGGGCGGAGAGCACATTGATCAAACGCCTCTTACCACACGAGATCGATCAGGCCTTCATGGCCCGCTTGACCCGGTGCGTGCGCAACGACGCCACCATCAAGGTCAGTGGCGTCTTCTACGAGGTGCCGCCCGATCTGATCGGCGCCCGGGTCGATGTGCGCTTTCCCGTCGGGCGGCCTGACCAGCTCATCCTCTATCGCGACGATGCCCCGGCCGGTCCCCTGCGTCCGGTCGATCTGGTCGAGAACGCTCGCTTCCATGCCCACAAGGTCGAACTCTCCTATGCCGACCTGCTGGCCCGGCGGGAGGCCGAAGAACAGGCGAGTTCGCCGCAGAAAGGGGGCCGGTCATGATCGAGGCCCGCTTTGGCCTGAAAGCCAGGCCGTTCGACAAGCATATCGCTACCCGCGATCTCTATCTCTGGCCCGGGCTCGAGGAACTCTCGGCGCGCCTGGAGGTGGCCAAGGCCGCACGCGGCATCCTCCTGCTGACCGGGGAACCCGGGACCGGCAAGACCGTGGCCCTGCGGCGCTTCGTCGACAGCCTCCACACCGAACACTACCGCTGCGTCTACTTGCCCCTGGCCACCGTCACCGTCTTGGATGCCTACGCTCAGCTCAACCGTGCCCTCGGGGGAAAGGAGGTGCGTTCGAAGAGCTTGCTGTTCCATGAAATCCAGCACGGCATTGCCCAGCTCACCGCTCAAGGGACCCAGCCGGTGGTGATCCTCGATGAGGCCGACCTGCTACGTTCGGCGCTCTTCGATGAGCTGCGCATCCTGCTCAACTTCGAGATGGACTCGGCCGACCCGCTGCTACTGATCCTGGCCGGACAGCCCCAGCTCTTGGCCAAGCTTGCCCTGCGCGTGCATCTGCCCTTCCGCCAGCGCGTGGCCATGCGCTACCGCATGCCACCGATGAACGAGGCCCACACGCGCGGATATCTCGAGCACCACCTGCGCCTGGCCGGACGAAAAGAGCGCCTGTTCACCGACGAGGCGACCCTGCAGCTCTTCGTCCAGTCCGGCGGCGTCCCGCGCATGATCGGCAACCTGGCGCTTTCGGCCATGTTCACCGCCGCCGCGGGGGCCAAGGACATCGTCGAGCTCGAGGACATGATCGCCGCCAGCAAGGAGGTCGTATGAACCCAATCGACCCGATCCTGGCGGCCGAACAGAGGCGCGAGCGACTGCTTGTGCGTCTGGTCACCACACTGAGCCAGTTCCTGGCCTGTGAGATCGAAGACCTCGTGGCCGACCGCGCCGACCATGCTGCCGGTGAGCGTGCCTGTCCCTTGGGACAAAGCGCAGAGGCCGCCCAGCGCATCACCCACCTCTGCCGAGAACTGCAAACGCAGGTCGCACGGTTCGAACGGTTCAATCGAATGAGCTACGAAGCAGAAGCAGATCGCGCCCGTGACGCCGACGATCGTGAAGACGAGCTGCCGTTCTGATCGAAGCCGACCGATCCCCAAAAGCGACCGTCGCGTGGAGAGCTCCTGCACGCGGCGGTCGCTCTCCCAGGACGCCTGCAGCAACCCGCATCTGCCCGAATGCCACAGACCCGTCGCATGAGCGATCCCCGCACGCGACCGGCTCTGTGCCGACACCCCACGCCAACCAAGAACTCGCATGCACTCCTGTGCGCAAGAAAGAGCGCGGTCGTCGCACTATGCTACGCGGCAATCAGGCTTCCCGCTGGTTGGATAATCTGAGGAGAGAAGCGCAGAATAAAGTGGCAGGCTACAGTGGTCTTCCCACCCGCCCTTCTTCTTGACGCGCAGCTTGAGCGTATGGAGATCCAGGGCGGGGTCGAGCAGCTCGACCCATTGATAGAGGTGTTTGTGGGAATCGGGTTTGCAGACGAAGATGAAGTGGTAGTTGTTCTCCAGGGCGCGGCGGCAGAAGGGTTGGTGGGCATAGAGATCATCGCCCAGGAGCGTGCTGGGGGCGGTGTTGTAGAAGGCGGCGTTCTTCTCCAGCCAGCGTTTGCCAGCCTTGATCTCACAGTCCTGTTTGGTGTGGCCATCTTGGGGAATGATGAACTCGGGCCGCAACGGAATGGCATAGGGTCGCCCCGGGGCGACCATGACCGGCGTGATCGCGCTATGGTAGTAGGTGATCCGTCCGTTCTTGTGCTTCAGGTAGGAACAGTTCTCGCAATGGATCTTCTCGGAGGAGTGATACCAGGTGCCGTCGAGGGCGATCAGGCGGGTGTCGTGAACGCTCCGGAAGGTGTCGAGAATACCCTGCTCAGCGAAGGCTTGATAAATGCTGTCATAGATCGGGAATAGCTCCTGGGGCGCTACCGGATCCAGCATGTCGCGGATATGGTTGTCGGTGGGGATCTTCTCGATCTGGAAGAGCGTCTGCGCGTTACTCTGCCCCTTGTTTTGCTCCATGGCTTTCTGGTGAGCGAGGAACGAGGGACATTGCGTGAAGAAGACCGAGAAGGCGCTCAGGCCGATCGTCTCCATGCTGTACTGAGTGTTGTTCTTGGTGCGTTTGTCGGGAAGAGCGGCCAGGGTGCGGCGCAGTTCTCCGACGAGCTGATCGAAGCGTCTCAGGCTCACCTACCCCACCCCCACTTCGGCTGGAGCGGCGGTGGCTGCGCAGAGCTTGGCGCGGAAATCGGCCATCAGCGGATAGAGGAAGATATCTTTCACCGGCACGCGCAGGCTGGCATGCACATCATTGCGGCTGCGCCCGGCGGTGACGCCGACATGGGTCCAGCCCGCCGCGCGGTAACAGGTGCCCCGGAAGCGGTCGCGCTCGACAAAGGTCTCCAGTAGGTGAACCCGATGGCCGTAGGCCTCCATCCACAGGCCTGGGAGCCTCTGGCAGATCTGCGCCAGAAGATGGCTGGCCAGATGCCGCACGCGTACCCAGGGCAGGATCAGGAACCGGGTGTTGTTCGTCAGCAGAGAGAGGTTGCGCTGGCGCACCTGCGGCTCCCAGCCGATGAAGGCATCCCGGCTCTTCGCCTTCCAGGCCGCCGAGCCGAAGAGCACACAGGCCAGCAGATGGCCTCAGTGGTGTCCACTGTTGTCAGCACCGCTGTGATACTGCCGCTGAGCGGAGTGTGGATGTCAGTTTTCGGCTGACATGAGCGAAGAGGTGCTCACTG
>CAYQJL010000015.1:0-4325 GCA_964417675.1 uncultured bacterium | reverse complement strand
GCCCCCCACCCCCTCCCCCCCAACTGATATCCTCCCGGCAGCCTGAGGGCCCCATCTGCCGGGCCTGTTCAGCGAGGGGGATGATGGACACGACACGCCCAGGCCGCAGGGGTCCTTCGGCCATCCAGATTGCCGTCTTTCTGGCCGGCTTCACCTTTCTCATCTACGAGGTGAGCTGGTACCGCCAGCTTGCGCTGACCCTGGGCGCCACCGTGACAGCGGCCACCCTGGTGCTGGCTGCCTTCATGGCCGGCCTGGGCGCCGGCGCCTTTGCGTGGGCCCGCACGGCCGCGGCCCGACGGGACCCTCTCCGCCTGCTGGCGCTCCTGGTCGCGGGAATCGGGGTGCTGGGCGCCCTCGGCCATGCGGCCTTCACCGGGGGCGTGCCGCTCCTTTACGCCTGGCTCGGCGCCCAGGGCGCATCTTCCGGCGTCACCAACCTGGCCGCCAAAGGGGCGACCCTGTTCATTCTGCTGGCCCAGACCTTCCTGATGGGGGGCGTCTTCCCCCTGGCCTCGGCCCTGGCCGTGCGCGGCGAGGGAACCATCGGCCGCTCCCTTGGACGGCTCTACGCCCTGGAGACACTGGGAAGCACACTGGGAGGACTGGCCGCGGGCTTCCTCCTGCTGGGCGCCCTGGGCCAGCGCGCCACGGTCGGCCTGGCCGTTGGGATCGACCTGTTGCTGGCGGCCTGGCTGCTGGCCGGGCTCGGCTTCCCCAGGGGCGCCATCGCCCCGGACGAATCGCCGGCAGATCTCTCCCGCACATCCCGTCCCTCCCGGCGCCGAGCAAGCTTCGGCGGGAGATCTCTCTCCCCCGCGGCCCAGCGCACCCTAGGCTTGCTGGGGGCTTTCACGTGCGGCTTCGCCCTTCTGGCCCTGCAGGTGGTCTGGCTGCGGATCATGCGGGTTTACCTGACCAACACGAGTTATACATTTGCCCTGATCGCCTCATTCGTGATCCTCGGAGCATTCATCGGCAGCGAGATCTTCGCCCGGCGCGACGCCCGGATCGCCGGCGCGCCCCGGGCCCTCCTCTTCTCCCTGGCGGGATTGACCCTGAGCGCCGGGATCGGGTTGCTGCTGCTCATCCGCATGCCTCAAACGCTGATGTTCCCCTTCGAGTCGGCCCTGGCCGATCCGCTCCTGCGAGTCCTGGGCATCCCCAGCCTGGCCTCCCTCCTGATCGTGCTGCCACCGGCCGTCTTATCCGGATTCATCTTTCCCCTGGCCTGCCGCATGGCCGTGGCCGACCGGGCCACCGCGGGCCGGGACGTCGGACAGGTCTTGATGGCGAACACTGCCGGGGCCGTCCTGGGCCCGGTCATCACGACCTTCGGCCTCCTGCCGCTCCTGGGCGCCGCGAGATCCGGGCTCTTCGTGCTCATCCTCATGGCGGGGGCCACCTTGTTCGTGGCGACTCAGCAGACCCGAAAGCCTGCCAACCGGCGGAGGCGGGCGGCCGCGGGCGCAGTGCTCGTCCTTCCCCTGGCCGGCCTGCTCCTCATGCCGACCATCCGGATTCTGCCCCCTTCCTTCCTCCGCTTCGATCGCGACATCCTCTTCTACCGCGAGTCGGTCGAGGGGACGCTGTCCGTCGGACAGGACCGTGGCGGGCCGGCCCCCACCAAGCACACCTTCGTCGACAACAGCGCGGTGATCGGCTCTTCCTATGACGCCATCAAGGTGGTCAAGATGGTCGGGTATCTTCCCCACCTCATGGGGCTCGACTGCCGAGAGGTGCTGGTCATCGGCTTCGGCATCGGGGTGACGACATCGGCGATCGCATCCATCCCCGGCGTGGAATCCATCGAGTGCGTGGAGCTGGTCGAGGGCCTGATCGACGCCTCGGTCCACTATCGGGATTTGAACAACAGCGTGACCGACGACCCGCGGCTGCGGGTGATTCCCGGGGACGGCCGCCACTACCTGCAGCGCACCAGCCGGACCTACGACCTGATCTCCTGCGATCCGACCCACCCCATTCTCGGCTCAGGCAATCTCTATACTCGAGACTACTTCGCACTCTGCCGCCAAAATCTCAAGCCCGGGGGGATGGTCTCGCAGTACTTGCCGTTGCACAAGCTGGGGCCCGAAGAGTTCATGGGGCTGATCAGCACCTTCCGAGAAGTCTTCCCGCACAGCACGGTGTGGCTGGGGCACTTCCACGCCGTGCTCCTGGGCGGCCTGGTGCCGCTGCGCGTCGATTTCCCCTCCTGGAGCGACCGGGTCGCCGGCCTGGCCCACGACCGGCAGTTTCACATCGATCCGTATCAGCTCGCATCGACCCTGACCCTCACCGGCAACGGCATAGCGTCCCGGCATCCTGAAGGCTGGATCAACACCGACGATCGCTCGTATACAGAGTTCTTTCATCCTCGCTGCTTGGATCCCAGGAACATCGCGACCAATCTTCGCCTGCTCATGGATGTGCGCGACGATTGGAAGCCGGTTTTCACAGGCGTTCCGGATTATCCGCTCATGGAACGCTACATCCAGGGCAATCAACTGCTCACCGAGAGTTTCTATCACAAGATGACCGGCGACCCGGCCCGCGGCCTCGGAGCCCTTCGCCTGGCCTGCCAGGCCAATCCCGAGAATCGCGAGCTTCCGCTCCTGCTTCGGCTTCACTACTGAGGCGGGCGTGCATCGCACTCCGGCCCCGCGCAGCAGGATCTGCTGCGGCGCACCCCCGCCTGCTCTCTACCGGCCCCGAGGCAAGCTCATGAAGCATCGGGGCAATCTCATCCCCATCAGGAACTGTCCGAGAACGACCTCGCACATGCAAGGGGTGCTAGCCTTCCGAAAACTCCTCGGTGACGGCATTCATCCGTGCCTGGAGTTCCTCGAAGCTGGCGGGGCGAAAGTCCCAGGCGTCTACCCCAACATCTATGCTCTTCCTGAACGGCGGCAGGTTGCCGTGGCTGTGACCATAGAGATGCCAGGCTCCACGGAAAGCGCCCTGCCAGGTCCGTTGTGCGTAGTGAGCAAGTACGATTCGCTGGTTTTCGATGACGACCTGCAGCCCCGTCTGCAAACGGGGCTCGGGATCACCGACGAATGTGGCCTTGCCAGCTTCTACAAGGTCGTTCAACAGCCCCCGCTTGTAGGCCTGCCGCAGAGGCTTGTCGTGGTTACCCCAGAGTATGATCCGGCGGCCCTTCAGACGCCGCATGCATTCGGCGGCGTGCTCCGCGGAGCTGCGGAAGGCAAAGTCACCCAGATCGTATACCTCGTCATCGGGGCCAACGACTGCGTTATGCCGCTCGATGATCTCCTTTTCCATCTCCTCAATGTCAACGAACGGCCGGTCGCAGAGCCCGATGATGTTCCGGTGTCCCATGTGGTAGTCGGATGTAAACCAGACACGACTCAATCTTCTACTCTCCTGGATCGTCTCATGCTGAAGGTGACGCACCGAAAATGCTATGCCGCACGTTGCTAACCACTGGCCCGTCCACGATGTCGAGCGACACGTAGTGCAGCTTGTCGTACACTTGCCCCGGCTGCACCCATGTTGTCCGGCCGACTTCAGCCACCCACTGCCCGCCCGGACGGTGTGGCGATTCGTGGATGTGTCCGCTGACCCCTAGCAACGGCAGGTTTTGCTCGATGAACCGAAGTAAGGATGGGCTCCCCGCCAGCTTGCCGTTTCCGCACAGGTCCATGCGGAGCGATCCCGGCGGCTGGTGCACAATCCACACGGAGCGTTCCATCTCACCGGGCTGCAGTTGCCTCTTCAACAGCTCCAGATGCTCTTCGATGCTTGGCTTGGCCAGCAGGTACTGCCGAAGGTTCTGGATCTGCACTTCTTCGCCGTTGTCGTCGAGAGTGATGCCTTCGCCGCAGAACTGGACGGGATCGGTGACCCAGTCCCCGTCCGGTACGCAGTAGTGCTTGTGGCCGAACGGATAGTCACGGACCCTGTTCATGCCGCAGTACACCAGACCGTCAGCCCGATCCAAGCGCTGCGCCATGTTGATGCACAGCCCGTCTGCTTCAAGTTCATCAACAAGCGGCTCCAGGCAGTGCGCATCGTCATTGCACAGGTACAGCAGAACCCGCGAGCCGGCCTTATCCCTGACTCTTGTCAGCAAACCGCGCAGCTCGGGAAAGAACTCCCGCTGTTTCGCGAGGCCGTCATGCTTCGGTAGGATGTCGCCGGCGATTAACACCGTGTCCGGCTTCTGCTCAGCCACCGACTCCACGAGCAGCTCCCACTTGCGTGTCGGCGCCCTCGCATACAGGCTGGTGACCGCATCTTCTGGTCGTGGCTCTCACGTGTCTGGACGGATTGGCGCGATGCACTCGTGGTCGTTCAGCCCG
>CAYQJL010000014.1:0-5629 GCA_964417675.1 uncultured bacterium | reverse complement strand
GACCCTGGCCTGCCGCCCGAGGTACCCGGGGGCGGCCAGCCGGCGCGGGTCTCCGAGGGGTCTGCCACGCAAGCTTCCTCGCTGACCTTTCTGACCAGCGTAAGGGTCTATATCAAGATGGTCATCGACAAGGAGTATGGTCTGCTGGCTCACCTGGGCGGCAAACGAGATACCGAAGTGCACCGCACGACGGACTCCCCCGAGAACCGTTGGTGGGAGAATCCGCTGGTGGTGTACGAAGAAGCGCCCCTCACGCGGGATCCGGACCTGACCGCGGGGTTCGACGGCGCCGTGATCGCCGGGGAGGGCAAAAGCGCGAATGCAACCGTGGCCATCACGATGATCCCGCATGCGGATATCGCGATCGCAACCCTTCCAAAGTGCGACGGCATGAAGGGAACGATCAAGGTGAGCATTACCGCGGCGAGCGATTTTTACGACGGTCGCTGGACGCAACTGGTCCGGGTGGCGGACAAGGCGATGGTTTTCCATTTTGACACCTGTGATCCGTCCAGGCGTCTGGAAGTCGTCGGGTCGGAAACCAGAACGGTGCCGGCGGTGTCTTTCGAACGTTACACGCGCGACCGGGACAAGTGGGAACCCCGCCATGCCTGGCCGACGAAGGCGGAAAGCGGTGATTTCTGGGTCACCATCTACGGGAAGGATGGGGTAATCGATGTCACCGCTTACAGGTATGTGGACTAGCCCCCCGGACGATCCCGCGGTCGCCGGAGAGCCTGCAACCGCGAACCCTTTGGAGCACAGCAGTAGTATGCGATTGTATCTGATCAATCCGAAAAACCCGCTGGTGAGCCTGGCCAATGTCAAGGCGAACCGATGGAACCGCTATCGCGTATGGAAGCCCCTGGGCCTGCTGGTCCTGGCCGGGCTGACGCCGCGGGAGTGGGAGATCACCGTCATCGATGAGAATCTCGATCCGCCGGACTACGCGGCCATGCCCCCGCCGGACCTGGTCGGGATCACGGCGTTTACCTCGCAGGCCAGCCGGGCGTATGACATCGCCGCGTCGTTTCGACGTCGGGGCGTGAAAATCGTCATGGGCGGGATTCACGCCACCATGTGCACCGAGGAAGCCTTGCGGTACGTGGACGCGGTGGTCAGCGGCGAGGCCGAGAGCGTGTGGACGACGGTCCTGGACGACGCACGGCAGGGCCGGTTGAAGCGAACGTACGACGCCGAGCGCCTCGACCTGGCCGAAGTCCCGGCGGCCAGGCATGATCTGTTGGCAAGCGGCTACGTCTTCGGTTCCATCCAGACCACCCGAGGGTGCCCGCTGAATTGCAGCTTCTGCAGCGTGTCGGCCTTCAACGGCACGCGGTATCGCCACCGCCCGATCGCCAACGTCATCGACGAGCTCAAGTCCATCCGCGAAAAATGGGTCCTGGTCGTGGACGACAACCTGATCGGCACAGGCGAGGCGCACGTCGCGCGAGCCAAGGCGTTGTTCGGCGCCATGATCCGGGCCGACCTGCGGAAGCAATGGATCTGCCAGGCCACGATCAACATGGCCGACGATGAACAACTGCTGGCGCTGGCGGCCCAGGCCGGATGTCGCGGGGTGTTCATCGGGTTCGAGTCGCCCACGGCCGAGGGGCTGGCCGAGGTGGGCAAGAAGTTCAATGCGCTTCAAGGGCGGCACTTCCCGTCCTCGATCCGGCGAATCCACAGACACAACATCCTCGTGGTCGGCTCGTTCATCATGGGCCTGGACGCCGATCAGCCCGGCATCGGCCTGCGAATCGCCGAGGCGGCCACCAGCTACGGCGTGGACCTGCTCAACGCCCTGTTCCTGACCCCGCTGCCGGGGACGCGCCTGTGGGACCAGATGACCGCCAGCGACCGCATCGCCGCGCGGCACTTCCCGAGCGACTGGCGGTACTACACGCTGGGGTTCCCGACGGCGACGTACAAAAACTTCACCTGGCCCCAGATCATCCGGGAAATGGAAGCCTGTGACCGCGACTTCTACTCGTGGCGACGCATTCTCGGACGTGTTGCCCGAAGCCTCCTGGGGCGTCGACATCCACTGCTTTCCCTGGTGGGCAGTCTCTCCTATCGCAACAACGTCCGTCTGAACCGCCGCGCCTACGCCCAGCTTGGCCTCCTGGACGACCGGCCCCGCGAGGCACCTGGGCGCAGTGCCGCCAAGGGCGCTCACCGCCCCGCCGCGCCCAGCCTCGCCGCGTCTTCGGCCGATGGCGGCGCTTTCCAGGGAGAGCCGGCACGCTGACCCTGCTCACAGGCCGTGCGCGGGGTGGCCTGGCGCCGGCGACCAGTTTGCCGTTGCGGCGGGGTCGGATCACTGGCCGAAGTTCGTCTTGAGGATGGCGAAGTCATCGAGATCGACGTCGCCGTCGGCGTCGAAATCGCCTGTCGCGGGTGTGGCGCCGCTGGGGGTGCCGAAGTTCTGCTTGAGGACGGCGAAGTTGGGGGGACATGCCCAGAACTCGCGCACAAGGCGTTGACGGCAGGGCGACAGTAGGCTATCCGGGAGTCTATTGGCTGGCCTATCGGCCGTGATCAGGGCAGAAGGAACCTGGGCCGACACCCAGGCAGCCGTCAGGCAAGAGACAGCAGACCGGGCGAAGGGAGAGTTCCGACCATGGAACACAGAACGGTGCGGCTTACGCACGACCACATCGCGCGGCAGGCCCGGTGCACTCCAGAGCGGGCAATCGAAGAGGCCATCTGGAATGCATTGGACGCTGGGGGCCAAGAGGTGGAGGTCGTTTTCGAACTAGACAAGCTGTCCACCTGCAAGGCCATTGAGGTCCGTGACCATGGCATTGGGATACCCATCTCTCTCGTAGATCAAGCCTTTGGCACCATCGGGGAGTCTCCGAAGGCGGCACAGCGACAGACGCCGGAAGGCAGAGCCCTGCACGGAAACGAAGGTCGGGGCCGATTCAAGTCTCTAGTGATTGGCAAGCGCGCAACCTGGACGACGCGGTACGAGGAGGATGCGAAGATATGGCAGTACAGCATCGCGATAGAGCGCCTGGATGAAAGCAGTTACTCCATCTCGGCCTTGGAGCCAGCCGGAACGACGGAGACCGGCACAACCTTGCGGGTGGAAGGCTTGGAAGACAACGTCGGCCTTCTGCGATCCCGTGAGGTCCGAGACGGTCTGACGGGCCGGCTGGCCTTGTATCTGAAGAGCTATCCCGATGTCGTGGTCATCTATGATGGTAAACGCATTGATCCATCATGCATCATCGCCCGCCAGGAGCTCCGCCGGATCGACGCCCCGGAAGGCCAAACAGAAGTAGCTGAACTCGAGATCATCGAGTGGAAACAGGAAATGGGTGCCAAGAGGCTCTTTGTCTGCGACCCTCGAGGGTTCGTCTGGCACGAGATGCTCGCTGGCGTGCATGCTCCAGGTCTCAATCTCACGGCTTATCTCAAGTGCGGACAAGCTAGAGATTGGCATGAGACAGGCCAGTTCGGCCTAGCGGAGATGGACCCAATCATTTCTGCCTACGTCGACACCGCCAAAGACCATCTGCGTGACTACCGACGCAACAGACTGGGCGAACAGGCAAGGGATGTTGTTGAACAATGGAAGAAGGACAAGGTCTATCCCTACCCGGATGACGCGCCAAAGGACCTCATCGAGCGAGCCGAGCGTCAAGTGTTCGACATCGTCGCTTCTCGGGTTCACGAGTATCATGAGCCCCTTCGAGGTGGCGATCCTTCTTCAAAGAAGCTCACGTTGAGCTTGGTCAAACAGGCACTCGAGACAAACCCGACAAGTCTCCGCAAGATTCTTGAGAACGCGCTGAGTCTGCCCAAGGAGAAGCAGGACGAGTTGGCCGACCTCCTGGAGATCACGAACTTCGATGCCATCATCGAAGCTGCGCGGACAGTTACGCAGAGGCTCGACGTTATCCATGGCTTCGAGACACTCATCTTTGATGACGACTGGCGGAAGCGACTTCGCGAGAGGACTCAGCTTCATCGACTGCTTGTGCATGAGCTCTGGGTATTTGGGGAGGAGTACACGCTTGACAGCGATGATGATCCGTGGAAGCACGTTCTCAAACAACATATCGCGAAACTGGGGCGAGAAAGCGTCGCGGAGGATGTTGATATCGGCGAGATTGATGGGATTGACAAGATACCCGACTTGCTTCTCTCCCGAAGGTTTATCCGGGGGAAGGATATGTTCGAGAACCTCGTGATCGAACTCAAGCGACCGAGCGTCAAGATTGGCGGAACGGAAATCATGCAGATCGAGCAGTATGCAAACCTTGTTGCACGGGAATCCATCTTCGATAAACGCAGAGTCCGTTGGACATTCATGGTTGTGGGAAGGGAGTTTGACGATCACGGTGAGATGCGTGCGGGGGGAGGGCCGACCTATGGCTGCATATATGAGGGCGGGAACCTGACCATTTGGGTCAAACGTTGGAGCGAGCTTCTCCACGATGCAAAGCTTCGGTACGAGTTCTTCCGAGAACGCCTCCAAGTGGAGGCATCTGCAACCAGGGGGTTCGACTACCTGAACAAGAACTATGAGCACCTGCTTACGGGCACAGGCATGACGAAGAAGGGGGAACGGGATGCCGGGAAGCTGGAGAGCAAGGACGAAGAGGCAATAGAGGCCGCCGACTAAGAAGAGTGGCGATGGCTTCAGCCGTCAGGCAACAGACAGCAGACCGGGCGAAAGGGGAGTTCCGTTTATGTCCCCCGAACTCCCCGTTTATGTCCCCCGCACTCCCCGAACTCTCTCTTGTCAGTGGGTCCGCAGCGCGCGACAATGCCCTCGTGCATGTCGCACATAGGAGATTGCCATGAAACTCGATATCCGAAGCTTTCTAGCCGGTGCCCTGGTCGTCGGGCTCCTGTGGGCCGCCATGGCGGGGTCGTACAGCACCGGTGGCACCGTCCGCCGCGGGAACCTGCTTCGCCCGTCCGGGCAACAACCCCATCCCCAAACGCCGGCCATCCGGTCGGAGGCTGACGCGCGAGAGTGGAACTTGCTTCAAGCCCTTTCCTCCCTGCCGCAGGGCTATGACCTGGAAATAGGCCCTCGTGGGGAGGTCTACGTTATGGACTGTAACGACGGGACCGTGCGCCGCGTCCTCCAGCAAAATGGCGGGTGGGCATCGGAAGTTGTCGCCCCAGAGCCGCGCTATTACTGGGGGCGTCCGAGCCGACTTCCTGTGCAACAATAATCACCACTCGACCATATTTTCGGGGGAGTTCGGGGGAGTTCGGGGGACATGAGTTCGGGGGACATGCACGGAACTCGCGCATAAGGAGTTCGGGGGACATGCACAGAAGTCACGCATAAGGCGTTCACGGCAGGCCGACAGTAGGCTATCCGGAAGTCTATTGGCTGGCCTGTGGGCCGTAATCAGGCCTGAAGGCAATCCCGGGACGTCGTATACAATCCGCCGCCTCAACGCAGAACAACCGCGCCGGTAAGCGCAGGCGATGCATGGACGACGTTCGCAGGGCCCGGCGCCTTCGAACACGTCCCCATGCTCACGCATGGGGCTTCCTTTCGTCCCGGCCCGTGCGGGACTGCCGCCACGCTCGCGCCGCACCGGAGGAAATCCGAGCTCCGGAGACGTCGTATACAATCCGCCGCCGCACCGCAGAA
>CAYQJL010000013.1:0-5478 GCA_964417675.1 uncultured bacterium | reverse complement strand
CCGGCCTCTATCGAGTGGGCTGCGACGAATTCGATGCTGACGGGGCGGGCCGTGCACCCGCATCCGGCCTCTCCGCTGCCGGCTTGCTCGTCTGTTCCTTGCCTGGCAACTGACAGGCCCGGCTCATTCAGGTGCTGACTCCCAGGCGCGGGAGGATCACTGCCTGCAGCAGGAACCAGCCCGCGATCACCAACGCAATGATCAGTAGATCGCCGAACACGCCGGACCTCCTCTTCGCCGTCTGGATGTCAGTGCCGAACGTCGCCATGGGTTTGCCGATCTCCATACCGCCTTCAGGAAAGGAACCACACATGCCACCGCGTCGCGGTTCCCGTCTTCCGGCGATTTCGGGGTGGCGCCCTCGCGCTGGGCCCGCCATGCGCAGCCGGGGCGCGTGAGGACCGCCACGCTACGGGAAGCCCAGCCCATCGTACGACGGGCTGGGCTTCTATTCCTGCGTTGCTTGCGTGGGAGAGCGCGGTGGAAGCGTGTCGCGCTCACCCGGAAACGTACAACACAAGATCTCTAGTGGGTTCCCGTCCCTGGATGCGGCTGCTCGGGTTGCTCTGGGACCACACTCCAATGTCCGCATGATGTCGAGCAAGATGATGGACTAGGTGAACTATAGGGATCGCTGGGCCATTGCGCAAGCACTTTCTCGAGTGCCGTCAGGACTCGACCAGATCAGGGTCGAGCATCCACCGCAGGCGCCAATCCCCTTCCGCGCGGACCAGCGCGGCCACGGACGCCTCGGTGCAACGCACAACGGGCGGATCGATCCTGGTAGCCAGCATCCTGGCCAGCAGGCGTTCGACGAAGGGAAGATGGCCCACCAGCATGACGCGCTCATGTTCTTCGGCATCGAGTTCCTCGATCACATCCTCGACCGGATCATCGGGATTCAGCCCGCGCCGCCAGCGAAGACCGGCCGGCGGGGTCAGCGTGCTGGCCAGGAGTTCGGCCGTCTGCTCCGCGCGAGGCTTGCCGCTGTGGTAGATGACATCGACGCCGATCTCGGCGGCCGCCAGGACCGTGGCGGCACGCTCCACCTGAGCCCGACCCTGCGACGTCAAGCGGCGTTCGGGATCCTGCCGTTCCGAGGCGGCGAGCCCATGGCGCACCACATAGAGTTCCATGAGGGGCAAGACATACCTCCCTGTGTCGTTCACGGGAAAGGGGCGTCACCCGGACACAGTGGGCCCGCGGCACACACCGCCGGCACACCGAAAGCTCGCGGGACAGCGTTGTCTGTACGCCGTAAGCTCGCGGGGCATTCTAGTAGCTCGTGAAGAACATGGCAAGGCGTTGCCCGGCGGCGGCCCGCGTCCATCGGCCGGCCCCGATCGTCGGGGCACAACCTACCAGTTGCAGCGCTGGGAGCCTGCTTGCAGACTGTCCGATCGGGACCCGGTGGCCTGGATCTGGAGTTTGAATCAGCATGAGCAGGAAGATGACAGCACGGCCCTCCACGAAGAGTACGCCGCCCTTGGCGACGGCGATGAGGACCTGCCAGGCGGCCGCCCTGGCGGTGGGTCGGGGCGTCGCGCTGGCGGCCGCGCTGCAGTTGGCCTGGTCGCCAGCCTCCTGGGCGGCTGACGCATTGGCACCCTCACCCATCGATCGCGCGGCGCGGACTCGGCTGCGCGGGGCGACGTTGCTCGACAGGGCCGATACTCTCGCGCTGGAGGCCTCGGCGCTGCCCTCGTCCGATTGCCGCGACCCGGTGTTTTCCTACCTGTTGAACCTCCTGGATCGTGGCTGTGTCGGGATCGTGACCACCGAGCATTTTCGGGCGGCGGCCGGCGATTCGAAGCGCGCCAGCAAGATTCCGTTCGAGCTGATTCGGGATGTGGCGCGGATCCCCGATGGCCGCGCAGATCATGTTTGGATTCGTATCCGCTTCTCCCAAGGCATCGATGTACCGGTTCCGTACAGCCTGCTCGGGTATCGTCCGGGATCGTTGCGGAGCACGGCGGAAGTGACGCTGATGGAATGGCGTCTCGGCGATCTGCCGCTGCTCGCGGCCGGATCGGAGGGAAACGGTGCGGTGAACATCGAGGATGTCACCGTGTGGGGCGTGATTGACGGCGCGATCCTCCTGGACATCGACGGTTGGGTGGATGCCATCATGGGCGCGGCGCTGGATGATACCCACGTCGTGGTACTGGCGGTCTTTCGATACGAGAGCCAGCGCTATGCCCTGGCGGCCGGATTCAATGATGACGGTCACGGCCGATCCGGCGCACTCCACCTGGGCGATGACAAGATCCGGTTTCCCGCGCCCGATGAGTTCAAGCTGGTCGGCCGGGAGCTGCGCCGGCTCACGATCAAGCGCCTGGCCCGTCACGGAATCGCGGTCTGGCCCCCGGCGGGATAGCCGGCGGACGGGCCCCTTGGCCGCTCAGCGTCCCACCACCAGTGGAAGCTCGATCCACTCTTGCTCCTTGCCTTCCACCTCCCACACGAGGACCAGCGCCTCGGCCAGCATCGCCACCGGGATCAGCGCAGGAAACTCCTGCGCGGTGTGGCGAATCAGCGCCTGCAGCTCCTCCGGCGGCCGGCTGTCCCAGGTTCCGATCAGCAGCTGAATCAGGTCGAGGGGACCCTGGAGCGTGCCCCCGGGCCAGTCGTCCTCCATCCGCTCGAGAGCCTCGATACGGTAGTCCAGGCTGAGCATGCCGGATTCCTGATAGTGCCAGAGACCCCGTTCGAGACCGTGGAAGTTCAAGAAGGGGAAGTCCCGTCTCGATTGCATGTCGGGGAGCAATCCCAGGATCATGATTCGCAGGGCGGCCTCGCTGGCGCGGTCGAGGCGAAACTCGATCCGCTGGGAGGCGAGCGACTCGTCGAGCTCGGGACCGCTGGCTCCTTGCATCCAGCGCGAGACGGTCATCCATCCGAACTCATCGACGCGGATCTGCCATACATCGGCCACCGCGCTGCTGCCCACATGCAGGCGCAGGGTCAGCTGGGCATGTTCACCCGGCAGCGAGATGTGGCGCATCTGCCGCACATTCTCAAAGCGGAACGGCTCGTCTTCTCCCGCGATCGCATCCAGGAAGCTTCGCCCGAGCCAGCTGTCCGCCTGATCGATGGGCGGATGCCCCGGGGGCAGATCGAGGTCGCTGGCCGCGGCGGAACGGTCACCCGCGGCGGACGCGGTTCCCGAGGTGCGGGCCGCGGGTTTTCGCTGGTTGGGATTCTCGAGGACGGTGTAGCCACATCCAGCCAGGCAGGTCAGTACGCCGGCCAGCAAGAGGATGGCCAGCAGGCCGGGCCGGCTACGTCCAGCCCGGACGGCGATCGAGGCGCTGGAGGCCGGCTTCCCTGGCGACGGCGATTGCATATTCGTACTCCTGTCTGGTGACCCGCCGGCCGAGCGGGCCGAGCTCTGCACCGCGGCCGGCGGGGTGATACTGCTCCATGATATTGACATAGGTCTGACCGGAGATCTCCTGCGCAATGAAGCGGCAGACGCTGGCGGTGCCACCGAGGTTCTCCGGCAGGACCAGATGGCGCACCAGCAGGCCGCGGCGGGCGATCCCGTCTCCATCGATGACCAGGTCCCCCACCTGGCGGTGCATCTCGCGCAAAGCCGCTCGGGCCCGCGCCGGGTAATCGGCGGCCCGGCAGTATCGCTCGGCGATCTCTTCCTCCCAGAACTTGAAATCGGGCATGTAGATATCGACGACGCCCTCGAGCAGGCGCAAGGTGTCGATGTCGTCATAGCCGCCAGTGTTGTAGACCAAGGGGAGCCGCAGATGGTTCCGCGCGGCCACCGCCAGGGCCTCGAGCAGCGCCGGCACGACATGGGACGGCGAGACGATGTTGATATTGTGGCATCCGCGTTCCTGGAGGTCGCAACAGAGGGCCGCCCACTCGTCGGCGGTCACTTCCCGGCCCAGTTTGTGGTGGCTGATGTCGGCGTTCTGACAGAAGTCGCACAGAAGATTGCAGGCCGAGACGAAGATCGTGCCCGATCCTCCGGTGCCGACCAGGGGGGCTTCTTCCCCGAAGTGGGGGCCGCTGCCGGCGAGGATGGCGTGGTGCCCGGTGGCGCAGATGCCGAATTCGCCGGCGGTACGATTCACGCCGCAGAGACGCGGGCACAGGTCGCAGTGGGCCAGGCGAGCGTGGGCGCGGGCGATGCGCTTCTCAAGCTCGCCGCGGCGGGCCAATTCGACGTAGCCAGGCTCGGCCATGGCAGGCTCCCGTCACCGTCCAGGGGCGGCCGGCGATCCCGGGATGCGCCGACCGGCCGAATCGGCGGCGTCTCCCGGTCGGGTCCGCCGGTCGGGTCCGCCGGCCGGGTCCGCCGGCCGGGTCCGCCGGTCGGGTCCGCCGGTCGGGTCCGCCGGCCGGTCAGTCCCGGGTGTCTTGGGCGGCCGCCTTTCCGAAGGCGGCCCAGAAGGGATCGACCCGCGGATGCTCCAGCGGCCGGGAGGTGCCGCCCCGGCGGAGAGTGCAGCCCTGTTCGCGGGGCACGACCTCTCCGATTCGCGCGGTCAGGATGCCGGCGTCGCCCAGGGCCTGTTCGAGCTCATCGGCCTTGTGGGGTCGGCAGGTGGCCAGCAGGGTCCCCTCGCTGATCGAAGTATAGGGGTCGATTCCAAACAGCGCGCAGATCTTGCCGATGGCGTCCTGCACCGGCACGCGCTCCTCTTCGATGACCATGCCGACCTGGGAGGCCTCGGCGATCTCGATCAGACCACCCCAGACTCCGCACTCGGTGGCGTCATGCATGGCGGTGACGCCATCCTCGCGCACGCCGATGCTCGCGGCGATGCGGGCCTCGGCGACCACGCTCATCTGCCAGAAGATCTCCTGGGCCTCGCGCGCGAAGGCCTCGCCGAACTCGGCCGCGAGCCGGTCCGGGAAGGTGGCGGCGAACAGACCGGCGGCCTCCACGGCCGCGCCCTTGGTGATGAAGATCACATCCCCGATTCGGGCCATCGTGGGAGCGATGTAGCGCTCTTTCGCGCCCACTGCCATGACCGTCGCGCCTCCAACCATCGGATAGTCACAGCCTTCGTACCGGCCGGTGTGCCCGGTGACGATGCTCACGCCCAGCTTCTCGCACTCCTCGTGCATCGTGCTCCACATGCGCTCGAACTGGCTCGCGGTGATCGATCGGGGCAGATTCAGGTCGATTGCCATGTAGGCCAGCGGGAGTGCGGAGGTGACGGCATCCGAGCACAGGATGTGGATCGCGAACCAGGCCGAGCGCTCCCACCCATACGGCGGCACGATGAAGACCGGATCGGTCGTGACCGCCATGACGCGCCCGCCGCCGATGTCGATGATGCCGATGTCGACACCATGCTGCGGCCCGACGAGCACCTCCGCCCGCCGCCGTCCCAGGCGCGGATAGATGATCGTGTCGAAGACATCGGCCGAGATCTTGCCGACGGCGGGAAGCTCAGGGCGCATGGCGTCCTCCCGGTGATCATCCGCGGGCCACACCCATCCGCGGGCCAC
>CAYQJL010000012.1:0-4458 GCA_964417675.1 uncultured bacterium | reverse complement strand
CTGCAGGCCAAGGTGGCGGATCTGTCGCGGGTCAACAACGATATGAACAACCTGTTGGCCGGAACCGGCATCGGCACCATTTTCGTCGATCACCGGCTGTGTATCCTGCGCTTCACCCCCACCGCCACCCGGATTGTCAACCTGATCCCGGGCGATGTAGGAAGGCCGGTGGGCCACATCGTCTCGAACCTCAGCGGATACGACCGCCTGGTGGCGGATGCGCAAGATGTTCTGGAGACCTTGGTTCCCAAGGAGGTGCAGGTCCAGACCGTCGATGGCAAGTGGTACACGATGCGCATCTTGCCCTACCGCACCCTCGAGAACGTCATCGAGGGCGCGGTGATCACATTCGTGGACATCACGGAGCTGAAGCGGGCGGTGTCGGACCTACGGGACAGGTAGGTGCAGTCCCGGGACCGCACGGCAGAGCCGGCAGGTGGGTGCGCTGCCCACACTCCAGATCGCAAGGAAGGGGTAGCCCGGGGATGCAAGCCTGAGGCGGCGATGGAACGATCCCCCGATCCATTCTGACGGACCCGGTCATCATTTCGATGGCATTCGCCCGCCACTCCATTCGAACTACTCCTGTCCATGAACCGCGAATCTGCGCACTTACTGGCGTATGCGACGGTGGCACACATATTGCCAAAACAAAATGAAGATCGAGACCGCTCCCGGGTATGACAAGGATGGCAGGTGGCGGGATTGCCGCGGATCGGCGGCGAATGTCCTCACAAGTGAATGCGGAGGGCCGCGCAGCCACGAACGTATATGCCGATCTGCGGCCAACGGCATTCCGGAGCCCGAAGGGGGTTTGGTGATGCCCAAGAAACCGACGTTGCGCTTGATGGTGGAGACCATCGCACCGCCCGAGCGTCCCACCCGAGCTAAGGCCAGACCGACCAAGCGGCGGTGCGCCACAGGTTCTTCCCCCGAGATCACTGCACCCGAGATCACTGCGCTCGAGCGCCAGCGGGCAGAGCAGGCCCTCAGGGCTTCGGAAGCCCGCTACCGCCGTCTCTTCGAAACTGCGCGGGATGGAATCCTCATCTTGGACGCAGCGACGGGAACGATCATGGACAGCAATCCCTATCTGGAGACCATGCTCGGGTACTCCCACGCCGAGTTGCTGGGGAAGAAGCTCTGGGAAATCGGCCCCTTCAAGGACGTCGCCGCCAGCCGGGTTGCCTTCCGGCAACTGCAGTGCAATGAGTACATCCGCTACGAGGATCTTCCGCTGGAGACCAAGAACGGAGAACGCATGCAGGTGGAGTTCATCAGCAACCTCTACCTGGTTGATTCCGCGAAGGTGATCCAATGCAACATTCGCGATATCACCGCGCGCAAGCTGGCGGAGGTGAGCATTCGCAAGGCCAACGAGTCGCTCTCCTCCCTGGTAACGATCTTGCAGAGGCGCGATGCTGATATGACCCTGGTCTCCCGCATGAACGATCTCCTTCAATCGTGCGAAACCCAGGAGGAGGCCTATCGGATCATCGCCTTGACGGCTACGGAGCTCTTCGTCGGGCAGAACGGCTGTGTGGCGGTCTTCTTGAAGTCGGGTCAATATCTCGAGACCGTCGCCCGCTGGGGTGATGAAGCGCTGGTGGAGGACATGTTCCCCAAGGAAGACTGTTGGGCGCTACGCAGCGGCCGTCCTCATGAGGTCATGGATCCATCGACGAATCCTCCTTGCAAACACTTCGTGCGTCCTCCGCATCACGGCTACCGCTGCCTGCCATTGACGGTGCATGGGGAAGCCTTGGGCGTCTTCCACCTCGAAGCGGCCCCCAAGGGCGCCGAAGATCAGCGCGGCAGGCAAGATCAACTCGCCGTGACCGTCAGTGAGGCGATCAAGCTCTCCTTGGCGAACTTGGGACTGCGCATGAAGCTACGGGCACAGGCTACACTTGACCCACTGACGGCGCTGTTCAATCGGCGCTACGTCGAGGACACCCTGCCCCGAGAGCTGCATCGGTCCCTACGCAAAGGTAGTCCCTTGTCCGTCGCGATGCTGGACCTGGACCATTTCAAGCAATTCAACGACACGTTTGGACATGATGCCGGTGATCTGGTGCTCCAGGAGGCGAGTCGCTTGCTGAGCGAGAACTTGCGCGAGAGCGACTGTGCTTGCCGCTATGGTGGAGAGGAGTTCCTGCTCGTGCTGCCCGACGCGTCGCTCGAGGACACGAGCCGGCGCCTCGAACATATCCGCCTTCTCTTGGAGCGAATGGAACTCGTTTGCCACGGTCAACTGCTGGGCAAGGTTACCTTCTCGGCGGGTGTTGCGGTGGCCCCGGAACACGGCACCCACCCGGCGGATCTTCTGCGGGCAGTGGACGAGGCCCTCTATGCCGCCAAGCAAGCGGGGCGCAACCAGGTCCGCGCCTACCGGCGCGCATAGTGCTAAGGACTCCTCATGCGGCCATGATGGCCAAGAGCTGCGGGCAGTGGTGCAGCCGCAGGACCGGGCGAATCATGGGCGGCATGCGATACGTAGATTCGGGGCTCTTGCTCGATGCCCGAGACCGAGACCGAGACCGAGTCCGAGACCGAGCCCGAGACCGAGACCGCGCGCCGGCAGCGCTGGCGCGCGGTCCTGCTTCAATCCCGCGGATCCACACACCCCCGGCAACCTGGCCTCAACAGCAGAGGGCCTGGCCAGCGGCGTCTGGCAGGATCGCACCTCAGAATTGGATCAGACCCGGAGTGGGTTGATGGGAGTACCGGAACGTGATGCTCCGGGAACCCGGAGTTCCGGCAACCGCGTCGACCTTGAGCTTGGCATAGTTTCCACCCGGTGTCCTGATCGCGTAGACAGCTCCTACAACAACGTCCAGCTGCGCAGCAAATCCTGTATCCGTCGTGGTGTTGTCGTCCCACGCCGTCCCCAGGAATTTGATGCTCGCACTGCGGCCGGCCCATTCGCTGTTCAACCGCACCAAGAGTGCCGGGCTCTTGAGGCTCAGCACTGCCGTCGAACTGTCATCCACGGCACCCGTTCCAAGGTAGATATCCGTTAGAACGAACCGATCTGGATTGCTCTGATTGAGAGACACCGTGTTGCCGCTCGAGAAGTCAAAACCGCTGTCTCCACCGGCCGCGAACTCCTCCAGAATCCTCCCCGTTCCGTCCGAACGTCCGGCCGCCTGCACTTCATTGGTGGGCCCGCTCAGACTTCCGCTGTCCTTCTCGGCGCGGATGTGGAAATAGTACAGGGTGCCATTGGCAACCGTCACCTGGAACGAGTCAATGCTTGCGGCCACACTGCCGATCTTGTGCCCGCGCTGCTCGAGCTGCCCAGCATCAATGTCCAGCAGGGACGAGGTTCCCCGGTAGATGTTGTACTGCTTGAACTCGTCAAGCCCTTCGTCCGGACTGGACGCCCAGTGTACAACGATGTGCTCGTTTCCGTTGATTGCGCTGAGGTTCGTCGGCGGTGCAAACTCTTGTGGCGGTTGTGTTGCATTGTCATCGCTGCATCCCATGATGCCGCAGCCGACAAGCAGCGCGATCGCCAGCAAAAAGACTGGTGCGCGTGGCACAACGCGAATCACTTTCATCCGATGCCTCCCCGTCTCTCCGGCCCGCCGGAGATGATTGGACCACGATAGACTTGACCAGACTCCCAGTCGTCACTATGGGTCTCACTATGTGTCTCATGGATCCCTACCGACCGCGCGTTGTCCTCGCGATCGCAGGCTCGGCTCTCCCGGCTCCCCGCCCAACGGTTGATAGATCAACTTTCGTGCCGCCGCGCAGGTGTCGTAACTGACCATGGCGCAACCACTTGACAAATAGCTGTTTGCGCTCGCACCATCAAAGCGATCGGTCGCTCATCAATACGATGCGGGGATCGTCACGTCTCAGTTCACCCGAAACCTACGCTCCAGAGGCTCAATCGGAAGGTGTGGGGAGGAAACGCGGATGGCGGTGATGCGGCCCGCGGGTTCGAGGATGGAAGCTCGGCCGTATCCATCGGCTGGCAGCTCCCCTGAGGCCGGCCGACCTCAGCGCGAGGCGGATTCGTTGGCCCGCGCGGGGCCAGGTCGCCGAGTGACGCCGTAGCTCTTGAGCTTCCTGTAGAGCGTTGCCGATCCGATGCCGAGCTGCTCGGATGTGCGGGTCTGGTTGCCGCCGTTGAGGTCGAGCACCGCCAAGATGTAATCCTTCTCGATCTCGTCAAGCGCTCTGACCGAACCGGAAACCGACGGCTTGGGGATCGCCTGCCGGACCTCCTCCGGCAGATCGTCGAGTTCAACCAGGTTGGTGCGGCCGAGTGCGACGGCGCGTTCCATGGCGTTCTCGAGTTCGCGGACGTTGCCCGGCCAGTCGTACCGCAGAAGCTGGTCCGCGGCGCGCGGTGATACCCCGGTAACCGGCCGATCGATGCGCTCGGCCGACTCGGCCAGAAGCAGGCGGGCCAGCGGCAGGATATCTTCCCGCCGGTTGCGGAGC
>CAYQJL010000011.1:0-18941 GCA_964417675.1 uncultured bacterium | reverse complement strand
CGACTACGCCGGCCACGCCGACTACGCCGGCCACGCCGGCCACGCCGGCCACGCCGACTACGCCGGCCACGCCGGCCACGACGGCCACGCCGACTACGCCGGCCACGCCGGCCACGCCGACTACGCCGGCCACGCCGAGGCTCCCGTGCTCGATGCCCGGGACGGCGGGGTTCGGTCAGAGGCTGGGTTCTCGCCCGCGCGGGGTCCCGCTGTGCCCGACGCGCCGCTGGCCTCGAGCTGGGCGCGACGGTTTCTGGAGGCCCAGGACGGTGCGGCCCATGCAGCCGGCGGGGCCGCTGACGATCGGGGTCCCTGGCAGGAGTCGCCCCGGCGCATGACGGAGGTGCCGCCGGCCTCCGGCCGACCCGCTGCGCCCGCCCGTCCGCGCACTCGCGAGCAGATCGAGTATCTGGCGGCCGAGGGTTGCTCGGAAGGCGAGATCGCGCGGCGCCTCGGGGTGTCCCGGGACGAGGTCGACCTGGTCATGCAGCTCCAGGCCCGCGCGCACCGCGCCCCCCGGCCGATGGCCGGCTAGGGAGAGGAAGATGGTCGACCGGGCCCAAGCACTCCTGAGCTACCTGAACGGGCTCGATCGCGGCCAGATCATCACCGCGCGGGTCGTACAGGTCATGGCCGACGAAGTGCGGATCGCGCTGGGCCCCGGGACCCTGTGGGCGCGGACCCGCGGCGGGCGGCCCGGGCTGGGGATGCAGCGGATGGAGGTGCTGCAGCCGGGGGCGCGGCCGGCCTTCCGGATGGTCCGTCGCCAGGGTGGGTCTGTTGTGGACCTGTGTGTAGACGCGTCCCACGAAAAGGCGGCCCGCATGCGCGGGCTGCGCATAGATCAACAGGCTTGATCGCCGGCGCCGGCGAGACGCCGGCTCGGTCAGGCCCGCAGGGAGAGGAGAGGAAGATGTCAGCGGATTCGGCGAGACAGGAACTCGAACGGATGATCGATCTGCTGGGCGATATTCCGCCCATGCCGGCCGTGGCTACGAAGATCCTGCGGGTGGCGAGTTCCGAATTCGCACAGGTTTCTGAGGTCACCCGGCTCATCGGGATGGATCCGGGACTGGCATCGAAGGTGCTTTCCACATGCAACTCGGCCTACTACGGGCTTCCCCACCGCGTCAAGACACTCAGCCGCGCCGTGGCGCTCCTCGGATTCAAGGCGGTGCGGAATCTGGTGCTGGTGCACTCGCTTCCCTGGAAGCGGTCGGGATCGCCGACCTTCGCCGAGCAGACGATCTGGACGCATTCGGCCGCCGCGGCGATGGCCGGGCGCGTACTGGCGGCCGATCACAGGGATCTCGACCCGGAAGAAGCGCTCCTGAGCGGTCTGATGCACGACGCCGGCCGCCTGGCGATGAATCTGATGATGCCGGAATCGTACGAACCGATCATCCGGGCGGTCTACAACGCCGAGGGGGAGTCGATCCACCTGGAACAGGAGCGGTTTCAAGCCGATCACACCATGGCCGGGCAGATCGTCCTGGAAAAGTGGTCCTTCCCGGAGGAACTGATCGAGGTGGCCCGCGACCATCATCGGCCTCCCGAGCAGCTTGCGCCCCATGTGCTGATTGCCAAGGCCGCCGACGAGCTGGCGCGGCTGATGGGCTACGGCGTGCGCAAACAGGAGGATCCGCCCGCGCAGATGCCGCCCGGATTGCATGCGATGGGATACGAACGCACAGACCTCGAAGGACTCTGCGAACGAATGAATCAAGCCCTGGAACAGGGCCAGGACATCTTCAAGCTGTCCTGACCGTTGCCGGGGCTGCCGGAATCCGAGGGGAAGCTTTTGGACAGGCGACTCGCGAGAAGGAGGACAATCGCATGAGACGCAGGAACGGTGCAGGATCGCGCCAGCTGGTCGACGCCACCGAGAAGTTCCGCAAGGCTCAGCTTCAGCTGATCGGTGTCATGGAGGGCGAGAAGCTGATCACCAAGAAAGAGGCCACGACCCTGTCGGGACAGGTGGATCGGGCGGCCGCGCAAAAGCGTTCCTCCGACGTCCTGTCGGCGGCGCTGAGCCTGAACCGGAAGGTCATGCGGGTTCTGCGCCGGGAGAACTTCTCCGACGCCACCCGTCAGGATTCGGAGTTGGAGATCCTTTTCGAGGTCAGCCGGATGATCCAGACGACCCTCGACAAAGAGGAGGTCTACCGGCGGCTGCTCGATCTGATCCATCAGGCGATTCCCTTTGACAATGCCACCCTGTTCCTGTGGGACAAGCAGAATGGCCGGCTCGTGCCCGCGGCGCAGCGCGGAGCCTTCGTGGACCTGATCGGCGGCGTGCACTTCGAGCATGGCGCGGGGTTCAGCGGGTGGGTGGCCAAGCAGAAGCGGCCGGTCCTGCTGACCGAACTCCACCGCGGCCGCCGGCCCGATGATACGCTGGTGGGCAGCTTCATGTCCGTGCCACTGGTCGTGCAGGGCGAGCTGATCGGGGTGCTCAACATCAGCCACGGCCGCCCGAAGGCCTTCAACGAAGATCAGCTGCGCCTCCTGACGCTGATCGCCGGACAGGCGGCGGCGACCATCCAACGCCTGCTGCTCTACGCGGACATGCGCCGGCTGGCCATCACCGACGACCTGACGAACATCTACAACCGCCGACACTTCCTCGAGCGCATGCAGAGCGAGATCGACCGCGCGCGCCGCTACGGCACTCCCTTCAGCGTGATGTTCATCGACATCGACAACTTCAAGGAGCTCAACGACAACCACGGCCATCAGGTAGGGGATAAGATCCTCGCCGAGCTGGCAACCATTCTGAAGCACTGGGCGCGCAGTTCCGATATCGTGGCGCGCTACGGCGGCGAGGAGTTCGTCGTGCTGCTCCCGATGACCGACAAGCCGCGCTCGATCACGGCGGCCGAACGGCTGCGCACCCGCGTGCAGCGGCACACCTTCTATCGTCGCAAGAAGCTGACGGTCAGTGTCGGCGTGGCCTCCTATCCGGGCGACGGCGACAACGCCGATCAGCTGCTCGGCCGGGTCGATGAGGCGCTCTACATGGCCAAGAAGACCGGCCGCAACCGGGCCTGCGCCTTTGGCGACGTCCTGGCTCCGGTCGAGGCGGCCTGACCGGGACCCGGCGGGGATCGCCGCTGGGATTGCCGGCCGGCACCATGATCGATTGAGTGGGGCCCGGGCTTGGTCTAGCCTGGGGACATGCTCAGATCCCCGATAACACTGGCTGGCGGACTTCTGCTCCTGCTCATGCTTTCGCCGCGGGCCGGCTTCGGCCAGCCCGCGGCGTCTCTTTACCCGGACGCGGCGTCCTGGATGCAGATCGAGCTGCAGCAGTCCCGAGCCGCGGCCGGATCCTCCTGGGAGGCGGAGTTCGATCAGGGCGGCACCTGGTCAGCGGGCAGCGCCGCCTCGTTCTCGGCCGGTCTGCGCCGGCGATGGCGGGCCGGGGAGTGGCTGGCTGTCTGGCGGGGCCGGGTCGGCGAGCACGAACCGGCCACCGGGCGCTGGTTGGCGGCGCGGGCCACCCTGGAGTGGGGGGCGCTCGAGATGGGCGCCGGCCGCTACCCGGTTCTCTGGAGCGCGGCGCCCGGACAGAAACTGCTGATCTCGGAGCATGCGCCTCCCCTCGACCAGATTCATCTGGCCCTGCAGAGCCCGGCGCTCCCCGCGGTGGGGGGCCGGGGCCGTGCAGAATCGTTCCTGGCCTATCTGGACGATGCCCACCGGACCGTCGCCTACCCTCTGCTCTGGGGCATGCGAGGCTACTGGGAGCCGGCCGGGTGGCTCCATCTGGAGATCCAGCGCACGATCATGCTGGGAGGCGCCGGGCGCGGGGAGCGGCTGACATTCGCCGATTGGGTGGATATCTTCCTGGGCCAGGGCGAGAACGCTCGCGGTCCCACCTACCCGGCCGCCGATTCGGATCAGAAATTCGCCTATCTGATCGAGCTGTCCCCGCGCGACTGGGCACGGCGCACGCTGGGTGTCGACGACCTTTCCCTGGGATGGTTCTATGGCGGCGAAGATCGCTTCGCCGGTGGCGTGCCGATGGCGCCGGCCCGTACGTACCGGCTGCGAGTGGCCCCGGTGCCCGAATTCGAGATCGAGGCGGAGTATGCCAACAATGCCGATGACCGCAATCTGTGGTACCGCCACAAGTTGTTCTCGACGGGATACACCTATCGGGGCTTCATCCTGGGGCACCCGATGGGGGGCGATGCACGCCGCTGGCGTGTGCGGCTCACGGGAGCGATGGCGCGGCCGGGGCCGGCCGTGGATACCCTGTGGCTGGAGGCGCTGCGCCAGCTGCAGGGCGTGCATCGGGATGGTGTCGCCTGGTGGCCGGTGCCCGCCGGCGAATTGATCCGCCTGGAGGCGGGAATCGGCCGGGTGTATCGGGGTAGAGAGATTCGGGTGTGCGTGGGCGGCCAGTGCTTGACCGGAGCGTATGCCAGCAGCCAGAATCTGTACGAAGGCTATGCTCGTGTTTCGTTCCTGTTCACCCGAGGATCTTCCCTGGGGAGCAGGCGGTAGGGGCGGTTTCCCCTGGGCGGAACGGGGGAGACGCATGGGAATATGTGTTGCATGCCCGCAGGCGCTTCTATAGTGTGCCTGCCCGTAGACATGCGGCAATCCGGTTCGGGATAGGGGCGCGACTCCGGAATGCCTTTGAGAGCGATTGGGAGCCATAGCTCCTAAGTTGTTCCTGGAGCAAAAGTTGCGTTCTATAGCCGATCAGCCAGTCGCGGCGCGCGGCCTGTACGGCGCCGATCTTGCCCATGAGATGCACCCACCAGGTGAGCGCACCCGCATCTCCGCGGGCCGCGCGCTCGTTTTGGTTCTGCCCGCTCTGATCCTTCTGGACAGCCTCATGGTGGTGGGGGGGTTTCTGGCCGCCGTGCAGTTGACGCCGGATGCCCGGGAGGCTGTCCGGCAGCTGACCCCGGCCGTCGCCGTACCGTTGCTCGCCCTGCTCGTGGTCTTGGTGGTGGGTTTCCTGTGCCTGGCGGGGATGTTCGGCCTCTACAGCCGCAGGATCCGGCTCCATCCGCGGCGCGCGATCGCAACCGCGGGCAAGGCGCTCTTCTGGAGTGGGTTGATTGCCGTCATCTTCGACTTCCTGTTGGCTCTCGATCCACCCGGCGATCTGCGGCGGATCCTGATGGCCCACGCCCTGATCCTCACGGCCGGGGTGTTGACGGTGCGGCCCTTCCTGTCGCGCCTCCTCCTGCGCCTGGCCGAGGTGGGGCGGACGACCCCGCGGCGCATCCTGCTCGTGGGCAGCCGGCCGGAAGCCCGGCGGGCGGCGGCGGTTCTCGAGAGCGAACCGCTGGCCGAGGCGGTCGTGGTTGGACTGGCGGACATCTCTCCCGATCCGCGCGTCCCCGGCCAGCGCTGGCCGCGGTTTCATCTGGCCACCTGGCAAGAGCTCCCCGGGTTGGCCCAGGCGTTGGCGGTCGATGAGGTACTGATCGCCTCGAACCTGATCCAGAAAGGCGAGGCCGTCGAACAGGCCCATGCCCTGGACCGGGGTGGCATCGAGACGACGGTCATTCCCTATCTCACGCAGATGTACGTCGATGCCGCTCCAATGACACGGGAGGCGGGGATCCCGATGCTGCGGTTGGGCACCGCGGTCTCCTCCGGTTCGGGGATGATGACGAAACGAGCGCTGGATGTGATCCTGAGCGCTTCGATGGGGCTGGTGCTGACCCCCGTGATGCTTGTGATCGCCGCGCTGGTCTGGCTGACCTCGCCGGGCCCGGTGCTCTATGCCCAGGAGCGGGTCGGCAAGGGCGGACGGCGTTTCCGGATGCTCAAGTTTCGCAGCATGAAGACCTCGAATGACGATCGCCATCATCGGGAATATGTCGAAAGCCTGATGCGGCAGGGTGATGCAGCCGGATTCGATCCCGCCGGCCGGCCGATCTACAAGATCATCGACGATCCGCGCGTGACCTGGCTGGGTCGTTTCCTGCGCCGCACGAGCCTGGATGAGCTGCCGCAGCTGATCAATGTGCTCCGGGGCGAGATGAGCCTGATCGGCCCGCGCCCTTGCCTGCCCTTCGAGTATGAACTGTACGAGGAGTGGCACAGGCGACGTCTGGATGTAACGCCGGGGATGACGGGGTTGTGGCAGGTTTCGGGGCGCAGCCTGCTCAGTTTCGAGGAGATGGTGCTTCTGGATCTGTATTATGGCGCCAATTGGAGCTTTGCGCTGGACTTGAAGCTCCTGTGGCGTACTATACCCGAAGTTTTGTACGCCAGAGGGGCGCGATAGGTCCACGCCGGCCCGGGCGGGCCGGCGGTTACGTTCAGGAGAGTCTCATGGTCAATGTGGCCGTTCTGGGAGCAGGCTACTGGGGTCCGAATCTGGTTCGCAATCTGGTCGAGAACCCGTTGTGTTCCAGTGTCACCGTGTGCGATCTCAGGCCGGAGATGCTCGAGAGAGTCCTCAGGCGCTATCCGGGGGTTCAGGTCGCCACCGATTCGCGGGACGTCTTCGCCTCGCCCGAGGTGGACGCCGTCATGATCGCCACCCCGCCGAAGACGCACCACCAACTGGCCCGGGAGGCGCTGCTCCACGACAAGCACCTGTTCGTGGAGAAGCCGTTCACGCTCTCGAGCGAGCACGCCCGCGACCTGATCCAGATGGCGCGTGAGCGCAACAAGGTCCTGATGGTCGGACACACCTTCGAGTACAGCCCGCCGGTCCGCAAGATCAAGGAGATCATCGATGCCGGGGGGCTGGGCGATGTGTTCTACATCAGCTCGACGCGGGTCAATCTCGGGCTGCACCAGAAGGATTCCAGCGTGATCTGGGATCTGGCGCCCCACGATCTTTCCATGCTCTTCTACTGGCTGGGTGAGTCGCCCTACGAGGTGATGGGGACCGGCAAGGATTTCGTCCAGCCGGGCATTCCGGATGTGGCCTTCATCCATATGCGGTTCCGCAGCGGCGCCATCGCGCACGTCCAGGTCAGCTGGCTGGCCCCCTCGAAGCTGCGCCGCACGACGATCGTCGGCCGCCAGAAGATGCTGGTCTATGACGACACGCAGAATCTCGAGGCCGTCAAGATCTACGACAAGGGCGTCAACTACCGCGATCCGGATTCGTTCGGTGAGTATCACCTGAGCTACCGGGCCGGGGACATCGTCTCGCCGAAGATGGAGACCTTCGAGCCGCTGCAGGCGGAGGTGACCGACTATCTGCGTTCGATCGCCGAGGGCCGCCGTCCCGCGGTCGATGGCGAGAGCGGTCTGAGGGTCGTGCGGGTTCTCGAGGCCGTGGAGCGATCGCTCAGCAACAGCGGTCACGTCGAGGTCCTCGAAGAGGCCGGCGATTTGGTTGCGCCTCCCGTCTGAGATTCCCCAGGCAGGGTTGGGCCCCACCGGCCGGCGCATTGACCGGTCTGTGGGGCCTCTGCTACTCTCCGCTGTCTGAAACCTGACTCGGCTGTCCGGCCCGCGTGCCGGGTAAGAGTGCTCCGCGGCCGCTTGCGGGGGGCGTCTGCCTTCTGGGCGCCAGCCCCTGCGGGACGGCCGACATCGCGGAATTGTGCATTGCGGGTGAACGGGAGACCGCCATGAAAGAGATGCCCAAGGCATACAACCCGAGCAGCTTCGAGCAACGTTGGTATCATCATTGGGTCCGATCCGGCCAGTTCCGGCCCCAGGGGGGTGGCGGGAAGGGGCAGTACACGATTGCCATTCCGCCGCCGAATGTAACCGGGGCCCTCACCATCGGCCATGTCCTGAACAACACGATCCAGGATGTTCTGATCCGCTGGAAGCGGATGCAGGGATTCGAGACCCTGTGGCTCCCGGGAACCGATCACGCCGGAATCGCCACCCAGAACCGCGTGCGCAATCACCTGCGCGACCAGGGGATCGATTACAAGGATCTGGGCCGCGAGAAGTTCATCGCGCGCGTGTGGGAGTGGAAGGAGCAATACGGCGGGAAGATCATCAAGCAGCTGCGCCTGCTGGGATGTTCCTGCGACTGGGAGCGCGAGCGGTTCACCCTGGACGACGGCCTCTCGGCGGCGGTCGAGGAGGTCTTCAAGCACCTCTTCCGCAAGGGATTGATCTACCGGGGCGAGTATCTGGTGAACTGGTGCGTCGGCTGCCACACGGCCCTCTCCGACGAGGAGGTCGAGCACCAGGAGATTGCCGGCCACTTCTGGCACATCCGGTATCCTTCCAGGGAGAACCCCAGGGAAGGAATCGTGGTGGCCACGACGCGGCCCGAGACGATGCTCGGCGATACCGCCGTGGCGATTCATCCGGGGGACAAGCGCTACCAGAAGGTCAAGTCGCAGGGGCTGATCCTGCCGTTGATGGGGCGGGAGATTCCGGTCATCGAGGACGAGTATGTCGATCCCGAGTTCGGTACCGGTGCCCTGAAGGTGACCCCCGGGCACGATCCGAACGACTATCAGATCGGCCAGCGGCACGATCTGGAGGTGATCTCGGTCATCGATCTGAATGGGCGGATGACCGCGGCCGCCGGCCGTTTCGCGGGCATGGAGCGCATGGAGGCCCGCAAGGCCGTCGTGGCCGAGCTGAAGAAGCAGGGCCTGCTCGTCAAGATCGAGCCGTTCAACCACGCCGTGGGGCACTGCTACCGATGCCGGCAGATCGTCGAACCCGCGATGAGCCGGCAGTGGTTCGTGAAGATGGAACCGCTGGCCCGGCCGGCGATTCAAGCGGCTCAGGACGGAGAGCTCCGATTCGTGCCCGAGCGCTGGAAGAAGACCTATCTTCACTGGCTCGAGAACGTGCGCGATTGGTGCATCAGCCGCCAGCTCTGGTGGGGGCACCGCATCCCGGTGTGGTACTGCCAGCACTGCGGGGAGGCCGTGTTGACCGGCGATCAGGATCGGGCCTGCCCGGCCTGCGGCGCGCAGGAGTGGACGCAGGACGAGGATGTGCTCGACACCTGGTTCTCATCCTGGTTGTGGCCCTTCAGCACCCTGGGATGGCCCGCGGCGACCGAGGATCTGAAGCGCTTCTATCCGACCGATGCGCTGGTGACCGCGCCCGACATCATCTTCTTCTGGGTGGCGCGCATGATCATGGCAGGCTACGAATTCCAGGGGCAGAAGCCGTTCACGGACATCTACCTCCATGGGGTCGTGCGCGATGAGCAGGGCCGCAAGATGTCCAAGAGCCTCGGCAACTCGCCCGACCCGATCGACATGATCGAGGAGTTCGGCGCCGATGCGCTGCGCTTCACGATGCTGATGCTCACCCCCACGGGCAACGACATCCTCTTCGGCAAGAAGAAGGTCGAGGTGGGCCGCGACTTCGCCAACAAGCTGTGGAACGCGGGCCGCTTCATTCTCTTCAACCTGCGCGATGAGCAGATCCCCGCCGCGCCGGCCGGCGAGGCGCCCCCGGAGGATGCCTGGATCCAGAGCCGGCTCGCGCAGGTGATCACCGAGGCCGACAAGCTGCTGGGCGAGTATCGCTTCAACGATGTCAGCCGCCTGCTCTACGACTTCACCTGGAAGGAGTTCTGCGCCTGGTACCTGGAGATCGCCAAGGTGCGGATTCAGAAGGGCAGCTCCGAGGAGGCCGACCGGGCGCGCTGGATGCTGGTCGAGGTCTACAAGCAGATCCTGGCGCTGCTGCACCCGCTCATGCCGTTCATCACGGAGGAGATCTACAGCTACCTGCCGGGCAAGGACGGTGAGCTGATCCTCGGGCCCTGGCCCGCGGCCCGGACCGACCTGTCTTCTGCCGGCGCCGAGGAGACGCTGGCCTTCTTCCAGGAGGCGGTGACCGCCATCCGCAACATACGCAGCGAGATGAACATCCCGCCCGCCAAGCAGGTTCCGGTGGGGATCAAGACCGCCGGACGGGAGGCCGAGATCCTGCGAAGCCTGGAGCTGCCATTCAAGGTGCTGGCGAAGATCGCCCATCTGGAGATCGATGCCGACTACGTGAAGCCCCATCATTCGGCCTCCGGCGTGGCCGGCGCTTCTGAGATCCATGTTTCGCTGGAGGGGGTGATCGATCTCGACGCGGAACGGAGCCGGCTGCGCAAGGATCTGACCAAGGTGGAGAAAGCCCTGGAAGGATCGCGTAAGAAGCTTGCCAATCAGGACTTCCTGGAGCGGGCCAAGCCCGAGGTGGTCGACCTGGAACGTGAGAAACTCGAGCAGTGGGAAGCGACGCGCGCCAAGATCGACCGCGCCCTGGCCGTACTCGAGGACTAGGCTTCCCCATAGCGCCGGGGTGTTGCCGATCTGCCGGGCGCGCGAGGGCCCGCTCCGCGGCCATGGAATAGATCCGCCCCGAGGCGTGTAGAACCAACCAGAAAGAGCGATCGCGGTTCGGAACCCCCCGTGGCCGGACCGCCGGACGATCCCCAAGGATAGGAGGGCGTGATGAGGAGCTTGCACCCCAACCGATATTCGAGCCGCCGCCGTGGCCGTACCGTGCCGCGCCGGAGCTGGGTCGGCGGCGCGACCCTGCTGCTGTGTGCGGCGGGAGCCGCCGGCGTGCACGCACAGGATGACGGGCGGTCGGTCTCCCTGACCATCTACAACCAGGATCTGGCGGTCATCCGCGACGAACGCACGATGACCCTGCCTTCCGGAACCGATTGGCTGCGCTTCCGTGACGTGCCCGAACGGATCGATCCGACCTCGGTGCACCTCTCGGCCGTTGACGGGAGCGAGCTGGCGGTGCTCGAGCAGAACTACGTGTATGACCTGGTCAGTCCGGAGAAGATCCTCGACCGCTACCTCGAACGCCGCATTCAGGCCGTCACCGAGGATGGCCGCCTCTACGAGGGCACCCTGCTCAGCCATTCCGGCGGCCGCCTGCTGCTGGGAGATGCCGCCGGGCAGGACGGGGTCACCATCCTGATGACTGACAAGATCACCGATCTGCAGTTTCCCGAGTTGCCCGAAGGCCTCATCACTCACCCGACGCTCGAGTGGCTGATTGACGGCGGGCGGGGTGGTGACCGCCGGCTGGAGGTCAGCTACATGACCCAAGGCCTGGCCTGGCACGCCGAGTACGTCGCCGTCGTCGACGACCAAGACGAGAGCTTGGGGCTTTCCGGCTGGGTCAGCATCGAGAACCGGTCGGGGGCCACCTTCCCCGAGGCGGAGCTGCAGCTGGTGGCGGGTGAACCGCACCGCGTCCAGCCTCCGGCGCCCCGTGGCAGGCTGTATGCGGCGGCCGAACGGGCCGACAAGATGATGCAGGCGCCCTTCGCGGAGGAGGCCTTCTTCGAGTACCACCTCTATACGCTGAGCCGGCCCAGCACGATCAAGAACAACGAGACCAAGCAGCTGACCCTCTTCGCCCCCGCGCGGGCGGTCGTCGAGAAGAAGTATGAGGCCAATCCCCGGCGCTATGGAGACAAGGTCCGCGTCGTGCTCGAGATGATCAACAGCAAGGAAGCCGGGCTCGGCATGCCGCTTCCGAAGGGCACCGTGCGGGTCTACAAGGAAGACTCCCGCCAGCGCCTCCAGTTCGTGGGGGAGGACGCCATCGATCATACCCCGCGGGATGAGCAGGTGCGCATCTTCGTAGGCAAGGCGTTCGATCTGGTGGTCGAGCGCACCGAGACGAATCGCCGCGACATCGGGCCGCGCACGCGCGAGATCGATGTGGAGATCGAGGTGCGCAATCGCAAGGAGAAGGAGAACGTCACCGTTCTGCTGGCCGAGGACCTCTACGGCAGCTGGGAGTTGCGCAATGTGAGCCATCCGTTCGAGAAGAAGAGCTCCCAGCAGGTCGAGTTCAGTGTGCCGGTGAAGGCTGGAGAAGTCCAGACCGTGAGTTTCACGGTGCGGATCAACTGGTAAACGAACGCCGGTGGGACGGTGCGCGCCGGGCGGGCCGCGCCGGGGGGTGCCGCGCCGCGGGCGGGAAGAAGGTGAGGGATCGCGACGGCGGCTTCGGTCTTCCCCGGCCGGGGCGGCCGCCGCGGGCTGTGTCATGGACAGATTCGAGCTCGTTTCATCCTACGCGCCGTTCGGCGATCAGCCCCAGGCCATCGAGGAGATCGTCGCCGGCCTGGAGCGCGGCGATGGGCATCAGACCCTGCTGGGTGTCACCGGAAGCGGCAAGACCTTCACGATCGCCAATGTGATTGCCCGCGTCAACCGGCCCACCCTGCTGATCTCGCACAACAAGACCCTGGCGGCGCAGCTCTACGGCGAGTTTCGCTCCTTCTTCCCCCACAACGGCGTGGGCTACTTCATCAGCTACTACGACTACTATCAACCCGAGGCCTATGTGCCTCAGTCAGACACCTATATCGAGAAGGATGCCAGCATCAACGAGGAGATCGACCGCCTCCGGCTGCAGGCCACCGGCTTGCTGCTCGAGCGGCGGGATGTGATCATCATCGCCAGCGTCTCGTGCATCTACGGCCTGGGGGCTCCCGAGGACTTCCGGGCGCAGACGATGATCGTGGAGGTGGGCCAGGCGATCACCCGCGAGCAGATCCTCGACCAGCTCATTACCATGCAGTACGAGCGCAACGACATGGTGCCCGAACGGGGGTCCTTCCGGGTGCGCGGTGATCTGATCGAGATTCTGCCGGCGCATGCCGAGGAGCTCTTCCGCGTCAGCCTGTTCGGCGACGAGATCGAGAGCATCACGGCGATCGATCCGCTGACCCGCGAACGCAAGCGCCGCCAGGAGCGGCTGGCGATCTTTCCGGCCAGTCACTTCGTGCTTCCCCGGGAGCGGATCCGGCAGTCCACGGCCGGCATCGAGGCCGAGCTCACCGAGCGGGTGGCCGAACTCAAGTCCCTGGGCAAAGCGCTCGAGGCGCAGCGGCTGGCCCAGCGGACCCGCTATGACCTGGAGATGATGCGTGAGATGGGGTACTGCCAGGGCATCGAAAACTACTCGCGCCATCTTTCCGGGCGCCGGCCCGGTGAACGGCCGAGCTGCTTGATCGATTATTTCCCCGAGGATTTCCTGCTGGTGCTCGACGAGTCGCACGTCACGATTCCACAGATCCGCGCGATGTACGAAGGGGATCGATCGCGCAAGAGCACGTTGATCGAGTACGGGTTCCGCCTGCCCTCGGCGCTCGACAATCGTCCCTTGAAGTTCGAGGAGTTCGTCACACTGCCGCGCCAGTCGATCTATGTCTCCGCCACTCCGGCTGACTATGAGCTGGAACGGACCGGCGGCGTGGTCATCGAGCAGGTCATTCGCCCCACCGGGCTGGTGGATCCGGAGATCGTTCTCTGTCCGACCTCGGGACAGATGAAGGATCTGCTCCAGCGCGTGGAGAGCCGCGTCGAGACGGGCGAGCGCGCCCTGGTGACCACCCTGACCAAGCGCATGGCCGAGGAACTGACCGACTACCTGGTCGGCATGGGCGTGAGGGTTCGCTACATCCACTCCGATGTCGAGGTGATCGAGCGGGTCGAGATTCTGCGCCAGCTCCGACTGGGGACGATCGATGTGCTGGTCGGCATCAACCTGCTGCGCGAGGGGTTGGACCTGCCGGAGGTATCGCTGGTGGCGATCCTGGACGCCGACAAGGAGGGATTCCTGCGCTCGGAGCGTTCCCTCATTCAAACCGCCGGCCGCGCCGCCCGCAATGTCAACGGCCAGGTGATTCTCTACGCCGATGTGATGACCGGATCGATGCGGCGGGCCATGGAGGAAACCGGCCGCCGCCGGCAGAAGCAGCTCGACTACAATCGCGAGCACAACATCACGCCGCGGACCATTGTCAAGTCGATCGCAGATATCCGGGGGCAGACGGTGGTCGCGGATCGGGACGCGCCGCGGGCCGCGCCGCCGCGGGCCGCGGCTGCAAAGGAGGATCTGGCGGCCTTGCTGAGTGTCGTTCAATCCGCCGACGGCGATCCCGGGAAGCTCATGGAGCTGCTCACCGAGGAGATGCGGGTGGCGGCCGAGAACCTCGAGTTCGAGCGCGCGGCCAGCCTCAGGGACCGCATCTTCGAGATCCAGGGTCAGCCAAGGGGCGGCAGGAGGAAGCCGTGAAGGAGCCCTACTTGGAGAAGGCCTGGGAGAGCGAGGTGGTGCCGCTCGTGCGGCTCGCGCTGGCCGAAGATGTGGGCGGCGGGGATGTGACCACGGAGATCCTGGTTCCGGAGGGCCACCGCTCCCGGGCGACCATCCTGGCCAAGGAGGAACTGGTCCTCTCGGGGCTTGCGGTGGCCGAGGAGGTGTTCCGCCAGGTGGACGCGGGGCTATCCTTCCGGGCCCGCGCCCGCGGCGGCGACCGCCTGCGGCCCGGCGATCCGATCGCCGAGATCCTCGGCCGCACGCGCTCGATTCTGACCGCCGAGCGCACGGCCCTGAACTTCCTGCAGCGGCTCAGCGGCATTGCCACCCACACGGCCCGCTATGCCGAGCGTATCGTGGGCTGCGGCGTGGTCCTGCTCGATACGCGCAAGACGGTGCCGGGCCTGCGCCTGCTGTCGAAGCAGGCCGCCCGGGACGGGGGCGCGCTCAATCACCGGCTGCGTTTGGACGATACGGCGCTGATCAAGGACAATCACGTGGAGGTCGCCGGGGGCCAGGCCGCCCTGGCGGCTGCGATCACCGCGCTGCGCACGCGGCGGCCGGGCCTGCCGATCATCCTCGAGGTGGGCAGCCTCGAGGAGCTGGCCTCGGCCGCGCGGCTACCGATCGATCGCGTCCTGCTCGACAACTTCTCTCCCGAGGAGGTGCGCGTCGCGGTGGACTTGCTGCGCGCCGCTGCGGACGCTGCGGAAGGCGCTGCGGGCACTGCGGCGCGCCGGATTGCGGTCGAGGTTTCCGGAGGCGTGACCCTGGAGACGATCGCCGCCTACGCCCAGGAGGGAGTCGATGCGATCTCGGTCGGGGCCCTGACCCACTCGGCGCCGGCGGTGGACCTGGCCCTGTACCTTCAATGCCTGACCACCGGGCTCCACGTTGCCGATGAGGCGCGGCATTGAACCGGCCGGCCGACACCCGGTCCCGGCCGGAGCGCGGCCCGGAGGATCTGAACCGGGGAGAACCGAACCGGGACGAGCTGGGCCAGGGGGAACCGAACCAGGGGGAACCGAACCGGGCCGGACTGAGCCAGGGGGAACCGAACCGGGACGAACCGAACCGGGACGAGCTGGGCCAGGAGACGTTGGATCGAATCTGCTCCGGATGCGCCTGGCTTGGCCGCTGGCTGTGGGTGGCGAGCACACCCTCGACCCAGGACCTGGCGCGGAGCCTGGCCGGGCAGGGCAGCGGCGCCTCTGCCGGTGGTCACGACCCGCCGCGCGCCACCGTCGGCCGGGCGCCGGGCATCCTGGTTCTCGCGGACGAACAGACCGCGGGCCAGGGGCGTATGGGCCGGATCTGGCACTCCGCGAGCGGTGCCGGTCTGTGGCTGAGTCTGGTATTCTCCCCGGCGCGCCCGCGGGCGGAATGGCCCGTCCTGACCTCGCTCACGGCCCTGGCCGTGCGGGACAGCCTCCAGCGGGTGACCGGGTGCGAGGTGGGCCTGAAGTGGCCCAACGATCTGTATGGACGTGGCCGGAAGCTGGCCGGGGTGTTGGCCCAGGTCGAGCCGGGGGGACAGGTCATCCTCGGGGTAGGTCTGAATGTCGCCCACCGGGATCACGACTTTCCGGCGGCACTGCGGGGCAAGGCGATCTCCGCGCGGATGTTGTGCGGCCGCCCGATCGGCCGCGCCGCCTTGCTTGAGGCCTTTCTGGGGCGGATGGAGCGCCGGCTGGCGGCCTTCGAACGCGCCGGTCCCGAGTCCCTGCACGCCGATCTGCTGGCCGCGAGTCTGCTGGTCGGCCGCCACGTCGAGATCGGGCCCGACCGGCGGATGGGGTGGGTGGCCGGACTCGGGCCCTTGGGAGAGCTCCTCCTGCGCGATGAGGAGGGGCAGGTGCATGCGATCGTGAGCGGACAGGTGCTGCGGACCGATCCCCCGATCGAGGAAGGGTGACATCATGCGCTGTCCGCGCTGTGGACATGAAGAGGACCGTGTGATCGATTCGCGGGCCGTGCGCGATGGAAAGGGCGTGCGTCGTAGGCGCCAGTGTGAGAGTTGCGCGCACCGCTTCACGACCTACGAGTATGTCGATGTCGTCGCCCTGCTTATCGTCAAGCGTGACGGCCGCCGGGAACCGTACCAGCGCGACAAGGTCAAGGAGGGCATCCGGCGGGCCTGTCAGAAGCGGCCGTTCTCGGCGGCCGATATCGAGGCGCTCGTCGATCGCGTCGAGGCGCGGTTGCACCGGCAGGGGGGCGAAGAGGTCGAGACCCGTTGGGTGGGACGTTGTGTCATGGAAGAGTTGCGTCAGCTCGACCCGGTCGCCTACGTTCGGTTTGCCTCCGTCTACCGGCGGTTCGAGAGCGTCAACGAGTTCATTGATATCGTCGAGGGCATGCCCCCGGCGCCGGCCCCCCCGGCGGGCTAGGAGAGGATCATCAGCGTGTCACTGTGGAAGAGGGTTGCCCAGAAGATTCAGAAGACCCGAACGGTGCTCGCCGAGGGCCTTCAGGATGTGTTTCAGTCCGGGGCGAAGCTGGACGAGGCCCTCCTGGAGGAACTCGAGGAGCTTCTGCTGGTGTCCGACGTCGGCTTGGACACAACGGTCCAGATCATTGACCGCCTGCGGGCTCTGGCCCGCGAACGCAACGTGGAAGACGCCGCCGGCGCGCGTGAGATCCTGCGGGACGTCCTTGTCGAGATCCTGGCCCAGGGTCGTGCGGCCGAGGTGCTGCCCGAGCCCGCCGGCGACCTGCCCAAGGTGATTCTCATGGTAGGGGTCAACGGCGCGGGCAAGACGACCTCGATCGGCAAGCTGGCCCACCTGTACCGCCAACAGGGCCGTGCGCCGTTGGTGGTGGCCTGCGACACGTTCCGGGCGGCGGCCCTCGAGCAGCTCGATGTTTGGGCCGAGCGCGCCGGGGCCGATATCGTGCGCAGCCGGCCGGGCGCGGACCCGGCGGCGGTGGCCTTCGACGGCGTGCGGGCCGGCCAGTCGCGCAAGGCGGGCGTAGTGTTCGTGGATACGGCCGGGCGCCTGCAGACCAACCAGAACCTGATGGCCGAGCTCGGGAAAATCCGCCGCGTGATTGCCAAGGCCCAGCCCGACGCCCCGCACGAGACGCTGCTGGTCCTGGATGCCACCGTCGGCCAGAATGCGCTCTCCCAGACCCGCCATTTCAGTGATGCGGCCGGGGTCACCGGCATCATTCTCGCCAAGCTCGACGGAAGTGCCAGGGGAGGAGTGATCCTGGCGGTGTCATCCCAGCTCGGGGTGCCGGTCCGCTACGTGGGGCTCGGCGAGCGGTTGGAGGATCTCGAGCCCTTCGACCCGGTCGAGTTTGCCCGCGCCTTGGTCGATCCGCTCGGATCCTGAAAGTCGGGGCCGGCTGCGCAAGTTGGATCTCGAATTGCTAGAGACGACGTGAAGGAGGTACCCATGGGTTCACGCCGTCGCATCACCTATCTGCGTGTGGAAGATGCCCCCCGGCTGCCGGAGTTCGTCCTGCGCAATGCCGGAGCGCTCAGCGACCTCGAACTGCTGACCGCGTTGCTGGCGACCGGCCAGGAGGCGCCCGACGCGCTGCGCCTGGCCGATCGGCTGCTCGATGGCGGTGGCGCCCCGTCGCTCGGCCGCTGGACGCCTCGCCGCCTGCGCACCCTCGCCGGTGAGGAGCGGGCCGCCTGCCTGATCGCGGCGCTGGAGCTGGGGCGCCGGGCGCTGCGCGGCCGCGGCTGCCGTGTGATGTCGACCCCGCGCCACGTGCGCGAGTACGCCAGCGGCTACGCGACGGCGGATCGCGAACATTTCCTGGCCATTCATCTGAACACCCGGCATGTGCCGCACCACCTGGAGATCGTCAGCGTGGGCACCCTTTCAGCCAGCCTTGTGCACCCGCGCGAGGTCTTTCGACGGGCGATTGCGGAGGGCAGCGCCAATCTGATCCTGGTGCACAATCATCCCTCGGGTGATCCCTCTCCGAGCGCCGATGACATCGAGATCACGACCCGGCTGGTGAGGGTCGGGGAACTGGTGGGGATCGATGTGCTCGATCATGTGATCATCACCGCGGGCGAGTACTTCTCGTTCCGCGAAGAGGGCCTGATTGGCGACGCCCTGCGCGGCCGCGGATCGGTCGTGGCTTCCTGAGGCCCCCCGGGGGGCGGAACTTGCCGGCGAACCAATCTCTAATCCGACACCTCAAGACGAATTGCACCCTCTGGTCCTGCATAGAGGCTGTCTTCATTAGCACTCATGTGGATCCCGTAGACGGTGCATCGGGGGACTGTGTGGGCCCGAGAAATGGTTCGACCTTGCGCATCAAGCACATATGCCACGCGCCCACCCCTGAACGGACTCGCGACAGCTATCCGCTCTCCAATCTGACCCAAGTGAAGTGAAGCGATCTCGAAGCCAGGTTCTGACCAGGCCAATGCACCGGACGGCAGATAGCATTCGAGCGCCGAGGATGCTTCGGTGCCCCCCTCGTCTTGTCGTTTCGGACATCTGATTATCAGAAGATCATCTCGACCAGGTATGAAGCCGCAGAAGTGAAGCCTCTGGGGTCTCGACTCACAACTAGAGAGACGGGGACCTACAGAGGCGTCCGGCCACGCGCGCGTGCCCACATCTTCTCCCGACGCTCCAACGAAGTGAACCACCATTTCAGGCTCTATCCGGATTTCGCAAAGCGTTTTAGGGGGAAGAAGTCGAACGGTCATAGGCCCGCCCTCCTTCTGCGTGTGACTTAAAAGGAAGCGCGTAGAACCCGGGGAGGAACCCATGACCGACCTCAAGGCCATCAGGAGACTGCTGCGACTGAAAGGCCTGAAAGTGAAAGGCCTGAAAGTGAAAGACCTGGAAGTGAGAGACCTGAAAGTGAAAGGCCTGAAAGTGAAAGGCCTGAAAGTGGTGGACGCTATCTTCTCGGGACCCACAACTTGCCGAGGTCTTCGAATCCCCGCCCTGACAGTCCGA
>CAYQJL010000010.1:0-45800 GCA_964417675.1 uncultured bacterium | reverse complement strand
ACTGAACTCTGGAAGGCTGGGCGGAAACCGCTTTCGCTTCGGGAGGGAAGTCACCTACTTACCTCGTGGGAACACCCCACTGCCAGGCACAGTACCACCGCGGACCGGAACGGTTCCAGCACAATCGCAAACAAAATGGGAGTGGGCCCATCGCTCCTGATCCCGTCGGGACGGCAAAGATCCCCAGGCCGCCCGCCCCGGACCACCGGCTTCCAGCTCCCGGACCGCCAGCTTCCAACCCCGGCTCGCCGTCGATCCTCGCAATTCATACCCCGGAAGCTACTTGAGGTACCCCAGAGAACGCAGGGCCTCGATCTCCTTCTCGCGCAGCCTGACGCTCTGGGAACGCGCCCGGGGCATCGACTTGACCAGCGCCCGCATCTTCTCCGACATCCGCAGCAGCATCTTGGGCCGCGAGGCGCTCAGGTCGGTCCGCTCCAGCGGATCCTCGGCCAGGTGATAGAGCTCACGACGGGGAGCCGGCAGCTCGGTTTCGATGATCTTCCATCCATCGAGGAGCAGCGATCGCCGGCGCACGGTCTTGACGGCCCGCAAACTGGCCTCGGCGAAGACCGGCGGATTGCCGTCATCCCCCACCCCCTCCGCATCCCCTTCCATGAGCGGCAGAAGGCTGCGTCCCTGATGAAGGCCCTCGTCGGGAATCTTCAGAAGATCCAGGAGCGTGGGCAACAGGTCCACGTGACGGCTGATCGCCGTGATCGCCCCGGGGTCGGGACGGCGGCCATCATGGATGAAGAACGGCACACGCAGTTGCTCTTCGTAGAGTGTGTACCCGTGCAGGGCCGAGCCATGATCGAGAAACTCCTCGCCATGATCCGACAGGAACAGCAGAATCGAGTTCTCGTAGAAGCCGCGCTCCTTCAGCCCAGCGAGCAGCTCCGCCAAGTGATCGTCGAAGCAGCGGATCTCTTGATCATAGAGTGCCTTGAGTTGGGCAACATCTTGCGGCCGCGCAACGAGCTGGCCGGCAACGATCTGATCGAGCTGCTCGTGCTCCCCGGTGAAGGGCCCCCGATACCCGGGATTGGCATACAGATCCTCATACTCCGCCGGCGCCTGATAGGGGCTGTGCGGCTCCATGTAATGGAGGTACAGGAAGAACGGCTCGCGGGCACGGAAATCGAGCGCCGCGAGCGCCTCACGATTCACATCGTCGCAGCCGCCGCGCACGGGCTGATAGACATCGAATCCCTGGCCGAAGCCGAACCGGCTGGTCACATTGGGATTGGTGATGAAGCCGAAACAGCCGTAGCCGGCCTCCTTCAAGATCTCGGCCAGCGTGGTCTGTTCAGCCCCCAGAATGCCCTTGGCATCCAACTCGGTCAGGGGATTGAGGACCCCGTGGCTGCGCGGGAAGAGCCCGGTGAAGAGACTGGCCACGGCCGGCCCGGTCCGGGAGGCGGTCGAGTAGTGATTCTCGAATACGATCGACCGCGCGGCGAGCGCATCGATCTGCGGCGATGTCTCTCGCGCGTAGCCCTCGTAGTGCAGATGATCGGCGCGCAGCGTGTCGACCAGAATGATGATCAGGTTGGGCGATCGAGGGACGCGGCCGCCGCCGTCACAGGAGACCCCGGTCAGAATCAGCCCCGCGAGTGTCAGGGCGATCAGGAGCGTAGACGGCCAGAAGCGAAAACCGGGATTGCCGGTCGATGGCGGGCGCACCATGAGCCGGCCTGCGGGAGACAGCGACATGCGAGAACTACCTTTCGGCCAAACCACCGCCGGCCGCGGGGGGCTCACCCGAGTCGGCCTGCGGGAAAAGGACATCCATCAAGTAACGTCCGTGCACCGGCGCCCGTTCCACGGCACCCATACAACGACCTGTTGCAGTTTAGTCGCATAGGAAGCCGGCTGTCACCCCCCCTTCACCACGGTCATCCCCGCCATCTCCTTGCGCACCGCGGCCGCGGCCGTGAGCAGAACGGCGCCACCCAGAATCGCCATCTCGAGGATCACCACCGGAGCGCTGAGCTCGACCACCGGCACCAGGAAGACCAGGCGCTCGACAAAGACAGCGGCCGCCACGATCCCCGCCATGAGCGCGACCCACCAGGGCGTCTCCTTCGGCCCCCGCGCCCAAAGGCTGACGAAGGGGATGGCAAACAGCCCCAGCAACACGAACAGCGACATCTCCCTCAGGGGCGAGGCCAGCACCCGTTTCGACAGGAAAGAGACCTCCGCCGGGATGTTCCCGTACCAGATGACCAGATACTGCGCAAAGAACTGCCCGACCCAGAGCAGCGAGAAACCGAACAGCAGCGTGGCCAGATCCAGCAGCGTCTTGCCCATCCGATCCCGGTATCGCCGGCACAGGTAGGCCGCCAGGACGGCCGCCAGAGCCACCCCCAGGTAGATCGCCTCGACGAAGAAATAGGCGCCCAGAAGGGTCGAGATCCACGGAAACTCGAAGGACATCACCCAGTCGAAGGCGATCACCGTCTGCGTGGTGACGAACAGGAAGACATACAGCACCGCCAGGGTGCGGGTGGCCGGAGCGTCCCGGACGGCCGCCCGGGAGAAGAGCGTGCCGCCCAGCGCGGTCACCAGAAGCAACGCCACGTTGCGAATGGCAAAGAAGGGCTGCTGCAGCCAGGCGGTCGGGTGTTCGGCCCAGGGATAGATCTCCTTGCCGAACGAGAAGAACAGGAAGGCCAGGGGAAACATCCACAGCAACGGGTGAACGCCCAGGAGAACGGCGCGAATCCGCCGGTGCCAGTTGGAGTGCGCGATCTCGGCGGCCGCCATGAGCAGGACGGCGCCTTGAACCACGGCCACCCAGAAGAGCAGACCCGGCAAGAGAGAGCCCTTCGGTGCCAGGAAGGTCAGGATGGCGGAACCGGCCACCGCGGCGGCCCCGTAGATGTAGCCCACAGGTATCATCAGCAACACTCCCCTTGCACGCCGCGCCCGGCTAGCCCTGCGATTCGTGCGCGACCTCGCGGACCACGAAGTAGTTCTCATGCTCCACCGGATCCGACAGGCCGCGCGCAGACGGCATGCGGCCCAGCAACAGGAAGCCGGCCAAGGAGAGCAGCGCGCCGAACAGAATCGTGCAGGCGAAGGCGATCACCACGAAAGGCGGGATCGAGATCAGCGGCTTGCCGGCCACCACCAGCGGCCACTCCCTCACGGTCCAGATCGTGAGCCAGAAACCGAAGGCGGCACCCAGCAGCCCTCCGGCCAGGGTGAAATACCGCAAGCGGCTGGGCCGGCACCCCAGGGCCTCCTCGAAACCCGGCACCGGAATCGGCATGTAGAGCTCCAGCCGCTGCGCCGGAACGCCCTTGCGGCGCAGCTCGCGAATCTTCTCGAGGAAGGCGTGCTCGTCCTCGAACCGAAACGTCTTGTCGGACTCAGGCATGCTCTCGCTCCTTGATCTCCGTGATCGAGATCACGGGCAGGAGTTTCGTGAACAACAGGAAGAACGTAAAAAACATCCCGAAGCTGCCGATCGAGATGCCGATCTCGACCAGGGTCGGTTTGTAGATGCCCCAGGAGTAGGGATCGTATTCCTTGGCCAAGGCGGTCACGATGATGACGAAGCGCTCGAGCCACATGCCGATGTTGACCAGGATCGAGAGGATGAAGAGAAACGTCAGGTTCCGCCGCAGTCTTCTGACGAAGATCAGCAGCGGCGCCAGGCAGTTGCACAGGATCATGACGGCATAGAGGGGCGCGTAGTCGCCGATGAGCCGGTAGGAGAAGTGGGCCGTCTCGAACTCATGACCGCTGTACCAGGCCAGGGCGATCTCCACGATGTAGGCGTAGCTCACGATCAGCGAGGTGAACAAGAGCAACTTGGTCAGCTTCTCGAAGTGATCGACCGTGATGTAGGCCTCGAGCCGCAGGATCCTGCGCATCGGGATGCCGAGCGTCAGCACCATGGCCGTACCGGAGAAGATGGCGCCGGCCACGAAATACGGGGCGAAGATCGTGGTGTGCCAGCCCGGCACGATGCTCATCGCGAAATCCCAGGAGACCACCGAGTGCACCGAGATCACCAACGGTGTCGCCAGCGCGGCCAGGAAGAGGTAGAGTTGATTGTAATGCTTCCACTGCCGGGCGGTCCCCATCCACCCCATCGACAGCACCGAGTAGACCTGCTTGCGCACGCCGCTGGCGTGGCGGCGGACCAGGGCCAGGTCAGGCACGAGCCCGACATAGAAGAAGATCGCACTGACCGTGAAGTAGGTGCTCACGGCGAAGACGTCCCATTCCAGCGGTGAGCGGAAGTTGACCCACAGTAGGCGTTGGTGGGGATAGGGAAAGAGCCAGTAGAAAAGCCACGAACGCCCCAGGTGGATCAGCGGGTAGAGCCCGGCGGTCATCACGGCGAAGACCGTCATCGCCTCGGCGAAACGATTGAAGCTGCTGCGAAACTTCGCCCGAAACAGGAACAGCACGGCCGAGATCAGCGTCCCCGAGTGGGCGATCCCGACCCAGAAGACGAAGTCGGTGATGTAGACGCCCCAGCCCACCGGATGACCGATGCCCGCGACGCCCATGCCGCGGGTCATCTGGTGGAACCACAACGCCAGGCCGCCCACGAACATGAGTCCGCAGGCGACCAGCGCGACCCAGTAGACGGGACGAGGCCGCTGCATGGCGGCCAGGACATCCCGCTCCAGCTTCTCCGAGTAGGCCCTAAAGCTCATGCCCCACATCCTTGTGCAGATAGTAGACCGCCGGTCCGGTACCCAGATCCTCCAGCACGCGATAGGCGCGCTTCGAGCGGGTCAGGGCATGGATCTCAGAGGACGGATCCATCAGGTTGCCAAAGACGATCGCCCGCGTCGGGCAGGACTCGGCGCAGGCCGGGAGCACCTCGCCGTCGCGCAGCGGCCGGTTCTGATCCTTGGCCAGGTCCTTCTGCTCACGGATCCGCTGCAGGCAGAAGGTGCACTTCTCCATGACCCCCTTGGGACGCACCGAAACATCCGGATTGAGCATCAGATCGAGCGGCTCCTGCCGGGGATGGGAGTACCAGTTGAACCGGCGCGCCTTGTAGGGGCAGTTGTTGGCGCAGTAGCGCGTACCCACGCAGCGGTTGTAGATCTGGGCATTGAGGCCCTCGGGATTGTGATAGGTCGCAAAGACCGGGCAGACCGCCTCACAGGGCGCGAAATCGCAATGCTGGCACATCATCGGGATGAATTCGATGCCGCCCCGGTGCTCGTACGGTTGAATGCGGATCCAGGACATCTCGCGCCCGCGCAGGTGCTCACTCGGTCCGGTGATCGGGATGTTGTTCTCGACGTAGCAGGCCGCCACGCAAGCCGAGCAACCGATGCACTTCTCCAGATCGATCGCCATCGCCCAGCGGCAGCTCTTGTGTGGATGTGCCTTGTACAGGCTGCCCGGCGCGTAGCCGGCCGCGCCGCCGTGATCGCCAGCCTGCCCATCGCCGTGCGTACCGCCCTGATCGCTCCCGTGCGCGTCCCCCGGGCCGTGGTGCGGGCTGTCGCCGGGAAGAATGCCGCGGCGGGCGGCATCCATCGATCCGGACAGGATCGGCAGATCGATGTGGGCGCCCGTCCCGCGCAGCGTGATTCCCGGCAGGATGGTCACGAGCTCCCCGGTGACCGGGTCGGTCGCCAGCGCCAGCGCCGCAACCATGCTGGTGGCCACCACGTCCAGGCCGATGCCGAGCACGCCCGCGGGCTGACCCACCTGGACCCGGACCGGAAGCCGCACCGTTGCGGCGGAGGCCTCCACCTGAGCCACATCCCCGTCCGACAAGCCTTCGGCCGCGGCATCCTGCGGGGAGATCGACAGACAATCCCCATAGGTCACGGCCGAGAGCGGATCGGGTATCTCATGAAGCAGGCCGATGACCCGGCTGCGACCGTCGAATCCGCGCAGCGATGAACCGACCACCAGGGTGCGTTCACCCGGCGGCGGCAGGGACGGAAGATCCCGCAGACCCGCGCCGGCGCCGGCGCGCATCGCGGGATCCGGCGTCGAGGCCGGCCGCTCATAGCGATAGGACTCGAGGTAGGCCTTGCCGCTCTGCTCGCGATGCAACAGCGCCAGCAGGATCTCGACCTCCGAGCGAGTGTCAAAGAGCGGATCGAAGACCGGTTCGTACACGCGCCGCCGCCCGTCCGGTGCGACCGACTCCTGATCGGCCTCCAGCGGATGCGACAAGGGCAGGATCCAGTCGACACCCTCCAGCGGGCCGTAGATGACATCGGTCAGGGCCACCGTGAGATCGGCCTGTTCCTTCAGGCGCACCAGCGACGGCACACCCAGGGCGCTGTGGATCCGCGAAAGAAACAGCGGCCCCACCGGCCGGCGCAGTCGTTCGGCCATGGCCTGATCGCAGCGGCCCGGCGGGGCCGTGCGGTCGCGCCGCAACGCGTCGAAACGCACCGTCGCGCCGATCTGTCCGGTGGCCTGTTGGAGCAGGGCTGTCATCTTCGCGACGGCCAGGCCGCCGCGCTGCATCAGCGCGGTTCCGCCGGCCACGGTGAGCAGGGCCCCGTGCTGCTCGCGCAGCCGCGCGACCAGCTCTTCGAGCGGTCCGGCCGCCAGGCCGGTGGCCGCCGCGGCGGCGGCGCGGTCCATCGGAGGCAGGGCCGCCAGGTACTCGCCCGCAAGCCCCGGTTCGGCTGCCGCGCTGCGCAGCAGATAGGCCAGCAGCCGGGCCTCGCTGCCGGCCCGGATGACATGCCGCTGATCGGCGTTGACGCCGGTCAGGGACAGGTGCGGTTCGAAGTGGATCCAGCGTCCCCCCTGCTCATGGAAGTCGGCAAACTCGGCGGCCCAGCGCACCGGATCGAGGAAGCCCTCGAACAGGTCCGCGCCCAGGGTGATCAGCAGCCGGGCGCCGGCCAGCGTGAAGTGGGGCATGTGCGGACGGTCGAAGAGGTCGCCGTAGGCCTGCCGCAGAGCGCCCTGTCCGAGCAGCTCCAGCTCGGGGAGCACGTCCAGGCCGCGCCGGGCGGCCAGCTCATCGATGAGCGCGGCGGTGGCGTCGCCGGTACGCGCCGAGAAGAAGACCCCGCGGGCATCCCGTCGATTGGCCGTCCCCCAGGCATCATCGATCGCATCGAGCGCCTCCGGCCAGGTAGCCGCCGCGTAGCTTCCGGCCGCGCTGCGTCTCAGCGGCGCGGTCACGCGCTCGGGATGATACAACCGCGCCAGGGACGCCTGGCCGCGGATGCACAGGCCGCCGCTGCCGGGATGTCCGCCGGGATCCCCCTCGAGCTTGATCGGATGGCCGCGGCGCACACGAACGCGCAGGCCGCATGCGGCCGGGCATTCGGTGCAGGCCGCCGGCAGGTAGCGCGATTGATCGGCCAGCGGCAGATCCTCGTCCCGGTGGACCTTCGAGATCAGGCGATCGCGCGCGAAGTCCAGATTCCACGACGCCGCGAACGCTCCGGGGGCGATGCCCATCATCTTCACGAACTCTCTGCGCTCCATGCTGGCAAGCTCCTGATCGAATCCCTACCGGTGACAGATCCCGCAGTCGGTGTCGGCCTGGTGGGCCCGGTGGCAGCTCACGCACCAACCCATCTTGAGTGAATGCACCTGGCGGATGCGCGGCTGCACGGACACCTCGCCATGGCAGGTCTCACAGGCCACCCCGGCCTTGATATGGCGCTTGTGCGTGAACGTCACATGCCAGGGCAGCTCGTGCACCCGCGCCCATTCGATCGGCTCCCCGCGCTCCCAGTACTGCCGGAGCTTGCGTACCTCGGGCCGATCGGCGGCGACCTGCTCATGGCACTCCATGCAGACCTCGACCGCCGGGATACCCGGCAGGCGGGACTGCTCGGCATATGCATGGCAATGTTCGCAGGAGAGCGCCACGTTGCGGATGTGAACCTCGTGGCTGAAGCCGATCGGTTGCAGCGGCCCCTCATCCCCGCGGCCCCGCACCTGGGCAATCACCAGCACCACGGCCCCGCACACCACGAAATAGGCTGCCAGCGCGCCAATCAGTAGTTTCTTGACCACTGCTCTCCCCTCCACGGAAGCCGTCTAGCGGTCCTGGACCGGCGGGGCGGCATCCGTCTCTCCCAGTGGATTCTCCCCGGTGAACTCGGTCAGCAGATAGGCGGCCACCGACCGGGCCTCGGCCCGCCGCAGCCCCTGGCTGGGCATGGCCGGATAGGCCGGGTCTATCTTGACCGGCTTGCGGATGAAGGCCTGCAACCCTTCGAGGTCGCCGGTGTACTTCGGCAGCACGCTGTTGTAGGACGGTCCCACGATGCGCTGATCCCATCCGTGGCACGCGCTGCATCGGCCGGTGAAGATCCCCGCGCCGATCGCGAGGCTGACCTCCTGCCCTGCGCCGTAGAGCTCCTCGCGGGACTCGATCAGCGCGGCGCGCAGGCTGTCGGCCTGCGCCAGCATGACCCGTTCATGCTCCTGGGTGGCGTTGGCGTAGCCGAGCTGCTCCTTGCGCGAGAAGAACCCGAAGGCCACCAGGACCAGCAGGGCGGCCAGCCAGCCGAAGCGCGCATGCCCGCCACGCAGCATCGCGACCCCCACCCAGGCCGCCAGCCAGAGCGCCAGCAGAAGGAGCAGCCCCATCGCGTAGACGCTGGGCGAGAGCGCCGGGTGCGGCGCGCTGTAGAGGTCCCACAGGACCAGGGGCCCCATTCCGACCGCGCCGAGGATGATGGCTCCCTGGCCCGCGCGCTTCAGCCACGGCAGCTGCGGCTCGGGCGTGGCCGGCTCGCGCTCGGGCCATTGAAACAGCAACAGGAGGATCGCGGCCCCGGTCAGGCTGATCGAGAGCGCCAGAAACATGCTGAAGTCCACGAAGACCTGCACCGAGAAGAGCATCGGCAGCAGCCCCTCCGCCAGCGGCCACCTCTCCGGATGGGCCAGCAGGTTGACGCTGCTGATCAGGTGAAAAACCGCCCCGGTCAGCAGAGCCGCACCCGCCAGACCCATGAGCGCCCATCCCCGCAGGCGATAGGCCACCAGGCTCGCCATGCCCAACAGGAGAAGCCCCAGGATCCTCAGCAGATAGAGGCCCATCGGCAGCGCGGCGCCGCGCAGGTACTGCGTGAAGAGAAAGACGAGCGAGAGCAGCGGCAGGATCCCGAAGACCACCCAGACCGCCTGATTGCGAAGCACGAGCCGCGCCAGATCATGCCCCGCTCCCGGGAAGCGGCCGCGGACGATCAGAGAGGCCAGGGTGGAGATCAGCACGAGGCCGGCAAATGGCAGGAAGAAGATCATCATCCAGAGAATCAGATGATCCAGCAGGGGCCAATGCTCGGCTGTGGGGAAAAGCACCAGCTTCTCGAGGACACCCATCTATCTTCTCCCGTCGGCCGTCCCCATCAGGGACGCAACCCGCGATCGACCATGATCAGAATCAGGGTCGCCAGAACGAACCCATTGATGCCGGCGAAGCCGCGCCGCAGCACGCGATCGGTCAGCGGCCGGCGCACCACCAAGCCCGCGCAGGCGCTCCCGGCCCCGACGGCCGAGAGCAGCAGCAGCCCGCAGGCCCATGGCGCCCGGATCGATCCGAACAGCGGCAACAGGAGCGGCGCCGCCAGGGCCGACACCGTCCAGGCCGACAGGACGCGGGCCCCGCCGGCGCGCCCCAGGCGGCCCATGAGGGTCGGGAACCCGGCGCGGTGATACCCGTCGTCATGCCGGATCTGCAAGACCCAGAAGTGCGGCACCTGCCACAAGTACATCACGATCATCAACGCGGCGAGCGACGACACCCCGGGCGCCGTCCAGGCCGTCACGGGAGCGGCGGCACCGGGCGCGCCCCCCGGACCGGCCGCCAGCCAGCCGATGGCCGGCCCCAGGCAGCCGATCAGCGCGCCGGGCACGGCCGCGAACGCGGTCACGCGCTTGAGCGGTGTGTAGCAGCCGTTGTACAACACGATCGCCAGAGCCCCCAGGAGGATCGTGGCCCCGCGGCCGGTGGCGGCCAGGAGCAGGCCGCCGACCGCGATCAGCACCCAAGCAAGCCGCCGCGCGGCGCGGGGACGCACCCGGCCGGTCGGCAGCGGCCGGCGCGCCGTCCGCTCCATGCGGGCATCCAGCTTCCACTCCTGGTACTGGTTCAAGGCCGAGGCGCCCGCGGCCAGCACGAGACAGGCCAGCGCGGGCAGCAGGCCGCGGACCTCGAACCCCGCTGCCAGAACGAACCCGCTGGCCGCCGAAACGCCCACGAAAGCGGCCAGCCGCGGCCGCAGCAGCTCGAGCCAGGCTCGCCATCCGGTTGTCCCCGTGCCCTGCGCCATCTTCGGTCCAGCCCCTACTCCTTCAACGCCCTGATGAAGTCAATGATCAGCGCAACCTCATCGTCGGTCAGATCCGCGACCGGCATGTTCGTCTCGTAGCCGGCCACGTACTCGACATCCGGCTCGAGGATCGCCCGCCGCAAGTAGGCATCGTCGGCCACCACCTCCCGCCGCGTATCGCCCCACAGCACCGTGCGCGTCTTGCCGTAGAGCCCCAGGAAGGTCGGGCCGACCCCCGAACGGGCATTCAGGCTGTGGCAATCCAGACAGCCATGCTCGGCCAGCAGCCCGACCACACCCCGCGGCTGTTCCAGCTCGGGATCCGGGGTCCCGCTGCCCTCGTACCAGGCCAACCACTCATCGTGCTCCAGAACGATCACCTCCGACATCATGTAGGCGTGCTGCTGGCCACAGTATTCCGCGCAGAAGATGTCGGCCGGCCCGGTCGTCTGCGGCTTGAACCAGAGGTAGGTCTCCTGGCCGGGGACCAGATCCTCCTTGATCCGAAAGGCCGGCACGTAGAAGCTGTGGCTGACGTCGACCGAGCTCATCACCAGCTTGACCGGCTCATCGACCGGTACATAGAGCTTCTTGGCTTCCTTGCCATTTTCATAGCGGAAGGACCAGTCCCACATCCGGCCGGTCACATGCACGACCCGCGCGCCCTCCGGCACATCGCGCAGCTTGCGGAACCCCTCGGCCCCCACGTAGAACATCACCATCACCAGCACGATCGGAACGACCGTCCAGATGATCTCCAAGGCCATGTTCCCCTCGATCTGAACGGCCCGGGGATGGCGCGTGCGATGGTACTTGATCGCAAACCAGATCATGAGCGTCATGACCAGAACGGTGAGGATCACCGACACGATGACGAAGAAGAGGAAGATCTTGTCGACGGTGCCTGACAGGCTCGACACGGGACCGTACATCGGCTACCTCAACGGAATAGGGTGTCAGCGAACGTCAAGATCATGATCACCGCCACATTGCCGAGTGCCAGGGTCACCATGATCTTGAAGAGCCAGCTCTCGTAGCGCAGGTGCATGAAGTAGAAGAGCACCAGGGTACCCTTGATGGTGGCGATGATGATCGCCGCCAGGGCGCCCCAGCTGCCGAAGGCCAACCCGGCGGCGGTGATGGTCGCCCCGGTCAACACCAAGAGCGCAAACCACACCAGGACGTACTTCCCATACGAAACCGGCTGTTTCTCCGCCACGAATCCTCCCCCTCTACGTGATCAGATAGAGCAGCGGGAACAGAAAGATCCAGATGATGTCCACCAGATGCCAGTACAGCCCGGCATTCTCCATCTTGGGCAGCCGCTCCTGCAGGATCTCGGGCGCATGCTCGTACACCAGATCCACCTGTAGCTCCACGGCCTGATCCGCCGCGGCGCGTTCCCACAGCACCGTGCCCCGCGGGTCGCTGAGCTTCAACCGATCCCGGCCGCCCAGGGGGATGACCGCGCGCCGGCGGGGCGCCTGCGAGACCAGGCCGAGCATGTAGAGCAGAACGCCGAGCCCCACCAGCACATGCAGCGCGTGCACGCCGGTCATCCCGAAGTAGAGCCCATAGAAAATGTTCTCTCCGGCGGTATGCTCGGCGATCTTCTCCGAGCCGGGGTAGTATCCATGGCTGATCTTGCCGGCCCACTCGAACCCCTTGATCACCATGAATGCCAGGCCGCAGGCGATCGTGACGATCAGGAATGTCACCGACACCCGGCGCTGCCCCCGCTCCAAGGCCGCAATGGCGAGAACCATCGTCAAGCTGCTGGTCAGCAGGATGACGGTGTTGACACCACCGACGAAGGCGTCCAGATGCGTGGCGGCATAGTGAAAGTCGGCCGGAAAGCGGATGCGATAGACGGCATAGAGCAGAAAGAATCCGCCGAAGAGCAGCAGCTCGGTAAACAGAAACAGCCACATGCCCAGGCGCGCGCCGTAGGCGTCGCGATGAGCGGCATGTCCCGGACCGGCGCCGGGAGCGCCACCGCCGTGGCTACCGCCCTGGTCACCGCCGCCACCGCCGTGGCTACCGCCGCGGCCGCCGCCGTGGCCGCCGCCGTGGCCGCCCCCCGGGCCGCCGCCGTGGCCGCCCCCCGGGCGGTCGCCGCGCTCCTGCCGGCCCCTTCCGCGCTCCTTGCCCGGCAGGTAGACGGTCGCCCCGGTATCGACCGTGACGCTCATGACGGCTTGGCTCCTTCATGGTGGTAGGGCCCGGTGGTCACCTCGGGCAAGACCGCGAAGTTCTCCGCTGGCGGCGGCGAGGACACCTGCCACTCCAGGGTCGTGCCGCCCCACGGATTGGGGCCGGCCGGCTCGCCGTGGCGTGCGGCCCGGATCAGGTGCGCCACGAAGATGACGAGGCCGGTGGCCAGAATCCAGGATCCGAAGGTCGAGAGCATGTGGCCCGTCTGGAACTCGGGCACGTAGTCGTAATAGCGGCGCGGGTTGCCCATGTACCCCAGCACCAGCATCGGGAAGTAGAGCAGATTGAAGCCGGTGAACATGAAGCCGAAGGCGACCCGGATCACCCTCTCCCGATACATCCGGCCGAACATCTTGGGGAACCAGTAGAGCAATCCCGCGAAGAGGCCGAAGCCGGTCCCTCCGAACATGACATAATGGAAATGTCCGACCACGAAGTAGGTGTCATGAATGTGGACATTGATCGCCAGCGCCCCCTGGAAGAGCCCGGTCAGCCCCCCGATGCTGAACAGAAACATGAACCCGAAGACGAAGAGCATCGGCGCCTTGACCTCGATCGATCCTTTGTACATCGTCGAGATCCAGTTGAACACCTTGACCCCGCTGGGAATCGCGACCAGAAAGGTCAGCAGCGAGAAGATCCAGCGCGAGGTGTCGCTCATGCCGCTGGTGAACATATGATGGCCCCACACCAGGTATCCGACGAAGGCGATCGTGAGGCTCGAGTAGGCAATGGCCTTGTAGCCGAAGATCGTCTTGCGCGCGAAGGTCGGAATGATCTCGGAGATCAACCCCATGGCCGGCAGGATCATGATGTAGACGGCCGGGTGCGAGTAGATCCAGAAGAGGTGCTGGTAGAGCAGCGGATCCCCGCCTCGGCCGGGATCGAAGAGCCCCAGGTTGAAGATTCGCTCGAGGATCACCAGGGCCAGCGTGACGCTCAGCACCGGCGTCGCCAGGACCTGGATCCACCCGGTGGCATACAGCGACCAGACGAACAGCGGCATCCGAAACCAACCCATGCCCTTCGCGCGCAAGCGATGGGTGGTCGTGACGAAGTTCAGCCCGGTCAGGATGGAGGAGAAGCCGAGGATGAACGCGGCGAACACCGCGAGGGTGACATTGGTGCTGGTCCGGACACTGTAGGGCACGTAGAAGGTCCACCCCGTGTCCGGGGCCCCGCCCGCCGTGAAGAGCGAGAGGACCGCCAGCAGGGCGCCGACCACGAAGCACCACCACGAGAGCAGGTTCAGCTTCGGGAACGAGACGTCCCGGGCACCGATCTGGATCGGCAGGAAGAAATTGCCCAGGATGGCGGGCACCCCGGGGATCACGAACAGAAAGATCATGATCACGCCGTGCAGGGTGAACATCGCATTGTAGGTCCCTGCCGAGACGATCGTTCGACCCGGAGCGATCAGCTCCAGCCTCATCAACAGCCCCAGGCAGACCGCCACCGCGAAGAAGGTCATCATGCTGTACAGGTAGAGCAACCCGATGCGCTTGTGGTCGGTCGAGAAGATCCAGCTCATCAGCCCGGAGCGCCGGCCGCTGTTGTCGTAGAAGGTCGGTCCGCTGGGCGCCGCGTGGGCCGCTTCGCCTGCCATGGGCTATTTCTCCTTTCGCGAGGAACGGCTGGAGATCACCAGGAACGTGGCGAACGCCACGGCAAAGACCATGAACAGGGTGCCCGTGACCTTGAGCAGGTTGAAGACGTACTTGCCGCCCTCACGCTCGTAGCTGAAGCAATAGAGCAGAATCCGGTTGATCGTGGGGCCCACCTTGCCCTCGGCGGCCTCCATCAGGGCCATCTTGACATCGAAGGGCAGGAAGGTGATCCCGTTCAGGTAGCGCACGATCTTGCCGTCGGCCGAGAGGATCGTCAACACCCCGGGATGATCGAAGTCGATGCCGCGCGGCTTGTAGCGGAATCCGACCGCGTCGGTCAGCGTGGCGATCGCGGCCGAGTCACCCACCATCCAGCGCCAGGCATCTTGGGGAAACGGTTCGTGGAATCCGCGCAGGAAATTCTCCTTCTTGCGCACCGCCAGGCCGGGATCCTCGGTCGGATCGAAGGAGATGGTCAGCACCTCGTAGTCCACGCCCGGTTCGAGTTCGATCTTCTCGAGCACATCGACAACCCCCGAGAGCAACGGGCTGCAGATGCCCGGACAGCGGTAGTAGACCAGCGTCAGGATCGTGGGTTTGTCGATGATCTCCGACAGCGCCACGGTGTCGCCCTGCTCATCCTGGAATGTGAGGTCGAGCGGCAGGTAGGCGCCGAGATGCTCGTCGACCCCAACCTCGACCTCGGGCGAAACACTCGCCAGGCCGCCGCTCGCGCCCGGCGTCTGCGGATCCTGGGCTCGGGCCACGCACAGGCACAGCGCGCCCAACAGAAGGACCCAGGCCACCCGAATCAACGGTCCCCCCCCACCCCGGCCCGTGCCCGCTCTCCATGGGACTCGCATCCACATTGACTGCCCCCTTCCCTGGTAGGCCGACCACGGTCAGCACGATACCCGGGTTCCCGAGGCGAGTGAAGCGCTTTGCTTCCTCTGTTGTATGGGCACTCATGGCGTCCAAGATGCCCCTTCGCGCCACCTGGCCGACCGGATCCGACCGCGAGATCCGCTCACCCGGATCTCGGACATATAACATCGGATTTGCAGCTCGAGTCAAACCCACGCTTTTCATTGCCGAGGTTTAGACAGAGTCACCCTTTGTGCGCGGGTGCCGGCGCACCGCCTCACGCTTCGGGCAAGCCCGCGCCGGCACTCACGATGGCCATCTCCGGGGCACCCCAGAGCCCGCGGGCCGCCGCCAGCACCTGCTCGCGGGAGATCTCCATCACGCGCCCGCAATAGCGGTCGATGTAGTCGAGCCCGCGCCCGGAACGTAGGCTGTCGAGCAGGACCGTGGCCACCACCCGGTTGGCCTCGAGCTTGATCGGAAACGACCCGGTGAGATGAAGCTTGGCCATCCGCAGCTCCTCGTCGTCGGGACCGTCCTGCACGAAACGCGTCAGCTCGCTCAGCGTCAATTCGATCGTCCGCGCCACATCGCGCGGATGAACGCTCACACAGGCATACCAGAGCCCGGCCTCCTGTCCGGACACGATCGTACTCTGCGCACCGTAGGTCAGTCCCTCCTGATCCCGCAGACGCTGATTGAGCCGGCAGACGAAGGACCCGCCGACCAGGAAGTTCGCCAGTGCGTAGGCCTCGAAATCCGGCGCGGTCCGCGGATGCCCGCAACCCATGAAGAAGAGATCCACCTGATCCTTGTCGGGCATCGCCACATGCTCCCGCCGCACCCGCGGCGCCGCGTTCGCCGCAGCGGGCGCGCTGGCCGCGTTCGCCGCAGCGGGCGCCGAGGGAGCGGGCGTCACCTCCGGCGGCGCCGGCGAAGAAGCCGCCGGAGGCAGGCTTCCGACGGTGTCCTCCAGGAGGCCCGCCACCTCGCTCAGGCGCACGTTGCCCACCACGGCCACATGCAGCGCAGACTCCCGGAGCAGACTGCGATGGAACGAGCGGACCTGCTCTCTGCTGACCGTCTTGACCCTCTCCTCGCGCCCCAGGGGATCACGGGTATAGATGTGATCCTCCCCCAGCACGAGCCCGGCGGCGCGCTCGTAGCCGCGAGCGAAGGAATCGAAGGCCGCGGCGCGCAATTCGGCCAGGGTTTCCTCGCGCTCCCCCTTGAGCTGCCGTTCCGGGAAGCTCGGATCGGCCAGGCAATCGGCCAGGATCGCCAGGACCGTCGCAAGATCCTCCGACAGGCAGCGGGTACGGAAGGTGGTCGTCTCCGGGGTCAGGTCGAAGCAGACCTGGGCACCGCAGGACTCGAGCGCATCGGCGATCTGGGCATGTGTCCGTCCCGCCGTGCCGCGGTCGAGCGCACCCACGCAGAGGTTCGCCACACCCGCGTCGCAGGGCGCCTCGAGACGCAGGCCGCCTTCCAGGTAGCCGATCAGATCGACCGTGATGTTGCTGTGGCTCTCGAGCACGTGGACCCGCGTGCCGTTGGCCAGGTTCGTGCTCACCACCCGCGCGGCGATGCTCATGACCCACCTCCTTCACCGGGCAGGTAGTGGCCCAGCGTGCGCCATTGCGGACGCAGATAGTGCCGGGCCGCGCGCATGAGGTCCTCGGGGGTAACCGCGTCGAGATCCTGCAGGTAGTGCTCGAGCTGGCGCCATCCACCGGCGATCTCGAACTCGCCCAGCAAGAAGGCCAGGGCGCTGACGCGATCGCGGCGCATCACGAAGTCGACCCGGGCTCGTTTGCGCGCCCGGAGCAGCTCCTGTTCGGTGAGCGGTTCGCCGGCCAGGCGCGCCACATCCTCGTCATAGATACGCAGGATCTCCGCCACCGTCACACCTGGCGACGGCTCGATGTCGACCATGAAGAGGAACGGATCGATGGGCATGGACTGATTCTCGGCGGCGACATGCACGGCCCGGTGCGTATCGATCAGCGAGCCGTACAGCCGGCTGGTTCGCCCGTGCCCCAGCACCTGGGCCAGGACATCCAGGTGCAACGCGTCCGGCTGTCTGCGCGGGGGGGCGGGATATCCCAGGGCAAGCATCTCCTGCCCTCCCGATCGGCTGACACGGAACCGCCGCTCGCGAAGCGGCGCGGTTTCGAGCGGCCGCGTATCGCGCGTCACGGCCGCCCCGGAAATCCCACCGAAGTGCCGCTCGATATCGGCTCGCATGCGCTCGGTCTCGAAATCCCCCACGATGACCAGAAACGCATTCTCCGGCTGGTAGAACCGGTCATAGAAGGCGCGCAGATCAGAGGCACGGATCTGCTCGACATCCCGGCGCCAGCCGATCACGGGACGGCGGTAGGGATGCTCCTCGAAGGCGTGGGCCAGCAACTCCTCATAGAGCAAGGTACACGGATCGTCGCGGTTCTGATCGAGTTCGTTGAGCACGACCGTGCGCTCATCGTCCAGATCCTCATCGGCCAGCGTCGCGCCGCGCAGCCGGTCGGCCTCGAGGACCAGGGCAGACTCATAGCGATCGCTGCCGATCAAGACGTAGTAATTGGTGCGATCGAGCCAGGTGGAGGCGTTGTTCATCGCGCCCATCACGTGCAGCTGCTGATCGTAGACCCCCTTCGGGTGGGTGCGGGATCCCTTGAACATCATATGCTCGAGCAGATGCGCCATGCCGCTGCCGCCGGCCGGATCATCGCTCGACCCCACGCGATACCAGATCGAGACACACACCACCGGCGCGGTGTGCGTCTCGAGCAGCAGAGCGCGCAGCCCGTTCGAACAGCGATGCTCCTGGACGGGAAATTCGACGGCCTGCCCGGCGGCCAACCCCGAAACCAGCCTGCCGCCGGCGGCCATCTTCGGCCGCGACGGTGTGCCATGATCAATGGAGTGATCCAAGATGCTGCCGCTCCTTCTCGGGCGCCTTGCTGCGCCATCCCTGCCAGTTATGGCCAGCCCGCATCGAGGTCGATTGGGCTGCGATTCTGTAACGCATTATCCCGAAAGGGCTCCCGGCTGTCTATGGGGCACGAGTCCTTCCCATGGGTCAGATAGCCATGGTCCCGAGGTCCTCCCTGGCCCTACACTGATCAGAGGAGGACGTCTCATGAGCGATTCCGGTGCGGGTCCGCGGAGGCGGGGACCCGTCAAGCAGAGCCGCGGATCCATCGCGATCGCGATGCTCCTCACGGCGGCCGGCTCCGCCGGAGCCGAATGCATCGACTACCGCGACTACATCCACCTGGCCGGATCGGTGGACACGCCCGGATCCGCATACTCCGTCGCGCTTTCCGATGTCGGACCTTACGCCCATGTGGCCGACGGCGAGTCGGGGCTGCAGGTGATCTCCTACGCGGCACCCGGGGCTCCCGAAGTCGCCGGAGCGGCGGACACGCCCGGCTTCGCCTACGGTGTGGATGTCCACGGGGAATATGCCTATGTCGCGGACGGCGAGGGCGGGCTGCAGATCATCAGGGTTGCCGATCCGCAGAGTCCGCAGATCGTGGGCTCCCTGCCCACAGCCGGAACGGCCTTCGGTGTGGCCGTGTCGGAGGCCGCCGCCTGTGTCGCGGACGGCGCGGCCGGGCTTCAGGTGATCGACGTGTCGAACCCGGCGGCCCCGGCGTCCTGGGGCGCCGTCGCCGTGCCCGGTGGTGCGCTCGATGTGGCGGTTTCGGAAGATCGAGCCTATGTGGCCGGCTACTCGGGTCTCACCATCATCGACATCGCCGATCCGGCGCATCCGGTCATTCTGGGTTCGGTCGACACATCCGACTTCGCCTTCGGAGTGGCGGTCTCGGGAGAGCACGTCTTCATCGCGGCGTTCGAGGCCGGACTTCAGATCATCGACGTCACCAACCCCGCATTCCCGCATGTCGTGGGAACCGCGCCGACCCAGAGCTACGCGCTCGACGTTGCGGTGGCGCAGAACCACCTGTTCGTCGTGCACTACTACGGCCTCGAGGTGGTGGATGTCTCACTGCCGTCGAGTCCGCGAATCATCGGCGGCCTGGGCACGCCCGGCGGCGCCACCGGCGTGGCCGTCGATGAGGATCATGCCTTCATGACCGATCCGAGCGAGGGTCTGCAGATCATCGACATCGGGAATCCGCAGAGCCCGGCGCGGCTGGGTGAAGTGGACTGCGGCGACCACTCCCGTGACGTGGCGCTGGCCGACCCTTACGCCTTCGTCATCGACGAGGTCCAGGGTCTGGTCGTCATCGACATGACCGACCCCTGGGATCCCCTCATCCTGGGGCAAGTGGATACCGACGGGATCGACACGGGCGTAGCCGTCCGTGCCAATCGCGTCTGCCTGTCGGCCGGCTGGAGCGGCCTGCATGTGCTCGACGTCGCGAACCCGGCGAGTCCCCAGGTCCTGAGTTCGCTGTCCCTGGGCGTCTATGCCTGGGATGTGGCCATCCCGGAGGATCACGCCTGTGTCGCCGGCGGGGACGCGCTTCTCATGATCGACATCGCAGTCCCGCAGGACCCGGGGATCGTGGGCGAGGTGGACATCGCCGCCGGAGCCCATGGCCTGGCGCTGGCCGGGAACCGCGCGGTGGTGGTGGGCAACAGCGGGCTCACGGTGGTCTCGATCGCTGACCCGCTGGACCCCCAGGTCCTGGGAAGCGTGGAGCTCCCCGGCCCGGCCTTCGACGTGGACATCGCCGGAGAGTATGCCTACACGGCCGGTCAGGATGGACTCCTCATCGTCGACATCTCCGACCCGGCCAGCCCCTGGATCGTCGGACAGGCCGCACACCTGCACGACACCGAGAGCATCGCGGTGGCGGGATTCTACGCCTACCTGGCCGACGCCCACGGTGGGCTGCAGGTCGTCAACATCAGGAATCCAGCGGCCCCCCGGCGCGTGGGATGCGCCGACACCCCCGACGCGGCGCTCGGGGTTGCGGTCGCGGGAGAGGAGGTCTGCCTGGTCGACTACACCGCCGGCCTGTGGATCCTGCCGGTGCAGTGCGAACAGGGGACCGGGGGCGAGCAGACCGATCCGGACGCCACCGAGATGTTCGTGTCGGCATCGCCGAATCCCAGCAGCGCGGGCGCCCTCATCCGATTCCAGAACCCGACCGCGGATCGCGTCGCGGTCGCTGTGTTCGATCCGGCGGGTCGCCGGATTCGCGATCTGTCTCCTGGGTTCCGGCCATCGGGTGTTCAGGGCATCCGCTGGGACGGTCGTGACGACCGCGGCCAGGCCGTGCCCGCGGGCTGGTACGTCCTCGGCTTGCAGGCCGGAGGCCAGCGCGCGACCACCCGTTTGGTCGTCATCCGCTGATCGGGTTGCTCCCGCGGATCGCCGGCCGGTTGCCGGCCGATCGCCGGCCGATCACCGGCCGATCAGACTACCGCACGACCAGAACCCGGCGGTTCCACACGGCTTCGCCCTGCCGGATGCGCAGGAAGTACACTCCGGTCGGCATCGCCTTGCCATCCTCGGCGCGGCCATCCCAGGTGAGGCGGGCCGGATCCTGAGCACGGCGGCTGTCGAGGATCCGCACCAGATGGCCACAGACATCGTAGACACCGATCGTGAGCGGCCCCCGGCCTCCGCTCCACAGAATCCGATCGCCGGCCCGCAGCGGATTGGGAAGGAGCCGGCCCCCGAGTTCATCCGGTTCCGCACCCCGGCCGGCCCCGCGGGCCGCATCGGCGCCACCCAGTGTCGACACCGGCGCGGGCCGGTTGTTCACGGTCAGGGCGGCCGGGGAAATCGATCCCCAGACCGATGCCGGCGGCTGGCCCGGATCGCCCGCGATGCCCTGATCGGTCCAGATGCTGGCGCCCGCCTCGGAGAAGGACAGGGACGCGGCCGGGCCCCCGGTCAAGGCGGCCACCCGGCGGCCGCCGCAGGCCACCTGTCCGCCGCCGCTGAGCAGTCCGCCGCGGATTCGATCGCCCGCGGCAGGCGACGAATCGAAGCGGATCGCGACCAGGCTCGCATCCTCGGCCTCGATCGGGTCATAGCCTTGCGGAAAGATCCACCAGACCCCGGTGCGATCGTAGGGCCGGAAGGCGATGACATCGGTGAGCCGGCCACTGTCGATCTGGTAGGCCAGGCCTTGCGGATCGCTGGTCGGAATCGTCATGCACGCATCGACCAGGTCCGGACCGGGGGCGCTTGCGTAGCGGGGTTCCACCAGGCTCACGATCTGGTGGCGGGTACCGGCGGCCGGCACCTCTGCCTGCACCTCCCAGTGGATCGGCCAGTCGTTGGTGTTGTTCGGCGCCAGCGTGTGCGCCGACAACTGCATCGCCTGCGGAGCGAGAAACGCCAGAACGGCCCGGGCATCTCCCTTGTCCCAACGGGCGACATTGCCGGCGATCTGGGGACGGTGGGCGCTGCTCCCCTCGTACTCGTTCGCCGTCTGCATGATGGCCCGCACCTGGCCGGCGGCCGCCAACTCGAAATCGTCGTGCAGCAGGAGGTACGGGGCCGGGGCGCCCGGTCGCGGCAGCACGACCATGCGCCGCACACTGCGCAGCACATCCGCCGACCAGCACTCGGTGTTGATCCCCCCGGCCAGGGACGGACCCACCCCCGATCCGATCACCGAGCCAATCGGCTCTCCCATGGCGAAGTACTCGCTGAAATCCTGCCAGGGACCGCCACCGATCCGGACTTGATGCAGGCTATGCCCGCGAGAGAAGAAGGACGGGTACTTCCCCCACCCGGCATACCCGCAGTCGTAGAACAACGGCTGCCGGGCGAAGAACAAGGTGAAATGGTTGACGTCTTGCTGGGTGTGGCCCCGCCAGCGATCGAACCCCGGAGGATAGGTGGGAGGCTGGCGGCACTCGAATGTGATCAGGCAGGAGTCGGGCTTCCAGTCGAGTGTTCCGTCCGGCTTCAGCAGCTGCACCCCGGTGCGCAGATAGGTGATGCCGCGCCCCGGAAAATAGGCGCTGTGGTGCAGATCGCGCGGATCGAGGGTCGGGTACGGGGACGCATCCGGCCAGCCGAGCAGGATGCCAACGCTGTTGAGACGGCTCGGCAGGCACACCGGATCCGGATCCATCGGCTCACGCACATCGAACGGGTCGTCCGCCGGACCGGGATCTCGGAAGTCGAAATCGGCCGTCACGGCGCCGGCGATCGTGGCGGGCGGGTAGATCGTGTAGAAGAAGGGCACCCCCAGATTGGGATCCTCGCTTGTGGAGAATGCCGTCAGCCAGGTCCAGGAGCGGAAGCTCGGATGCAGATCGTAGGGTGGCGGCGCCGTGTCGTTGAGCGGCGTGGCTCCGCTCGGGTTGAACGGCAGTTGTTCATAGTACAACCAGGTCGGAGCCTGATACGCATGGCGCGGCCCATCCACGCGCATGCTCGCCGGCAGCGGGTCGTAGCCGGCCTCCACCGTACGCAGGCGCTGGGTCGCCAGGGCATACGGCAGGGCCAGGTTCATCCCGTACATCGCGTAGAGCATGCCTTCGATGCCGGCGCCCTCCCCGGGGAAGCTGACATCCAGGTAGTTGCGGACACGCTCGGCGGCCTTGCTTCGATACCAGGCGATCGAATCGCGCGCGGTCGCATCGAAGACCGGATCGTCCTGATCCAGGGCCAGAGCGGCCAGACCGGCGGCCCCGAAGATCACACCCATGTGGTTGTTGTCATACCAGCTCGCGGTGCGCCAGTCGCCGTGCGAGAAGTAGTAGAGGTTCTCCGCATCCGTGAGGATGTGATAGATGGCCCGGGCATGGTAGGCGCGTTCCGCGAGGCTGAGCGCGTCATGGCACCAATCGTAGAAGAGCGCGTAGCCGGCGAGCAACTCGGCATAGCCCAGTTGGTTCACGTCGCCCCCCGCCTGGCCCCAGTTGTAGTCGTTGTGATCGTGCCACCAGTGCAGAAAGGCGTTGGCCTTCCGGGCGTAGATCCGGTCAGTCGCGTACTCCGGATACAGCGCGCCCTTCTCTTTCATCAGAAGATCGGTGAGCGCGAGCGTTGCCAGGCAGCGGTACTGCTCATCCTGGACGACCGGCCGCTGTCCCCATTGCGCCTCGAGGTTGCGTTGGTGCCAGACCCACGATCCGGCCCGCAGCGCGCGGAAGGCCAGCACCAGCACCCGCTTGCGCTCGCTCCACTCCTGTGGGTCACCGATCTGGTCGACCTGCGCGCGCAGATCCTCCAGACGCGTTTGGTTCTCCACGGTCCCGTAGACGATCAGGCGCGGATGGGGCGGCAGATCCAGCGTCTGCGCCAGCAACGGCGCCAGCGGCAGGACCAGCAGCAGGCTTAGCAAGAGGCCCGGCAGCACGCACGGCAGCAGGCCACGCCCCAGGCCCGGCAGCGAAGCCGCCGCTGACCTACGACAGGGGATCCATGACGGGCGCATGACCACCTCCAGGCTACAGCGCCGGGTTCGGTTGTTCCGTATGGTCCAGCAAGCAATCGGTCCATCTGCAGGATAGCCCAAGCGAAGCGCGTCGAGAAGGCGGCATTGCCGCAGAAGCGCGAAGGGGCGCAAGCCGATGCTTGCGCCCCTCGTGGTGACCCCGTTCGCCAGCCCCGGCGGGGGTTGGCGTGGGCATTGGACATGAAACGGTGCGTCTGCTGCCCTACCGGCCCGCGTTCAGGTGGGACCCATGGAGCCGTTTGATCTGGCCCCAGGTTGTGCTCTCGACCGGGCTCAAGCCCAGATCGGACACGCCAATGCGAATTGCGGGCGTCAGACCCCAGTCCGCGCTGTCGTTGGACCAGAGACCCTCGTGGTACCCCCATCCGGAAGTGGGCGCCAGCGCTTCACCGCCCTCGGGTGCGGCCAATCCGATGCGATCCCCTTCCATGATCGCGATCCCGATCACGAAGGTCTCGCCCTCGGCTCCATAGAGGTATTCGGGACAGACCGAGCCGCTCGTCAATGGAACGTAGGTCCAGTCCGAGGGAGGCCAGGTCATATCCACGGGCGCGATCTCCCGATCATCGGCCAGGAGGAAACCGGGCGCGGTCTCCAGATCCACCCCTTCACGGATCCGGACACGACGGAACTCGCCGCCGCTCATGTAGAAGGCCACGAACTCGATTCTCCATGGCCCTCCGTAGGGCGCATTGGGCAGAAGGAAGGAGACCTGGACCTCCTCGGCCCAGTGGATGCCGTCGCCGTAGCCCAGAATCTCGCCGGCCGTCAAGCCGAGCGGCGTTTCCGAATCCCCCACGATCCATTCCGGCACGCCGCGGGGATCCTCAACCCAGTCCCGCGCGGTGGCGACGCCGGCCGACAGCCAAGCGGCAACGGCCAGGAAACCGATCACCCGTCCCATCCGGTGCATGAGAACCCTCTCAGACATGGCGCATCTCCTTGAAGACAGGCCCAGGTCTGCCCTCGTGTTCTCCCCTCTCGACCAGTCGTCATTATACCATGTTTGTCTCCATGGTCTCAAGGGAAGCAGTAGGCATGGTCAACATAACCAACTCTCGTTCAAACAGTTGAACACGTTCAGCCCCTTGGCGTTCCCACGATTCGGGAGGAAAGCGGCCCTGTCGCATACCTCATGCCGAGGACGGCAGGCCGCCCGTCGATCCGGGTTTCATGCCTGGACCTACGCGCTCGCGGAGATCTTGCGCTTCGGGCACATGGCGGCTGTGCGGCAATACTCGCTGTCGGCGGGGCGGTGCGCAGGACAAGGATCCTTGGCCAGGTCGGCGAGGGTCCAGCCCGAGAGCACGCCCTCCATCATGCGGCTCAGATCCGTCATGGCCTGATGGAAGTTGCAGCGCGTCGCCATAGGGTCCGGGGGGGTATGCGGGTCCAGCATGGGCAGTTCCTGGCAGGCCACCACGATCTCGAGCAGGGTGATCTGCCCCGCTGGACGATCCAAGGTCACCCCGCCCTGAGCCCCGCGGTGCGCGTGCAGAATGCCGGCCCGGCGCAAGCTGTTGAATGTCTTGGCCAGGTAGGTTTGCGACACCGCCAGCCGCTCGGCGATCATCCGGGGAGAGACGGGTCGATCCTCACCGTCGAGCACGAGATAGAGCAAGGCCATGAGAGCCGTTTCGGTCGTCTTGTTCAGCATGGAGCGCCTCCCATGGATGCCAATCAACTCGGACAAATAAGCTATCGTCTATCGCAATTCACAATGCAACCCATTTGGTTGTGGCGGGGATGGGGCGGTGCTACCGTGGGGCGCTATGATGGGGAGGCAAGCAGATGCGTATGTCGAGCTGTGCGTGGAGGCGCCGCCGCATCTGGTCGAGGCGATCGAGTGGATCATGCTCGAGGCCGGCGCACTGGGAACCTCCTCGGCCGTGATCGGTGGACGCCACGGCGAGGCAACCGGCGCCGACTCGCCATCCCCTCCCTCAGAGGCCGGCACGCAAACTCCTCCCTCGGGGGCCGAACCCCATCTGGTTACCGGGTACTTCCTCCCCCAACATGCCCCTGCGCTGAGCGCGATCGCCGCCCAGCTCGAGCAGGTGGGATGGAGCCGCGCGCTCGGGCGCCTGTCGTCGCGGACCGAGCGCTGGCGCGACTGGGCCGCCGAGAGCCGCCAGCATTTCAAGGCCGTGCGGCTCACCTCCCAGGTTCTGCTCGCTCCACCGTGGGACATCCCCGCCGAGCGGGACGCGGCCGTGCTCATTGTCGAGCCCGGCGCGGCGTTTGGCATCGGCACGCATGGCACCACGCGCGGATGCATGGAGTTGATCGAAGCATGGCACGGCGAGGACTCCCCCGTGGACGGTCGGACGCGTGCGGCAGGCCCGGCGCCTCGGGCCTGGTCGATGCTGGATGTGGGTACCGGGACGGGGATTCTGGCGATGCGCGCCCACCAGCTGGGCGCACGTCCGGTGGTGGCGCTCGACAACGATCCAGACGCCATCGAAACCGCCGTGCGCAACCTGGCCCACAACGCCATGGGCGGGATTGGCTGTTTCACCGGCACGCTGGCCGCCCTGCGCGCCGAGAAGAGCTTTGATCTGGTGACCGCCAACATCCTCCGGGACCCGCTGCTGGCGATGGCCGCAGCCCTGGCCGGACAGACCCGTGCCCGCGGAGGCCTGATTCTCTCCGGCTTCCACGAGGAGGATGCGGCCACGGTCGTGGCGGCCTACCGGCCCCTTGGTTACACGATCGCCGACCACCGTTGCTTCGATGGCTGGTCGAGTCTTCTGCTCGAACCGCTCGGGCCCGGACGGATCAAGGAGCGGCAAAGACCTTGATCGGTCTGTGGCGCCAACGGATAATCCGCACACTTGCCGGGTCGCGCAGATCTGTTTGGGACGCGGACCGAGACACCCCGGTCGCAGCCCCGCGCCGGGCCGGCCGGGCCGGCCGGGCCGGCCGAACCGGCCGGACCGAGTCCGGACCGAGTCCGGGCCCGGCGCATCGGATCCCAGGGAAAGGCGTAGGGAGGAGCAGATCGCATGGCCGAGAACGGTGAACAGCGCGGACAGTGGAAGTCGAATCTGGGGTTCGTCTTGGCGGCCTCGGGCTCTGCCATCGGCCTGGGGAACATCGTCTTCTTCAGCGCCAATGCCTACAAGTTCGGCGGCGGAGCCTTCTACTTGCCCTACTTCATCGCCCTGTTCGCCATCGGGATCCCGGTGATGATCCTGGAGTTCGGATTGGGGCATCACACAGGGATGTCCTTTCCCCTGGCCTTGCGCAAGACGGTCGGGCGCGGAGGTGAATACCTCGGCTGGTTCGCGATCATCAATGCGACCTTCATCTCGATGTACTACATCACGATCCTCTCCTGGGTCTTCGGCATGCTGATCGGATCGCTCGGTGATCTGTGGAGGGAGTCGATCGCCGTGCCGGCCTTTGGGCTGGCCGAGGGAGAGCTCGGCAACCCCTACGCCTTCTTCTTCAACATGCTTTCCTCCGGGTGGGTCTTGGGGTTGGTGGTTCTGGTGTGGCTGGCCAACATCTACATCGTCCGGCGCGGAGCGGGAACGATCGAATCGACCGTGAAGGTCTTCGTGCCGCTGATGTGGTTCTTCATGATCGTGCTGCTGATCCGCGGGATCACGCTGGAGGGAGGTGTGCAGGGGCTCTTCCTGCTCTTCACACCCAACTTCGAGGTGATGAAGAACCTGGATGTGTGGCAGGGCGCCTTCAGCCAGATCTTCTTCACCCTCTCGTTGGGGTTCGGCATCATGACGGCCTATTCGAGCTACCTGCCGCGCAAATCGGATCAGACCAACAACGCCCTCATGACGAGCTTCCTGAACTGCGGCTTCGAGTACATTGCCGGTGTGGCGATCTTCACGATCCTCTTCTCGAGCGTGTTGATCCCGAAGGCCAGCACGCTCAGCATGATGTTCTTCATCATCCCCTCCGGGATCAGCCAGATGCCCGGCGGCGACCCGATGGTGACCGGCTTCGGCCTGCTCTTCTTCATCCTCTTGTTGGCCGCCGGACTCTCTTCGAGCATCTCCCTGGTCGAGGCCTTCAGCTCGGCCCTGATCGACAAGTTCAACGCCAACCGCAAGAAGGTCCTGGTCTATTCCTTCTTCGTCGGCGTGCTGGGCAGCCTGCTGTTCGCCTTGCCGCAGGTCATCGACAGGTCGCTGAGCGACAACGGCACGCTGGGGCTCACCATCCTGGATCTGATCGATCACTGGGCCTTCAGCCATGGTCTGCTCCTGGTCGGCCTGATCGAGTGCCTTCTCCTCGGCTGGGTCTATGGCGCGCGGCGGATACGCCGCACCATCAACGAACACTCGAAGTACAACCTGCCGCCGGCGTTCGACTGGATGATCAAGCTGGTCATTCCCATACTCATCGCGGGGGTCCTGGGCTTCTCGATCTACTTGCAAGCTACGAATCCGGAAGGCATGTACGGCACGAGTTACACGGCCAACTACACCGCCGGCTGGGCTTGGCTGAAGCACCTGCCGTATCTCGCGTTCCTGTTGTGGATCGGGGCGGCCACCGGCGGCGCCGCCATCCTCACCTTCCGGCGTGGCCGGTCGGACTTGATGGAGAATGCCTGAGCCGGCCCCTGTGCGGGTGCACCCGGACCCATGGGGGAGGCACGAAGGAGATGATCATGACGAGCCTGCGTGGAATGCCGCGATCGGATGGCCCGTGCCCGCGCGCCGGGCGCCGGGTGGCGCTGCCTTTGTTCCTGTTGGCATTGCTCTCGGCGGCCTTCACGCTCCTGACTCCGGTGGCCGGCGCTCAGCGCTGCGCCGCCAGAGAGGCTTGCGAGCTGTGCGTCGACGTCGACTATCCCACCCAGGGCCAGTCCTGCCGGATCCATGTGCGGCAGGGCGGGGAACCGCTGGCCGGCGCGCCGATCACGGCGACCTCGCGGCCCAACAGCAAGGTGGAATCGACCATCGTCCTGGGGAGGACCGACGCAGACGGCCGGTTCGCCTGGACCCCCGAGGAGGCCGGCATCACGACCCTGGCCGTCCGACAGGGTGACGAGGAGCTGGCCAGCCTCACGATCTCGGTGCGCTTCAAGGGCATCCCGATCCTGGGCCTGCTGGTCATGCTGGGAGCGGCCGGCATTCTCTTTGGAGGCAACTCCTATTCCTTTGCCAAGACGTTTGGCAAATCCTGATGGAACCGTGCGCGTCGCGCATCTGACAAGGAGCTTGAGCAGAGATGGGATTCCTGGATGGTCTGTTTGGCAACCCGGCAAAGATCGAGCAGCAGGGCGACCAGCGCCTCGCCGCCGGCCAGCCCTTCGAGGCCCTGGGCCAGTTCCAGCAGGCCCTGCGCAAGGTCGGCGAGAAGGATCCGGTCGCGAAGGAACGTCTCGGCGCCAAGGTCCGCCGGGCCCGGCAAACGTTCCGGCGGATGAAGATCGAGGAGGCCGGCGCCTATCTGGACGATGACCTGCTCGAGGAAGCCGCCGATGTTCTCGGCGTGTTGAAGGATCATGCCGACGATCTCACCCCGGCGGAAACCGGTGAGATCGAGTCGCTGCAGAGGCGGCTCGACCAACGCTACGACGAGCTCGAAGGCCGCGCCACGATTGCCACGCCGGACGCCGGCGACGCCGATCCCGGCCGCATCGGCGTGCGCAGCTACGCCGACCCGCAGGAGGGCGCCTCCGGCGAACTCGATCTGTCCTTCGAGCAGTTCCTCGGCGCCCTGCCGGTCGAGGACCAATCGCATGCCCAGACCCTGGGAGCCGCCTTCCGGCGCGGCTTCGTCGCCCTGCAGACCGGTCAACCGGAGGCCGCCCTGGACGCGTTTCGCGAGGCGGCCGAGGAGCATGGCGGCGATGGCCTCGTCCTGGAGTCCCTGGCCGTGGCCCACGATCTGGTCGGCCAGGGGCCGGAGGCGCGCGGGTTCTACGAGCAGGCCCTCGCGGCGGATCCGCTGCGGCGCAACGCTCGCATCGCCCTGGCCGCGATTCACTCCGGCGTGGAGGCGACCCAGGGCTTGCAGGCCTTCGGGCGGTTGCGGCAGGCGATCGAGCGGTTCCAGCAACAGGGCGGCCGGGGAGAGTTCGACGGCGCGGTCGCACTGCTGCGCGAAGGCATCGAACGCGACGCCGACTGGACGGTCAACTACCTGATCGCCGCCGCTGAGATCGCCCTGATCCACGGTCGCCCGCGGGAGGCGCTGGCCTTCGCGGAGCAGGCCCAGCAGAGCGGCCAGAGCGGCGCTCCCAGCCTGTGGCACCTGCTCGCCACGGCCGCCGAGCTCTCCGGCGACCTGGATCGGGCCGAGGACGCCTACGACAGGGCGACCCGCCTCGGGGGCCAGGCCATGTTCTTTCGGGCCGAGTTCGCCGAGTTCGCCCTGCGCCACAAGCGCGCCCTCGAAGATGCCGAGAAGATCATCTTCGAGACCTGCATCGGCTGCCAGGCCACGCAGGTGAGCCCCGAGGAGCTCGACTACTACGGCATTCTCTTGAGCCGGATCCAGTTCGCCCGCGGGCAATACAAGGCCGCCCGCGAGGGTGTCGATCGACTCCTGCGCAAGGGACCTCCCCCCGTGCTGCAACCGGTCCTCGAACAGCTCCGCGCGCAGATCCAGGCTGCGCTGCAGGCCGGGGCCGCCAACGATGACCCGAGCGCTGACGAGGAGGCTGGCAAAGGCGACGATGACGACGAGCGTGATGGCGGCAACGGCGACGATGACGACGAGCGTGATGGCAAAGGAGCATCATGAGATTCCTGGTCCGCGAGGAGGGATGCCTGCTCGATCTGCTCTTTCAGAAACTGCATCCGGCTTCCCGCACGCGCGTTCGGAAGATGATTCAACGGGGGTCCGTCACGCTCGACGGCGAAACGGTCACCCGGGGTGATCTGCCTCTGTTTCCCGGCCAGACGATCGAGATCCACAAGCGTCAGGGCATCCAGACCGGGCGATCACCGTTTCCGGTTCTGTACGAAGACGGTCATCTGATCGCCGTGAACAAGCCGGCCGGGATGCTCTCCATCGCGACCAAGAAGGAACGCACCCGAACCTTGTACAAGGTTCTCAACCAACAGATCCAGCTCCAGTCCAAGGGGAAGGAGCGGATCTTCATCGTGCACCGCTTGGACCGCGAAACATCCGGAATCATGCTGTTCGCCAAAAGTCTGGAGGCGCAGGAGATCCTGCAGCGCAACTGGTCGGGCACGGAGAAGCTGTACTGCGCGCTGGTGGAAGGGCATCCAGCCGAAAAGGAAGGCACGATTCGCACCTGGCTGAGAGAAAACCGCGCGCACAGCGTCTATTCCGGCCCACAAGGCCCTGAGGGCAAGCTCGCCATCACGCACTACCGGCAGCTCAAGGCGCTGCCCCGGCATACCCTGCTGGAGATTCACCTGGAAACGGGACGCAAACACCAGATTCGCGTTCACCTCGCCGAGCTGGGATGTCCGATCGTGGGAGACCAGCGCTACGGAGCACGTCCCAGTCCCATTCGCAGGATGGGACTGTGTGCATTCTCGCTGGCCTTCGATCATCCCTTCCACAACCAGCGAGTGAAGCTGGTCATACCGGTGGCCAAGGCACTGAGGGAGTTTCGGGGCCGGCGTTAGGCCCGCCGGCTCGATGGGGAATGGCCTGGGCTCATGCCCGCCCCCGTAGCCAGCGCCGGGCCACCCGTGCGGGGGAGTGGGCACGGATCCCGCATGCCCGCCCGCAAGCCCACGGGCGCCGGGGGTCAGGGGGTGCTCATCATGATTCCTCGGACCACAACCTAATGCACGCGATAGCGGGCCGTGCCGACGTCGCGGATCCTGCGCTTGTACCTCTCGCCATGGGTCAGCGGCGGTGTGATGCTCACCGGCCGGGCTTTGATCTTCGCGGCGATCAGGCCGCGCGGCTCCCAGATGCGCGGCTCGCCCTTGTTCCAGTAGAACGCCCTCTGGCCGTCGAGGTGACGGCCGATCTCGGCCTCGAGCAAGAGGGTCAGCGGCGCAATCTGCTCCGGCAGATTCCTGACCCCCAGGCTGCCGGCCAGGCCGGTCAGGATCTCCCATCCGGCCTTGCCCGCTGGAGGGGGCACGGCGGCGGCGAAGTCGATGCGGCGTCCCTCGAAGTTGCAGCGGGTGCCGGGCGACTCGAGGTAGGTGCTCCCGGGCAGGGTCACATTGGCCCATTGCGTGGTCTCGGTCACCGCCCAGTCCATCGCGGCGATGAACTCCGCGTTCTGGAAGAATCCCGCCGTGCGGTCGTGGCGCATGGGATCCTCGCCCAGGATCAGCGCCGCCCGGATCGCGCCCCCGGCCAGCAACTCGCGCAGTTCGGCATGCGTCCTGGCCCCGGGCAGATCGGGGGCCGGCCGGCGGCCGGCGGCGAAGCCGACATCCGCCCCGCAAACTTCGAGACCCGCGCCATTGGCGATCATCGGGGGCAGAAGCAGGTCAGCCATCACACCCCGCGTGCGTAGCAACACGGTGAAGTTCGCCATCGTCTCGAGATCGCCCGGCGACTGATCCAGGGTTCGATCCGGGCTGTGCACGAAGACCACACGTCGGGCCCCGCGAATCATCTCGGCCGCCGCGCGGATGCGCTCCTCGGCCACCCCGGTCAGAGCGGTCACCGTCGCGCGATCCTGCTCGAGTGTCTCGAGGAAGCCCTCCCCGCCGGCCAAGCCGGAGACCGCCCGGCGGTCGAAGTACCCCTCCTCGAACAGAACCGCGATCACGCCGCCCCACATGACCGAGGCCCGCCCGCGCAGCGGATCGAGCGTCACGCCGGCGAAATGCCGGTCGGCGGTATCGAGGGTCGAGTTCGCCACCATCAACTTCGCGCCACGACGGGCCGCTTCGATCACCTCCACCGAGAGGATCAAGTGGTCGCTTTCCATGCTGGTGTTGTTGCAGACGATCAGATCCGCCTCGCGCAGCGCGCTGCGGTCGCAGGTCGAGGCCGTGAACCCGAGAGCGGCATCGAGGACGCCCGACTCGTTGCCGTTGAGCAGGGTCGACAGGGAGGCCACATTCGAACTGCCCAGTCCCTCGCGGGCGATGCGGCCGGCCAGATAGAGTTCCTCGTTGGTCAGTTCGGGCGAGGCAAAGACCGCGATCGAGGCCGGGCCATGTTCCTCGGCCACCCGGCGCAGCCCGGCCGCCACCTGCTCATAGGCCTGGTCAAACCCGATCTCCTGCGAGCTCACCCCGCGGCGCACGCTCGGGGCCAGGATGCGGCGCTGTTTGATGAAGCGCTCATAGCCGAAGCGGCCGTAGCGACACAGGTACTGGCCCGGCGTTCCCGAGGAGGTGATGTAGTAGCGGTCATCGCCGAAGCGCCTGACCCGGATCTCGCAGCCCAATGAGCAGAAGGCACAGTGGGTGCCGGTCTCCTCGGTCGCGAGGCAGGCGCGGCCCGGGAAGGGGTACTTGACCGTCAGCGCCCCGGTCGGACAGCTGTCGACACAGTTGCCGCAACTGACGCAGTTGGTCTCGACCAGCGGATCATTCATCGCCGGCCGCATCTCGGTGCGGAACCCCCGGCCCACCAGACCCAGGGCCGAGATCGTCAGCACGCGGGCGCAGGTGCGGATGCAACGGGAACAGAGCACGCACTTGTTGGGATCGTAGACGATGTAGGGATGGCGGTCGTCGATCTTGTGTTTGCGCACATAGCCGGCAAAGCGTTCCATCTCGACGCCGTACTCCTCGGCATACAGACGCAGGGAGCAGTCGTCATAGCGCAGGCAGCCGCAGGAAAGACATCGATCGACCTCGTGCGAGACATCTTCGGGCTCAAAGCCGGTAGCCACCTCCTTGAAATTGCCTTTGCGCTCTTCGACCGGGATCGTGTGAATCTCATGCCGCGGGCTTTCGGGCACCTCGCCGAGTTCGGCCTGCCCCGGCTTGGACCAGAACTCCTTGGTGACAACGAACGGTTCGGGGGCGATCGAATCGCCGGACAGATAGGCATCGATGGCGCGGGCGGCCCGCTGCCCGTCACGGATCGCGTCGATCACCACCGTGGGGCCATCGTCGGCCGCGTCCCCCCCGGCGTAGACGCCCGGGATGTTGGTCGCCATCGTTTGGGTATCGATGATGATCGTCTCCCAGCGGCTCACCCCCAGGTCGTTCCCGGCAAGCCGCTTGAGGCCCTCGAGCACCGGCCCCTGACCGATCGCGGAGACCGCCAGTTGGCAAGGCAGGTCGAACTCGGAGCCCTCCTGCGGCACCGGCCGCCGCCGGCCGGAATCATCCGGTTCCCCCAACACCATCCGCAGGCAGCGCAGCGCCTTGATCCGGCCGCCCTCCGCGATGATCCCCACCGGAGCCGCCAGCTCCATGATCTCAATGCCCTCTTCCAGGCAATCACTGATCTCCATCTCGTCGGCGGGCATCTCGGCCTTCGTGCGCCGGTAGAGGATGATGACCTTCTCGGCCCCCAGGCGCCAGCTGGTGCGGGCCACATCCATCGCGGTGTTCCCGCCCCCGACCACCACCACCGTGCCGGCGACCGGCTCTGGATGCACAGCCTTGGCACAGAGAAAATCGGCTCCGGCCACGACCCCTTCGGTATCGAACTCCCCCGGAACCCTCATCGGCTTGCCGGCCCAGGCCCCGGCACCCAGGAAAAGCGCGTCATGCTTCTCGTGAAGCTCATCGAGCGTGATATCCTGGCCGACCCGCACGCCGTAGTGGATCTCGGCGCCCGCGCGCTCGATGTAGTCGATCTCCCGGTCGATCACATCGTCCGGCAACCGGTAGGTCGGAATCCCGTAGCGCAGCATGCCGCCGCCGGTGGGCATCGCCTCGTAGAGCACCGGGCGATATCCCCGCCGCCCCAGAAAGTAGGCCGCCGTCAGTCCGGCCGGCCCGGCGCCGACAATGCCGATCGACCGGCCGCGATCCGGTTCGCGTTCCGGATCCCGATCGTAGACGCCCGGTTGGTCGGTCACGTAGCGCTTCACCCAGTTGATGCCGACCGGCTGGTCCACATCGGCGCGGCGACAAACCACCTCGCACTTGCGCACGCACACGCGGCCGCACACCGCCGGCAGCGGGTTGGCCTCGCGAATCAGATCCACCGCGCGCTGCACCTGCCCCATGCCGGCCAGCGCGAGATAGCCCTGCACATCCACGCCGGCCGGACAGCCCTGCAGGCAGGGCGAGACGCAATCGGCGTAATGGTTCGAGATCAGCAGCTCGAGGGCCGTCTGGCGCGAAGCCCGCACCCGATCATTGCGGGTCTCGATCTCCATGTCGGGCATCACCCGGGTGGCGCAGGAGGGCACCAGATTCGGCCGGCCCTTCACCTCGACCACGCACACGAAGCAGGAACCGTAGGGCGCCAACTCCTCCGAATGGCACAGGGTCGGGATCTGGTCGAGCTTCTGCTCGCGCACGACCTCCAGGATGGTCTGCCCCGGACGTGCGCTGATGTCCTGACCATTGATCTTGAGCTTGATCATTTCCATGACACGCCTCAGTTCTTATACACCGCGTCGAAGTTGCAGCTCGTGATGCACTGGCCGCACTTGACGCATATTTCGTTGTTGATCACGTGGGTCTTTCTGGGCTCACCGGTGATCGCATCCACCGGACATTTCTTGGCGCACAGTGTACAGCCGGTGCATTTCTCGGGATCGATGAAGAAGTCGACCAGCGCCTCGCAGTACTTGGCGGTACAGCGCTTGTCCAAGATGTGCTCCTCATACTCGTTCCGGTAGTACTTCATCGTCGTCAGCACGGGATTGGGCGCCGTCTGACCCAGCCCGCACAGGCTGGCCTCGCGGATCTGGTGGGCCAGTCGATCGAGCTTGTCGAGGTCGGCCGCCTGGCCCTCGCCGCGCGTGATCCGTTCCAACGTCTCGAGCATCCGCAGCGTCCCAATCCGGCAGAATGTGCACTTGCCGCACGACTCGTTCTGGGTGAAGTCGAGGAAGAAGCGGGCGATCTCAACCATGCAGGTCTTGTCGTCCACCACGACCATGCCCCCCGACCCCATGATGGCCCCGGTGGCCGGAATGCTCTCGAAATCAACCGGCGTGTCGGCCAGCTCGGCCGGGATGCAGCCGCCCGAGGGCCCTCCCATTTGCACCGCCTTGAACTCCCGATCCTCCTTGATGCCGCCGCCGATCCTGAAGACCAGATCCCGGATCGTGGTTCCCATCGGCACCTCGGCCAGGCCGCCGTGCTTGACCTTGCCGGCCAGGGCGAAGACCTTCGTACCGCGGCTCTTCTCGGTGCCGAACTTGGCGTAGGCCGCCGCGCCGTTGGCGATGATCCAGGGCACGTTGGCATAGGTCTCGACATTGTTGTTGTTCGTCGGCTTCTGCCACAGCCCCTTCTCGGCCGGGAACGGCGGGCGGATGCGCGGCATGCCGCGCTCGCCCTCGATCGAGGCAAACAGCGCGGTCTCCTCGCCGCAGACGAACGCTCCCGCGCCCTGCTTGATCTTCAGATCGAACGCGAAGCCGGTCCCCAGAATGTCCGTGCCCAGGTAGCCCTTCTGGCGGGCCGCGGCGATAGCGATTTCCAGACGCTTGATGGCCAGGGGATACTCGGCGCGGCAGTAAATGTAGCCGAAGCTGGCCCCGATCGCCCGGGCACAGATGATCATGCCCTCGAGGACCGCATGCGGATCGCCCTCGAGCACCGAACGGTCCATGAAGGCGCCCGGATCGCCTTCGTCGGCATTGCACACGACATACTTGCGATCGCCGGCGTTCTTGGCGGCGAAGGACCACTTGAGCCCGGTGGGAAAGCCCGCGCCGCCACGGCCGCGCAGCCCGGAGGCTTTCATCTCTTCGATGATCTGCTCGGACGTCATCTCGTGCAGGGCCTTGCGCAGCGCCTGGTATCCGCCGCAGGCCTCGTAGTCGCCCAGGGACTCGGGATCGATCGTGCCGCAGTTGCGCAGAACGATTCGTTCCTGCGGATCCATGAAGGCGATCTCGGCGCCGTCGGTGCTTCCGTCGGCCGTGACCCGGTAGACGATCGCATCCTCGAGCGTCTCATCCCCCTGGATGTGGCGCGTGAAGATCTCGGTGGCGCGCTCGACATCGACGCCGCCATAGATCACCCGCGTGCCATTGTCGCGCACTTCCACGAGCGGCTCGCGGTAGCACATGCCGATGCAGCCGGTGATGTGCAGTTCACAGGCCGCGGGATGCTCGGCGGCCAGCGAACTGAGCCGGTCGTAGACCGCCCGCGCCCCGGCGGACAGCCCGCAGGTTCCCATTCCAACCAAGACTTGTTTCATCCCGTATCGCTCCGGTTGTATGCGCCTCGCGCCTCGATCCAAGCGGCCCCGTTCCGTGGGGAACGCGCCGGCGAATTCATATCCAGCGCCCGTCCGGCTTCGGCTGGCCTACGCGTCGGCTGCCGCCGTGGCCGACGGTTGCAGCGCCTTGCGCCGATAGGTGCGCACCAGCTTGCGCGCCGTGGCCGGGGTCAGCCGCCCGTGGGTCTCATCGTTGATCATGATGACCGGAGCCAGCGAACAACACCCCAGACAAGCCACCGTGAAGAGCGTGAAGAGCCCATCTTCGGTCGTATCGCCCACCTCGACGCCCAACTCGTCCTGCACCGCTTCGATCAGGACCTTGGCGCCCGACACATGGCAGGCCGTGCCCGCGCAGACACGGATCACGTACTTGCCCATCGGTTGCAAGCGAAACTGGCTGTAGAAGGTGATGACACCGTAGATGGTCGACTCGGGCACATCCGTGACCCCGGAGATGTACTTGATCGCCCGGCGGGGGATGTACCCGAAATGCTCCTGCGCCGACTGCAGAAGGGGAATCAGTTCGCCCGGCTGGCCGTCGTAGCGCCAGAGCCGGTACCCAAAGCTCTCTTCGGTACGTGCCATGTTTGCATTCCTGATCGTTAGGTGTATAGGGCCGGCTGGCGCCGGCGGCAACGCGTTCCCCGCTCCCCGAATCGCCTGACGCCCAGGCGCCTAGTCGTCGTCGAAGATCTGGATGACTTTGGCCTCGCGCACGCGCAAGACACCCTCGATCTGAGCGATCTTCTCGATGATCCGCGGGGTGCGCCCCACGGCGTCTCGGCCGCGGATCATGCCGACCAGCTTGCTCCCGTTCTCGATCAGGTCGCAGAAGATGACCTCATCGATGAAGAGCATCGTGGTGAAGATCGGCTGCACGGCATCCTTGTCGATGTCAACGATCACGTAGCTCGTGGTGCCGGGTTGCGGATCCGCCGCCGCGCCCGGATCCTGCTTGACGGCCTGCTGGTAGACCCGGATGAACTCCTCGACATCGCGGTCGAGCTCGGGTCGCTCCACCGTGGACTGCGATACCACCGCGATGCCTGGGATCGCACGAGCCTGCTCAAAGAGACGCTGCATGTCGGCGCTGCCACCAACCCGCGCCCGCAGGATCACGTCGACATCGCCGCGCACGGCATCACAGGATTCGACACCCTCGAGCCGGCGCAGTTCGTGGAAGATCTCCAGGCTGCGCGCCTCATCGCTGATGCGCAGCATCAGATAGACACTCAGCGACCCTTGCGCGCTGCCGGCAGCGTCCCCGCCAGCGCCGTCCCTGCCGGCAGCGGCCGGGCGAGCACCGGCCCGGCTTTCGCTGGCCGGGCCGGCGCTCGCCGGATCAGCGCTGGAGGCGAGTGTCGTCGCACCCGGGACCAGTCTCTCGAGCACGGCGACCAGTTCGGAAATCTCGAACGGCTTGTCCAGATACGCGGTGTTCTTCTGCGCCAGGACCGTTTCCTTGAGACGCTCATCGCCGAAGCCGGTGATCACAACCACCGGAAGCTCCGGATACAGGCTCCGGATCACCTTGAGGATCTTCAGGCCGTCGATGTCCGGCATGAAGATGTCGGTGACGAGGTAGTCGAAGCCGGCGCCCTTGCTGCGCGAGCGGTCAAGCTCATGGATGGCCGAGATCCCATCGGTGCAGGCCACGACCTCATAGTCTGCCTGGGTCAGACCGATCGTGAGGTTGCGCCTGATCTCAGGCTCGTCATCAATGATGAGAACGCGCCCTTTCACGAAGACCCTCCTTGCATCCGGGGGTTTGAGGGCGGCTGCCCGGCGGGCAGCCTACGCCGATGAATTCGCGCAAATTCGCAAAAGGGCGATTCTACCGCCGACCAACCTGGATGCCAACCCCAGAACTGCTTCGTAGGACCATCTCTTGCAGACCTCGCCCTCTACCTGATCCTTTGAGACCATGTCCTGCGTATCGTGCCTCGCGGAGCCATCCCCTCCCTGCCGGAGGTCCGCCGGCCCGCTTTTATCGCTTGCATCCTCGGTCGCCGCGCGGCTAGCATTGGAACTTGCTCATTCCGGCCGAGGCCGGAGATGGTGGGTGTAGCTCAGTTGGTTAGAGCGCGTGACTGTGGCTCACGAGGTCGCGGGTTCAAATCCCGTCTCCCACCCAGTTCAGACCTGGTCTCAAGACTCGCTGTCCGCCCGCTGGGAGGTGAGAATCTTCCGGATTAGCCGATCTAATGCCCCGCCTCGATCGAGTCGTTGACACACCGCACACATGTCATTTAGCCTGCCTATTCTGATTTGGAGCCAACTCCTGGGGGTTGAATGGGCCCGGGCCCCGTCTGCCCCAGGCATGCGCGGTCGCGTGGAGAAACCGCCTTTCACAGTCCTGGGAAACGGAACCGAAATCATGAATCAGACAAAGCGAGCCTCCTTCGTACTCGCCGCGGGTGTCGTGCTTCTCGTTTTTGGTCTTGCCGGATTCGCGATCCCCGCCCGGGACACCGCAGCTCCAGTGCGCGTCTTCTACGAGAATGCCGGCGGCGGCGTGCTCTTCCCGCACAATCAACACGAGTCCTTCGACTGCCAGCTGTGCCACCATGAGATGCTCGTTGAGGAGGTCGCCACCCACTGCACGCAGTGCCACCATGAGAACAGCTTCGCGCTGGCCGAGTGGGAAGACGAGTTCATGGGCGATTTGCACCTCGAGTTCACGGACGAAGAGTCCTCGGCGTGCATCGACTGCCACACCCATGCCGATTTCATGGCGGCCACGCTCCCCCCCGCCCAGTCCAGCTGTGCCCAGTGCCATGACGACTACGCCGACTACGAATCGATCATGACCGGGCACAACTGCTCGGCCTGCCACGCCCGATCTGATGAGAAGACGACGCTCCTGTCCTGCAGCGTCTGTCATCAGTCCGGAGAAGGGAACGCGCAGGGCTGTGCTGCCTGCCATGCCGACGACGGGTACGAGGCCGACATGTTCGAACACGCCGATCTCACCGGCATGCAAGGGCATTCCTGCCAGGGCTGCCACGTGGCCAGCCGCGGGGCGGATGCGATCCACAATCGCTGCAATCGGTGTCACTTCGAGATCGAGTCGTTGACCTTCTTCACCCGCTCGAAGGATGACAGCGAGACGGTCTGCAAGACCTGTCACATGCAGTAGCCATGGGCGCTCCTGGCCGGCCGGCCACACTCTGCCCCGGAGAAGCCGAGCGCTCCGGGTTGCGAATGCATGACAAGCGGTAGAGACCTTCTTGCATGAGGAGGAACAGTGAGCACCAAGCGGTTCTTTGGCCTCGTGAAGCCGCGGATCAGCATGGACTCGCCCACCGGCACGCCGCGGGCGATTGCCCCCCCGAAGAACATCCGCCTCCCGCTTGCCGGAGAGGGTGCCGATAGCCAGGCGGCGGTGGCTGTCCGGGCCGGGCAAACGGTCCAGGGAGGGCAGCTCTTGGCCAACCCGGCGGGCCGGGACCCGGTCCATGCCCCGCTGGCCGGTGAGGTCGGCGCGGTCGGCGAGACCGTCGGCGCCGGCGGCGCGAAGGTCGCCATGCTCGAGCTGGCGGTCTCCGGCCAGAACGCCTGGGTGAAGGCCCAGCCGGTGGAAGACATCGCCGCCGCGGACAGCGACGCCCTCCACCAAGCGCTCGCCGCGGTCGGGATTCGGCTGCCGTGGCAGGCGGCCGGAGCCGAGCTCCGCTCGATCCTGGTCATGGCCATCGATCGTGAGCCCGGGCTCGGCGTACAGAACTACTTCCTGACCGGAGGGCTCGACGAGTTCAAAGGCGCCCTCGGACTGCTGCGCCGGCTCACCGGAAGCGTGCCGATCAAGCTGGCCGTGCCCGCCGCGCTGCAAGGCCAGTGGAGCGGCCTGGCGGACATCGAGATCCTTCCGGTGGCGCCGCGCTATCCGGACTGCCATTGGCGCTTGGTGCTTGCCAGGGCCTGCGGCGTCCGCAACGTCACGGTCGAGGGCGCCCGCGCGGCCGGCCACCACTTCCTGACCGCCGAGCACCTGACGCTTGCTTTCCGCGCGCTCAAGAGCGGCCTGCCGCGCACCACCAAGCTTCTGACCGCATCCGGCAAGGGTCTCGCGCAGCCACTCCTGGTCGAGGCACCGATCGGCACACCCGTGGGGCATCTCCTGCGCGAGCTGGACATCGAGCTCGAGGACGGCGACCGCGTGCTCTTCGGGGGCCGCTGGCTGGGACAGGCCCAGTACGATCTGGACGCGCCGATCCATCTGGGCACCGACGGGCTGACCGTCGTGGCCGCGGCCGAGGCCGTGCCGCTGACCGACAATCCATGCATCCACTGCGGGCGGTGCGTGGCCGTCTGCCCGGTGAAGATCCAGGTCGGCGTCGTCGCGCGCTATGCTGAGTTCGCGCTCGTCGCTGAGGCCTACGGCCTGGGCGCCAGCGCCTGTATCGAGTGTGGCTGCTGCGCCTACGTCTGTCCGGCCCAGCGTCCGCTGGTGCAGTACATGCGGTATGCAATCGAGCAGTTCGAGAAAGCCCAGGCCGCGGCCCTGGCCGAAGCCGCCGCCGGGACCGAAGCAGCCGCCGCGACCATCGCGACGACGGTGTAAGACGCAGACCCACCCGGGCCGCCCGTGGATGCGGCCTTTTGACGCGAGTGGCCTGCGGGCAAGGGAGGAGCAGTACAGATGAAGACACGCGCCCCGCTTCTGAGTGTGGCCAGCGCTCCCCACACCCATGACGGGAGCAGCACGCCGGGGATCTACCTCAATCAGCTGCTGGCGCTGTTGCCGGCGGCGATCGCCGGCGGCCTCCTGTGGGGACTGCCGGGGGTGCGAACCATCCTGCTCGCCGTGGGCAGCGCGGTGGCGTTCGAGTGGATCATCGGGCGCTTGCGCAACCGGCCCGGCTACCTGGCCGACGGCTCGGTTCTCGTGCAGGGGTTGATCCTGGGACTGATGCTGCACGCGGCCACCGCCTGGTGGCTGATCCTGATCGCAGCGCTGCTGATGGTTGCGCTCGGCAAGCACTTCTTCGGCGGCACCGGCAGCTATCCCTTCTGCCCCCCGCTGCTGAGCTACGCGATCCTGCTCGTCTCCTGGCCCCTGCGCATGAACAGCGCGGCCCAGTTCACGACCTGGGATCTGTCGGCTCTGTCGGTTCGAGTGCTCGAGCCGCTGGTGGCCTGGCGTACCTACGGGATCGAAGCCGTGCAGAGCTTTCCCCTCGACCAGTTGATCTGGGGCCAGCAGCTTGGCGGCGTCGGCTCCTCGATGGGTATCTGGCTGCTCATCGGCGGCCTCTACCTGGTGCTGCGCGGGCAGATCGACTGGCGCATTCCGCTCTCCTATCTGGCCACCGTCTTCGTGGTCGCCGGACTCTTCCAACTGGGCGACGCCGGCAGCTATCCGGGACCCGCCTTTCATCTGTTCTCGGGCATGACGATCTTCGCGGCCTTCTTCCTGGCAACCGACTTCGCCACCTCCCCGGTCAATCCCTGGCCGCAGGTCATCTACGGCGCGGGCTGTGGATTGCTGACGGTTCTGATCCGCACGCTGGGCGTGTGGCCGGACGGGGCGGTCTTCGCGGTGATTCTCATGAATATGGCCCAGCCGCTCATCGACAAGATTCAGCCGAAGCTGATCGGTGTGGAGGTACCGGCGCGATGAACGAACTGACCAAGATGTTCCTGGTCCTCACGGTGATCTGCCTGGCCTCGGCGATGGGGCTGACGGCCCTGAATGAAGGACTGGCCGAGCAGATCTTCCTGCAGGAAGAACGCAACCTGCGCGGTCCCGCGGTCCGCAGCCTGTTTCCGGATGCCGGCAACGACCCGCTGGCCGACGCCTTCAGCAAGGAGATCGACGGCCACAGCTGGCGCCTGTACCCGCTCATCGAGAACGGCCGGGTGACCGCGGTGGCCTTCGAAACCGAGGGCGCCGGCGGGTATGGCGGCAATGTTTCGGTCGTCACCGGCGTGGCTGTGCAGGACGGACGGATCGTCGGCGTGCGGGTCACCAAGCACTCCGAGACCCCGGGCATTGGAACCCGGGTCGCCGATCCCGCCTATCTGCGCACCTACGCGGGGCGCGACATCGACGGGACCAACTTCACGCTGCAGCCGACCGGCGGGGACGTGGAGGCCGTGTCCGGCGCGACCCGCACAAGCGCCGCGGTGGTCGACGCCGTACGGCAGGCGGCCGCCTTCGCCAGGGAGCATCGCGGCCAGATCGCCGCCTGGGCCGCCGAGGCCGGCGGAGAATCCCAATAGAGGTGCGGCCCGGGAGCATGGCGGTCGCCGTTCGTCGGATGGCGGCCCGCCACCGGACCCTCGCATGGAGCAACGGGAGACGAGTATGAGAATCGTCAAGGAGTTCACCAAAGGATTCACGACGGAGCTGCCGCCCTTCCGGCTGGTGCTGGGTCTTTGCCCCGTTCTGGCCGTGACCAATACGGTCGAGAACGGCATCGGTATGGGCCTGGCCGCCACCTTCGTACTGCTCTGTTCGAACATCCTGGTGTCGCTGCTGCGCAAGGTGATCCCTGCCAAGGTGCGCATCGCCTGTTTCATCGTGGTGATCGCCACCTTCGTGGTGACCGTCGAACTCGTGATGAAGGCCTTCTTCTTCGGCCTGTCCCAGAGCCTGGGCATCTTCATCCCGCTGATCGTGGTCAACTGCATCATCCTGGGGCGGGCCGAGGCCTTCGCCGCCAAGAACCCGGTGCACCTGGCCGCGGCGGACGGCCTGGGAATCGGCTTGGGATTCACCCTGTCGCTGGCGGTCCTGGGGGCGCTGCGCGAAGTCCTGGGGGCCGGCACCTTCTTCGGCCAGAGCGTTTTCGGCCCCTCGTTCGAGCCGTTCACGATCTTCGCCGACGCTCCCGGGGCCTTCATCGGGTTGGGCCTGCTGCTCTTCCTGATGAACGCCTACGACCGCTTCCGGACACGCATGAGAATCGAGGCCTAGCCGCAAGGCGGCTGCGTCCGCATAGGAGGCTGCTGTGGATCTGATTCTGTTGGTCATCGGCGCGATCCTGGTCAAGAACATCGTCTTGGCGCAGTATCTGGGCAACTGCCCCTTCCTGGGCGTCTCGAAGCGCATGGATACAGCCATCGGCATGGGCATGGCGGTCATCTTCGTCATGACGGTCGCATCGGTCATCACCTGGCTGGTCAGCCGTTTCGTGCTCGTGCCCTACAACATGGAGCACCTGCAGACGATCGCCTTCATTCTGGTCATCGCGGCATTGGTGCAGTTCATCGAGATCTTCCTGAAGAAATCGGTGCCGGCCCTCTACCAGTCGCTCGGCATTTTCCTTCCGTTGATCACCACCAACTGCGCCATCATGGGCGTGGCTCTGATCTGCGTGAAGAACAACTACAACTTCGTGGAGATGGTCCTCTTCGCGGTGGCCAGCGCTCTGGGCTTCGCCCTGGCGCTCATCCTCTTCGCGGGCATCCGCGAACGGTTCCGGATCGCGCCCATTCCGCAGCCGTTGCAGGACACCGCGATCGCGCTGATCACCGCGGGGTTGATGTCCCTGGCCTTCCAGGGGTTCAAGGGTATGGCATAGACGAGGACGCGGGCCGGGGTACGGGCCTTTCGTGAGTCCGAGGCCCTCAGCAATAAGGTGAGGCTATGGTCACAGCTTTGATCTTCATGGGTGGATTGGGAGCGGTGGCGGCGCTGCTTCTGGGTGTCGCCTCGCGTGTCTTCTATGTGAAGGAAGACCCCTTGATCAGCGAGGTGGAGAATGCCCTGCCGGGCGCCAACTGCGGCGGCTGCGGCTACCCCGGGTGCCGCGCGGCGGCCGAGGCGATCGCCACCGGGAGGGCCGACGCGGGCATCTGCGTCGCCGGCGGATTCAACACCGCGGTGGCCGTCGGCGCCGTGATGGGCGTCAAGGTCGTGGCCCGCGAACCGGAGCTGGCCTCGACAACCTGCACCTTCGGCACCGAGGAAGCCGACCTGCGCTTCCGCTACAGCGGCGCCCAGGACTGCCAGGCCGCCATGCAGCTCTTCGGCGGCAGCAAGGTCTGTCCGATCGGATGCATCGGGCTGGGCAGTTGCGTGAAGGCCTGCAAGTTCGACGCCCTCACGATCGGTCCGGACCACCTGCCGAAGTTCAATCCCAAGAAGTGCGTCGCCTGCGGCGCCTGCGTGACGGCCTGCCCGAAGCAGATCATCCAACTCACCTCTTCGACCCGCCGGCTGCAGGCCGAGTACAGGACCGACGAGTGCACCGCGCCGTGCCAGCGGGCCTGCCCGACCGGCATCGACATTCCGGCCTACATCCGGGCCATCCGCCATGGGTTCCCGGAGGAAGCGCTCAAGATCATAAAGGAGAAATGCCCGCTGCCGCTGATCTGCGGGCGCATCTGCCCGGCGCCCTGCGAGTTCGACTGCCGCCGCAATCTGGGTAGCGATGAGGCCGTGGCGATCAATCCGCTCAAGCGCTATGTCGCCGATTATGAAATGGCCACCGGCAAGCACATCAATCCTTACAAGAACGCCGACACCGGCAGGCGGGTGGCGGTCGTAGGCGCCGGCGCCGAGGGGCTCACCGCCTCCTACTACCTGGCTCGTTTGGGACACGCGACGACGATCTATGACGCCAAGCCGGAGCTGGGCGGCATCCTGCGCTATGTGATCTCCCAGGGCCGGCTTCCGGAGGGCGTGCTCGCGCACGAGATCAAGAGCATTCTCGAGATGGGGGTCACGGCCCGTACCGGCCAGGTGCTGGGCAAGGATTTCACGGTGCCGCAGCTGCTCTCCGAAGGCTACGACGCCGTGCTGCTGGCAACCGGCGGATTCGACGGGCGCAAGATCCTGATTCCCGAGGACGCCCGCCGGCCGCTGGTGCCGGGCGTCACGCTGATGATCGACTTTCTCGAGGAGCTCCGGCGCGGCGCCAAGCCCGCCGTGGGCCGGCGGGTGGTGGTTGCCGGCGGCGCGGTCAAGGCCCGCGAGGTCGCCGCGCAGCTGCGCGAGCTGGGCGCCGAACGCGTGATCCTGATCCTGCCCGACAGTCCCGCACGGCTGCCCGATGAGCTCTCGGATCCGGAGGCGCTGGATCGCGCGGGCATCGAGGTCCATCCGGCCAGCGTCGTCACCATGCTGATGGGCGACGGGGAGCGCCTGGCCGGAGCCTCCTTCGCGCAGTTGCAGATCACCGGCGACCAGGGCCGGCTCTCGACGGCCACGGCGGACGTGGACATGCTGATCGTCGCGGCCGGCCGGATTCCTGAGCTGGTCATCGTGC
>CAYQJL010000009.1:0-7579 GCA_964417675.1 uncultured bacterium | reverse complement strand
GCCGAAGAGCGAGAGCACGATCGCGGCCATGACGAGCCGAATGAGATTGACCGCCAGCGAACCGACCCGCCGGCCGGCCGACTCGAACGACATCGAGGTTACGGTCCAACAACAGGCCGTGCCAAGCGCGGCCAATTCGCCCCAGTAGGTCATAGATGGGTTTCCGTCCGGTTCAGATCATGTGGAACGGCTGGCCTCCATGGGAATTCGTGGATTGGCCGGACGGACCGGCCGTCCGGGCAGAGCCACAAGTGACTACGCAGGTCACAACCACAGGAGGTCCAGCCGTGCCTCCCATTATCTGAATTGCCCTCGGTTTTCACAAGAACTCTATCTCGGCGGCCAATCATGAAAGGGAGCGTCCAGCAAGCAGCCCACGGAGTGGATTCCTGCTCGGTTCAATGCCGCATCGGCGGCCGCGCACGATCTGTGCAGTGTCGTGACCGCTGTTGCTGCCGAGGGCCAGCGGGGTCCGAGACGGTCGCTGGCAGCGGGGCTCGAACAGCCGCCGTGGAAGCAGCCTCCTCCGCACAGTCATCGACCAGCGTCAGCCGCGGATACCAATCCGAACGCTCGCCGCAGAGCGGGGACCTTCTTCGACGGATGAGAATGGAGCAGGACCTCGTCGTTCAGCCATGCCTTCTCCCATGCCACCAGACTTCACTTCCAGAAGTCCGACGCAATCTCGATCAGGTTTCCCTCGGGATCGGCCAGCATGGCGGAACGCATCTTCCAAGGCTCGTCTCGGGGGCCGTAGATCGCCCTGGCCCCCCGTCGCGTGAGGCGCTCGAAGAGAGCATCGACGCACCGGGTGGACCCCACGTTGATGGCCAGCTCGAAAGTGCCATTCAAGCCACTGGGAAAGCCGGGCTCCTGTCCAAGCAGTGCCGGTAGCTTCGAACGTTCGTACATGGCGAAGCGAATTCCCTCATGCTTGAACTCCGCATAGGGCCCCTCCCCATCCCAATCCGTCTCGACGCCAAGCACCTCTCGATAGAAGGTGACCATCCGCGGCAGGTCACAAACGAACAACCCGATCATGTTGAACTTGGTGCCCATCGAATGACCTCCAATCCATCTTGGGCGTCGAACCAGCGGCGTCTCGGCTCACTTGGGCTTGGGCTTGGGTTTGGGCGCAGGCAGGGCGGCTGCCGTGATACGGATGAGCGCGCAGAGCTGCTCGCTGTCATCGATGAACTCCGCGCCGATCATCATCGAGGGTTTGGCCCCTGGATACGCTTTGCCTTCTTCGTACTGCGAGCCGACCAGTTTCCTGCCGGTCGGAGTAATCTTGACAAAGAGCTGATCGTCGCACACCAAAGCCACGACCTTCTCGTCGCAGTAGAGAGTGTACTCACCGAACATCCTGCGCGCGCGGACGTTCGGCAGGCTCGAGAGCTGGTCGAGCAGATGGTCGATGGTGCTTTGTTTGGTTGCCATGTCTTCCTTTCTCGATGCCTTGGCCGCCGCGGACAAGGCTGTGCTGGGGGGTGTCCACCCTCTCCGCGAGCGACTCGGCGGGCCCGGGAAAGCACGAACACGGAATCACCCCTTCCCCGCAGACTCAATTCACGCTGGAAGAGGCTTGGGAAACCCAACGTGAAAGCGGGGCCAAGGACGTCTCGCGCTAGCCTACAGCTGTGAAAGGAACTGCCAGGAAGCGCGGAAGTCGCCGGGACCCTCCGCCCTTCCACATCAGCGCAACAACAGCAGTCGCGCCCGGTGGACGGCCGTGGGCCGGTCGAGCCGGACGAAGTAGACGCCGCCATCCACGTTGCGGCCGCGGTTGTCGCGGCCGTCCCAGTCGAAGCGGTGCATTCCCGCCGGCAGCCGACCCTGGTGCAGGGTGCGCACCTGCCGGCCGGTCAGATCGAAGATCCCCAGCGACACGGCTTCGCCCGTCGGCAAGCTGAGCGCGATGCGGGTGGCCGTCAGGAACGGATTCGGCTGCCCCGGATGGAAGGTGAACGAGGGGGGCCGACCGCCGTCACCGATGTCGACGGTGGAACCCAGGATGGTGAAGGCCCGGCTGGAGAGCGCGCTGCGGGTCGCACCGCGGTCGTCGCAGACTTCCACACGGATCAGGCACTGGTCGGATGTGACACCGGCAACCTGCCAGACGAAGCTGCCCTGCGGGTCGATCCGTTCGGCGAGCGTCTCGCCGAAGGTCTCGCCCCCATCCCGCGACAGCATGATCGAGGCCCACTCCAGACCGCTGTCGTCGGCCGCCGACCACTCGATCGTGACCTCTTCACCGGCCCACCACAGCTCGCCGCCGTCGGGATCGAGGACCGTCACCTCGGGCGCCTCGTTGCCGTCGATCTCGGGCGCCAGCCAGTGGACGGTTCGCTGCAGAAGCTGCTCGCGCGCGGCGTCATCATTGATCGCCTCGAGTCCGAAGGCGAAGTAGACCACGCGGTAGTCGCCGTCATAGCGCAGGGCGCCATGCCAGTTGTCGGCATAGGCCAGGATCGGCTGGGCGCCGCCCCGCGGTGCCACGGCGCTGGGATAGTCCTGTGCGCACGAGCCGCTCCCACCGCCCAGATCAAACGCCAGCCCGTCCGCGATCGGATCACCGGCGATGCCGTCCAGATGCCGGTAGCCGGAATCGTCCATCAGGTAGATCGCCTTCAGCACGTTCTCGTAGAAGGCCTGATCCCCGGGGTCCGCTCCCTGATAGTCATTCATGAACCAACCGATATCCTGCCCCGAGGCCAGCAGGCCTCCGCCGCCGGCGGTGTAGCTGAGCAGCGCGGACTGCTCGGCTTGTGAGAGGCTGCCGTCGATCCCGGTGATCCACACGGCCAGCGGATAGCGCGCGAGCATCTCGGCCGGGGGGGCGCCGAAGGACTCGGTGTCCCACACCCGATAGCCCAGGCCCAGGGCGTCGAGCGCCGAGCGGAAGAACGGATCGGCCACCGACCCCGAGTCGTCATCGACAAGCAGGATGGGCACATCGCCGACGACCAGCGAGAAGGAGTCGATCACGCTCGCGGCGCCTTCGGCGCCCAGCTCGAGATAGAACCAGACCGTCTCGCCCACCGGCATCCCGGCATCGAGGGTGAGTGCAAAGGGTGGATCGAGCGTGCCGGTCTGGTGCCCGTCGAGATCCCCGCCGGTGGCCGCGGCACTGGTGATCGTGATCAGATCGGAGGACGTCGAAAGCGCGGCGCTGACGCCCATCTTCGGCTCGGCCAGGATCCCATTGCGGATGGTGACAACCAGCTCGGCCGTCTCACCCGGATCCAACCAGCCATCACCATCGCCGCTGGAGACATCGTCGACATCGGTGGCGTACCACTCCAGATCTGTGGCCGGGTAGTAGAACACCTGTTGAACGTACGATCCGATATTGCAGCTGCCGTACTTGATCCAGGCGCGTCCATTGACGCCCCAGTTGATCCCCCAGCTGTTCTTGACCTCCCAGGCGCCCTGGCCGTCGCACAGGGTGTCATCCCATCCGATGATGGCCATCAGATGGTTCATCGGGTCGTCGCCCTCGCGCTCATAGCAACCGCTGTCGTATCCGAAGAAGTCGTTGTACACGGTGAAGCCGGTCGTCACCGGTCCGTATTCGAGCACCGCGCTCTTGATCGCTTCGATGTTGCCGGGAATGTCGATCCAGCTCTTGACCGCCGCGATCCGTTCGCATTCATCCTCCACACAGGGCTCGGTGTCATCGGCGCGATAGAACATGCAAGCATTGCTGACCGCGCCATGATCGCGGAAATGCCGCCAGGCGATGCTCGCGCTGCCGCCGCTGCAACCCCATCCCGGGGTTGCGCAGGAGAGCACCTGCTGCTCGGAGAGGTGCAGGATCTCGCCCCCATGAATGCGGATCGCCGATTCGAGCGCCGCGCAGGCCGCAAAATCCCAACAGCTGCCGCAACTACCCTGATCACGGATCCCGGTGACGCCGTGCGGATGCCAGGAGAATGCCGCCGGCAGGTCGCCGCGGAGTGGATCGGGCTGGACGGCGCGGGCGGATCCAGACTCGCGGGAATGCCACATCGTCTCGAGCTGGGCGACCCGGCGCCGTTCGGGCTCGCTGAGGCGCAGCCCCGGAATCCCCGCCAACTCCTGTTCGCTATAGCGCACCATGCCCGTGGGACCCGCCGTCCAGCTGGCGCCGATGGCCTCGTTGCGCGCGCGCAGGCGCGCCAGTTCGCGCGCATGGTAGGCGACGAGCTCCGAATCGAGCTCGCTGCCGTAATGCTCCCGGTGAAACGCGGCAATCTCCGCCTCGGTCGCCGCGAGCTCGGCGGCGCTGATGTCGCGGCCGCTCTCGGCCATGCCGTCCGCGCCGCTGGCAGGCGCGGACGCGGCGGCCCCGGCGGGCCACAGGCTTGCCAGGCCGATCAACGCCAGGGCCACTCCCGTGGCACAGCTGCGTCCCCGGCACCCGCCGATCGCATTCAGCTTCATCTTCCTCTCCCCTGTCTACCTCAGCACACCGTGCGCGGGATCTCCACAACGGGGCCCACGGTGTGCGGGTCGTGTCGGTGAAGAGCCCGTGAAGAGCGACTTGATGTGGCCCCAGCTCGTGCGGTGCGCCGGAGTGTCGTCGCAGCCGACCGTCCAGGCGCCCACGAGCACACCGGCCTGGTCCGGCGCGCAGGGCGAATCGGATTGCAGGGACCAGTTCATTCGTCCCAGGGGGTCCACTTCACAGAACTCGGGGTCGGCGCTGAAATTGCCGTTTACTCCCAGTTGACCGGCCAGCGCGCCGGTCCAATCACCGCCTTGGTTGCCGTACAGGTCGCTGTTCGCAAGGTCGGCGCTGGAAGCATCATCGCAGTAGATCGCTTCCCCGCCCAGGCCTCCGCTGATCAGCGTTCGCTCCACGGTGAGTGTTGAGTTGCCATCGCAGTAGATGCCGCTTCCCGCCGCACCGGCGAGATTGCCCTGCAGCGTCGATCCCTCTATTTCGACCGCGGCATCGCGCGTGAACAGGGCGCCGCCGCTGCTGGCCTGATTGCCGGCGAAGGTGCATTGGTGGAAGGCCGGCGCCGCGGCAACGTCGGCGAAGAAGGCCCCGCCCAACACCATCGCCTCATTCTCCAGGAAGATGCAGGCTTCGATCAGCGGTGCGCAGCCGCCCTGGCAGTAGATCGCCCCGCCGAAGCGATCCGCCGTGCATTCGCGGAAGATGCATTGCGACACCGTCGGGCTGGCGCCCAGCGAGAAGAGGATGCCGCCGCCCTCTTGCGCGCGGCCTCCGGCGATGGTGATCCCGGTGAGGCGGGCCTCGGGGGATTCCCCGGAGAAGAACGCGAAGGCCCGGGCCATGGCCCCGCCCGCGCTGCAGTCGATCGTACAGGCCTGCGGATCCCCCGTGGAGGAGCACACCTCGATCGACTTGCCCTGGAAGCTCAGATTGCGATTGCCCTCGCCCGCATAGACACCAGGCAGCAGATGGATCTGGTCACCCTCCTGCGCCGCCGCGATGGCGGCCGCGATGGTCGGATACTCCCCGGTCCCATCCGCCGCGACATACAGGGTCGCCGCCAGGCAGATATCCGCCGCCGACCACGCGAACGCCAGCAAGGCAACCAGCAGCAGGCAACCGCGGGCCGCGCGTCCGCGGGGCGCGCGTCCGCAGGGCGACCGGGCCGGTGAACGCTCTCCCGAAGCCAGGATCCTCTCCCGGACCCTCCGCCTCACGGGCATGTCACTTCGCATGAATCCTCCGATGGAGTCCCGACCTGAACCGCCAGGTTGTGACCCGAGGATTGGTGGTGATGGACCGGGTGAGGGTCGGGATTCCCGAATCCTCGGGCCACAGCCTGGCCGGCATGATGATTCGGCGCAAGGGTAGGCTTCGGACCAGGGATCTGCAAGAAGTCGGTTGTGGTCCGAAGAATCGTGATGAGCACCCCCTAACCCCCGGCGCCCGTGGGCCTGCGGGCGGGCATGCGGAATCCGTACCCACTCCCCCGCGCTGACATGGACACAAGCCTATAGAGGCTAATGTACACTGAATTAGTCTGTTTTGGCTGTCTTGTGACCAGAACCTCCATATAGATTCGTCCGGTCGCGGGCTGGACGGTCAGCATCGCAGGATTGACAGGCGGCGTGAATTTGTCTATTTTGGCTAATCATGGATCGATTAGCCGATAAAGGTGAACACAGATACCTTGCCGTGATCGGCGATCTGCGGCGTTCGCGCCAGGCTGCCGACCGCGGCCGGATCCAGGAGCAACTCGAGGGTGCCCTGGCCCGGGCCAACCGTGAGCTGTCCGGGCAGCTGGCATCCTCCCTGGTGATCACCGTCGGTGACGAATTCCAGGGCCTGCTCCACCATCCCGCGGACGTCTTGCCCCTGCTGGCGCTCTACGACGCGACCCTCCCCGCCGTGCCGACCCGCTTCGGCCTGGGCTGGGGCCCGCTGAGCACGACGTTGAAGCCGCAAGCGATCGGGATGGACGGTCCCTGTTTCCATGCGGCGCGCGAGGCCATCATCCGCGGGAAGGATGAGGATCGCTGGGTCACGGTGGCCGGATTCGGCGAGGAGCGCGACCGGATCCTCAACGGCATCTTCGGGTTGATCGGCCAGGTGCGCAGCGGCTGGACCGCCACCCAGGCCGAGACCGTCGCCCAGATGCGGCACAGCCCAACGCAGAAGGACGTCGCCCTCCGGCGGGGTGTCGCCACACCCACGGTCCACAAGGCGCTGCGCGGCGCCATGTACGGACCGATCACAGAGGCCGAGGAGTCCCTGCGGCTGCTATTTGACGAGTACGAACGATGACGGCCCCGCGCAGCTCCCGGGTCCGCTTCACAAGGAGATGGGAATGCCCCCCTGGTCGCTCAGGATCGACACGCCGGCCGAGATCCTCCTCACGCTCCTGATCGTGGGACATCTCTTCGCCGATTTCTTCGTTCAAACAGCGTGCGTCGCGCAGCGCAAGCGCGAGCGGGCATCCTATCTGCTCCTGCACGCCGCCCTCACCTTCCTGGTTCACCTGCTCCTGGTGCTTCCTTTCTGGAACCCGCCGCTGGTGGGCGGCGTGTTGCTGCTGGCCGTGGCTCACGCGGGCCTGGACGCGATCAAGATCAAACTGGAAGCACGCTGGCCGGGCTCTTTGCTGCTGTTCTTCGCGGATCAATCCGCACACCTGGTGCTGATCCTGCTTCTGTGGCACGCACTCCAGCAGCTTGACCTTCTCGGCCGCCCCCTGCTGCCCTTCGATCCGACCTGGATGCCGGAGGCCGCCGGCTGGCTCATCGTGGCCGCCGGGCTGACGTTCAACGGGAAGGGTGGAACCTCGATCGTTCGCCTGCTACTCGAGCGTTTTCCTCAGGTGGTGCCGCGGGAGGCGGAGGGTTACAACATGGGGCGCACGATCGGGGTGCTCGAGCGCGTCCTCATCTTCACCTTGGTCCTGCTCAATCAATGGGGCGCCCTGGGTCTCGTGCTGGCCGCCAAATCGATCGCGCGGTTCAAAGAGCTGAACACGCAACATTTCGCCGACTACTATCTGATCGGCACCCTGACCAGCATGCTCGTTGCGATCGGGACCGGCGTGATCGTGCGGCTGCTGGTGTTCTAGCCATCGCCGGACAGAAACCCCGCCGA
>CAYQJL010000008.1:0-6083 GCA_964417675.1 uncultured bacterium | reverse complement strand
AAGTCCGTGCCCCGGGGCACGATAGATGAGACAAAGTCTCAAACATGGCGGTCATGGACAGGGATGTACAGCCTGCACGTCGGGCGAGTTTCCGTCTAGGCATCTGCCTGACCACGCCTCCCGTCCGCCGTCGGTTCTTCACACAGCCGCAGGCCGCGCAACACGATGGGCGTGCAGACGAAGGCCACCAGCAGGGCGGGAATGAAACGGAAGAATCCGCGCTTGAAGGTGTGCTGCATCGTATCGAGCGGATTCAACTGGGGATCCCACTGGTAGAAGTAGGGCATGTAGCAGGCGAAGCAGATTAACAGGATCAGCAAGAGCAGGCCGGTCGTCCGTCCGGCGGACGCCGCGCCGCGCCCGCGCAGGCGACCGGCCAGCCAGAGTCCCGCGGTCGCGGGGAGCAGATAGGGCAGTTCGCCGAAGGCGCCCAGCCGGAAGATGATCTCGTAGGCGTTGTGCAACACCGTGCCCGCCCGGTCCGGATCCCATTCCAGTGTCGGACGGAAGTGGCGTGCGGGGGTGTAGTCCATCAGAACCTGCACGAAGTAGAGATTCCACAGAACGAAGAACCCGGCCGCCGGCCAGAGGATGTGCGCGGCGTGCCAACGGCGTCCGCGGGCCAGGCAGAAGCCGGCCACCATCAGGGCCAGCGCGAAGAGCACGTTCTCGGCGCGGGCCGTCGTGGCCAGGCAGATCAGCAAGGCCGTCTCGCGAAATCGATGAGGCGACTCCCGCTCGGCCCTCAGGTCGTCCACCAGGGCCAGCATGGCCAGTGAGGTGAAGACCATGCTCGGGTAGTCGGTCTGTCCCACCGTGAGATGGAAGTTGAGCTCACGGGGCGCATGCAGCAGGAAGAGCACGAGTCCCGCCGCGGTTATCGATCCGGTCCACCCGCGCACCCGCGACCAAAGCACCATCAGGAACCCGGCCGACAGGATCGGCATCCAGAGCTTCGGCATGTCGGCCGCATACAGGTACCAGAAGCCCTGATTGGTGGCCGTGAAGGGGGCATAGATGCATTGGGCGTTGAAGTCGATCACCTGAAAGATCGAAGAGAGGATCCGGCCCTCGACCGCCATGATCTTACCCACCAGGTCATAGCCCACCAGCGCATCGTAGACCCAGGGGGGTACGTAGCGGACATGCATGTAGCTCAGGACCGGCACCAGGGCCGCCGCCAGGGTCAGCAGAAGACCGGCGGGGGCCCGGACGAGCGGGCGGGACCACGCGCCGAGCCGATCCCGCACAGCGCGACGGTCCCACAGGGTCCGGCGCTTCCCAGTGAAGCGGCGTCTCCATCCGCCGCCGGCCCGTGACCGGACTCCCACGACCGAGCCGGCGGCGGCCACCAGCACGGCGCAGATCAGCAGGGAACCGCGCGTGATCGGGATGTGGGCCCGGTCGAGGATCATGCACACCCAGGGAATGGCCGCCAGACCCAGGAGAATGCGCCAGCCGATCCGCTCCAGGGCCTGTCCTTCGCGCAGCATGTGCAGGCGCACGAGCAGCCGGAAGAAGCCGTGCCCCAGGAGCGCCAGGGCCAACAGCCCCAGAGCCCATGCTCCGGCCGGACTGCTGACGACGGCATCGGCCGCCGGCGCCGCGGCGCTGGCCGCCGGGTTCACGGCTGCCTCGCGGCAGCGGAACGCGCGCCGGCCGGGTCCAGTTCAATGAGAGCGATTCGATTGGCCTCGGTGGGCGTCCGCGCCGGGGACAGGCGGTCCAGGCCCCAGTGTTCCCACACCAGAAGATGGGTGACTCTGTCCGCATAGGGCGAGGCCTCCCCGTAGTGCACCGGGATGCGGGGGTGCAGAAAGCTGTAGGCCGAGGAGGGACTGGCCAGCAGGCAGATCTGCCCTGTCTTCTGGATGATGTATTCCCGCGGCGGGAGGAGGATCACGGCATCGGAGGGCGTGCAGCTGCGCACATACAGAAGCACCTGATAGGTATCGTGATGCAGAGAGAGCTGCCTTTGCTCGGCCGTCAGCGAGCGGCCGACCCGCCAGGCGCGGACCGCCTTGCTGACGAAGGTGGGGTAGGTCTTGCCCAGCTCGGTAATCGCGCCGGCGCCCAGCAGCACGAGCAAGAGCCCAGCCGAACAGGTCACAGAACGAATGAACAACCCTGTCTCCTTGGCTCATCCGCCTGGTCGGCGCGCGGGCGGCGCGCGGCCATCCTACGGTGACCTCAAACGCCGCGGGCCGACCGATCCGGCCCGTTCGTCATGCGATCGGCCGCGATCGTCATGGCCCAGATGGCCCACATCTGCTCACTGGCGCCCGAGAACTCGAAGTAGAGCCCTGTGGTGCTTGCCAGCGCGATCTGCAGCAGCAGGCCGAGCGAGAGCAGGCTCATGATACCGGCCAGCGAGTTGGCCGCATGCCGGCGGCTCAGGGCCGAGAATCTCTTCCAGATCATCACCAGGAACCAGATGAATCCGGCCAATCCCACGATTCCGCAGTTGGCGATGAGATAGAGATACACGCTCTCGGAGGCGATCCAATCGTAGCGCGAGGGGCCGAATCCCAGGACCAGGTGCCGGGCCACGGCGGGCAGGGCCTCGTAGATCCAGAAATCGAAGCGGGCCATCATCGTGTGCGGAATCCACGACCCGCGGAACTGGAGCGACATGCGCTGGGCGAACTCGTCGGCGAAGAAGATGGAGGCGATCACACCGAAGATCAGCACCGGTAGAACGGCCTGGGCCAGGTAGCGGCGCAGACGCCGTTGCCGGTACCCGACGTAGATCGCAATTGCCAGCAGCGAGAGGATCGAGGTGAACGAGAAGGTGAGCACCAGGACAAGCGCGAACAGCGCCAGTGCGATCGCCAGGATCCGGCGGGCCAGTCCCGGGGATTCGAGCCGGTACAGAGCGATGCCGATCGCAATCGACTGGGCCAAGTAGAATCCGGCCACGTTCCACCCGCCGCCATGGAACTGGCGCACCGTGCCTCCGGACAGCGAGTGGAACAGGGAGGTCACGCGCACACTGTGCAGGAATGTGTAGACGGCCTCGGCCGAGGGGTAGTAGAAGCCGTACAGCTGCGCCAATCCCGGGAAGCGGACCATCTGCAGCAGACCCACCACCGCCACGATCACACCGGCCGCCATCATGACGCGCATGAGAATCAGAATGTGGCCGCGGCTCTTCACGGCGCCCAGCACGAGCCGGTAGATGAAGTAGTACTGGAGCGGGGCCAGGAAGAACTTGACCAGCTTGGTCGGATCGGCGGCGAAGTCCAACGGGTGCGCCACCAGCGGAAGGATGCTGCGGGCCGCCAGGAGCAACAGGAATCCCTTTTCCAGAAAGGAGGTCTCCGGACGGTGCTTCTTGCCCAGCAAGAGCACGGCCAGGTAGGTGCCGAACACAATGGCCAGCACGATTTCGTTGGCCCGCAGGAAGGGCACGATCGCGCCGCGCGGCATTCCCGAGAGCAACGGGATGAGGAACAGGAGCAGGATCGGTCCCGAGCGCGCGCTTCTCAGAAGGGGGATCAGGAACAGCACGAAGACGGTCGGGAGCCAGGCCAACAAGAGCGAGGTTTCCATCAGAACCGCGGTCAGCAACGCATAGAGCACGGCCCACAGCAAGAGCGCGACGCTCAGGGGCCGCGGTTGGGGAATCGCCACCGGCGGTGGCATGGGCTGGGCGGTGCTCCCGCTGTCCAAGAACAGGCCCCTTCTTTGGCTGTCAGAACGCCTGGTGTGGGAACTCGTGGCGCCGAGGCGTCCACCATCGGAGCGCAACCCGCGTTGCCCGCCACACCCGCCGCAAGGCACTGTCCCGGAGTGTCATTGAGTCTCCGGTGACTGTCAATCCGTGGTTGCGTTCACGTCCGGGGTGCGCCCGCTTGCGGCGCAGGTGCGGCACGGCCCGGTCGCCCATCCGGCGCAGGTGCAACTCCGACCGGCGGCCCATCCGGCGCAGGTGCAGCTCCGACCGGCGGCCCATCCGGCGCAGGTGCCGTTCGGGATTGGGCCACTTTCGGGTTGCGTAGGGGAATCTCCGGTGGTGATCATCCGGCTCGAGGCGCCCGGTCCCGCCGCCGGGGAAGATCCACGCATCCAACGGATCCGGGGTGACCCTCATGGGCGCCGGACCCCGGGGAGAGGGCATGATTCGCCGCAGGATCTACAACTGGCTGGAGACGCGCGCCTTCAGAAGCAACCGTTCCCTGCTCAAGGGACCGTCGGCCGATGAACTCCTGGGCCTGTGGGAACCGGCGGCCACGCCGGCGATTCTGAGTCCGCTGGCCGCCCCTGCCGAGGCCCCCGCCGAGCCCCCCAATCGGTGCCCCACCGGGCGCCCCGCCGGGCAGCGCGCAGCCGGTTCGCCGATCACCGAGCCGAGAACGCTGGTCTTTGTCATGACCTACAATCGGGAAGCCGCCTGCGAGGGCTTGCTGCAATCGATCCACTCGGCGGGCGATGAGAACATGGCTGTCGTTGTGGTCGACGACGCCAGCGAGCCGCCGTATGGCGGAGTCCCGGCCGCGGTCCAACGGCTCTTCGGTCAACGCGGCCTCTATCTGCGCGCCCGGCGCAATCTCGGCAAGGCGGGGTTGTGGAAGACCTATGCTCTCGGTTTGCACATTGCCCGGCAGGTGCGGCCGGCGCTGAGCTACTTCCTGCAGGACGATGTCGAACTGGCGCAGGGCTTCTTCGCCGAGTCGCGCCGGGCGTGGGCGGCGATCGAGGATCCCCGCAAGGCGGTTCTCAATCTGATCACCTTCCCCGAGGATCCCTCCACCGGCAAGTGGGTGCGCTTCCGCCGGCAGGCGGATCCGAACAGCGGCTGCCGTCTCACGCAGTGGTTCGATCTGCAATGCTTCCTGGCCGGTCCGCGCTTCTTCGAGGTGCTGTCGCATCGGCTGTTCCCGATCTCGCCCCTGCGGTGGCAGGGACATCCCCACCTCTCCAGCGGTGTCGGCCGGCAACTGACGCTGCGCCTCTTCAAGCGCGGGAACAGCTACCAGGTCCGGGAGACGCTGGCCCACCATGGAGCCCTGCCGAGCCTCATGAACGCGCAGGCCCGGCGCCGCGAGCGCCTTGACAATCGGCCCGGCGGATCGGGTTAGTTTCGGCGGCCTTCGGCGAACTGCCGGATCGGGCGGCGCCAGCCGCGCGGCAGGCGGCGTAGGATGGCTTCGCAGCCGCGCCCGAACGCGCTGCGCCGGCTCAGCGGGTGCAACATCTCGTTGCGCACACGTTCGTAGAGACTGAGCTCGAGGGCGCTGCGCCAGCCGGGATAGAGCTCATCCATGAGCGGGCCGCAGACGCGGGTGAAGGTCTGGCGCTGGGCATGGTCCCAGTAGTTGACCTTGGTCGTCTTGCCCTTGCCGCTGCGGGCCAGGTTCAGGACGGGCACCTCCACCGCTGCAGGCGCCGCGACGCCCAGGAAGGAAGCGATCTCGGGCACCTGCGCGTCCAGATCCTCGAGGCGCACGAGTTTCCAGCGAGCCCCGTGCGCTTCCAGGTCGCGCCGGATCTTCCGGTTCGTCCAGGACCAGTACCAGCAGTTCTTCTCGAAGCTGTTCATGCGGGCCCATTCGTCCGGGGCCACCGCGCCTACGACGCCACCCTGGATCCGGTAGGCCGACCACTCGTCCTTGTGGCATTCGTTGGGAATGTACCACTCGCGATAGTAGGTCGAGGCGACCACAGCGAGGCCGTTGCGAATCAGCCACAGGTAGTCCGCCTTTGGGAACGCCGCGCGCAACGCGGCCACCATGAAGGACAGCTTCTGATTCGACTCTCCGTAGCGGGGTTGGGCCGGATGGCCTCCGCGCGTCTCCCGCAGCCGCTGGATGAGCTCGTCCTTCGAGAGCGAGCCGGCCAGATAGTCGTAGGCCTCGCGCACCAGATAGGGCTCGGGTTCGTGAACGCAGGCGAGGCCGGGCAGCGAGTCGAGCACCCTGGCAATCGTTGTGCTGCCGCAGCGGCCGGTACCGAGAACGAAGAACATCTAGAGCGGCCTCCCATCGCGCCCGCCGTACAGGCCGGCCTCTTCGAGTTTGCCATAGTGTGCTTCCCGGCGGGCGCCGATCCGCCGCCACGGGGGATTGCCGACGATCGCCAGC
>CAYQJL010000007.1:0-3479 GCA_964417675.1 uncultured bacterium | reverse complement strand
GGTTTGCCAACACGTGCGAGGCAGACGTGAGTAAGGTATGCGAACACATGTGAGGCAGACGCGAGTAAGGTTTGCGAACACATGTGAGGCAGACGCGAGGAAGGTGGCTCAATCCGGATTTCGCAACGTAACTTTGGGCTGCACCTGGGCGCGGACAAGGCGGAGGGCTACTTGCCGGCCGGCCCCGGTCCCTGCGCCGGCAAGAGCCCCGCCAAGCGGTCGCGGTGCACCATCGCGCTCAGCATTTTGAGGCGGATGTAGTCGCCATCATAGAAGAAGTAGCCCTTGTGCTCGCCCAGCCGCGAGCTGCGGTTGCTGTCCTTGTCGAGGAACCAGTCGCGGCCGTCCAGTTCCAGATAGCCGACCAGATGGAAGCCATGATCGTCGGTGGTGGTGCGGTTGTAGATGCGGAACTCGCGGCTGGCTTGATTGATCCACTCGCCCGGGATGTCGAAGCTGGGAACGACGACGGCATCCTGCCGGCCGTCGACTCCGGGTTCGCTGGTATCTCCGCCGAGCGCGGCAGTGTACCCGTCTTGGAGGGCTGACTTGATCACGCGGTAGAAGTCTTCCAGGGGCAGGTTGAGGTAGTCGTTGCGCCGCCTCCAGTTGTCGTGCACGTCCAGGACCATCCAGTCGCCAAACGGCTCGCGGAGCGTCGAGCAGATCTCGATGTAGTCATCCATGGTGAGTTCGAGCACATTCTCGCAGAACTCCTGGGGTGTACAGGTGCGTCCCCGGTACTCGAAGTGTTCCGGGGGTGAGCCCATGAACTCATCGAGAATCATACGGACGTAGCCGATCACCTTCTCTTCGAACCAGAAGTCGTTCTCCTTCACCCAACGCAGGTAGCTGTGGATCTCCTTGGTCATGAGGCTGTGGTCGTGGCGGCCGTCCTCGCGAAGAATGCCAGGGTAGGCATCCAGCGGCACCGCGCCGTACTGCCGGTAGACCTCGCGGGTGCCGTGAAACTGGGACCCCGGGCCGAGGTTGGAGTGGCCGTATTCACGGACGTACCGGCGCGCCTTCGCGACCCACTCCCAGTAGACGGTCCACATCTCCGAGAGCCGCACCTGCTGTCCGGTGAGACGGTGGACCTCGGATTCGAAGAAGGAGGTCGAGCCGAACGCCCAGCAGGTGCCGGTGGCGTACTGCGGCTGGGGCGGAAAGTGGAAGGCGCTCGTGAACAGGTCGGGGCTGACCGGCTTCTGGATCGCCGACCAATCCAGACGAAGCTCGAGCGCCTCGTCCTTCTCCGTCTCGGCCTCCTTGGCGTAGCGCTCATCGACGATCTTGCGCAGCGAGTCGCGCTCGGCCAGGAGCGCCTCACGTTCCTCGCGCAACTCCTCGAGCACCGGATCGTCGTAGCCGGGCTCGTAGAGCGGCGTGTCTGGGGGGCGGCCGGCCTCATCGCCAACCGACGCCTGAACGGGGGCGGCCGGATTCGCTGCCAGGACCAACAGGCCGAGTACGATGAAGGCAGCAGTGTCCATCGAATGGAAACGGATGGCCGGAAAGCGCAGATGCGTCATGACGGTCCTCCAGATTGGGGGCCGGTTCCGCGCGGAACCGGCTGTCGCTGGTTCGGCACGCGATTGTAGCCGTCTTCCCGGTGCGTGAAAAGGGCTGTGGAGGGAACACAGCGATGTATCTGCACTGCCGCAAGACGATACCTCTCGCGGCGTCAGCGCCGCCCACGTCCTCGGACAGCTTCGGAACCTGGAGGACACGACCGAGAGTGGCCCGCACATGCATCGGATGCTCGCGCCGATCGATGAGAAGATCCGCCGAATGCCCCCGATGCCCATGCTTCCTCTACCGTGACCGGCGCGTCGCGTGCCGCCGACCGGCGAGCTGTTCATCGTGCAACGGCCCGGAGGTGTCCTCGAAGCAGGAACAACACCAGCACAAGCGTGAGGGCGGCCGCGACCGAGAGGCTTCTGTACATGGCCTGCAACGGCAGCAGAGAGCGCAGCGGTCCCAGTCCGAATCCCCCCACCGCCAGACCCAAGACCACGGCCGCCGAGAAGAGGGCGGTCACCAGCGGTGCCCGCCGGGGAGTCTCGTCCGTGGCCAAACCCAGGAGCAGCGGAAAGATGCCCGAACAGGCCAGCCCGGCCAGGGCGTACACCAGGTAGGCGCGCGCATCGCCGGGGCAGTCGGCCACCAGGGGAAACACGAACACCATCGCCAGGATCAGGACGGGCGCGACCCGCGCTGGGTGCAGGCGGCGGGTCACGAATGTCATGGCGAAGCGGCCGGCGGTCTGCGAGAGCCAGAATGCGGTCAGCGCACCGGCGCCGACGGCCATGGAGGCGCCGCGATCCTCGGTCAGATAGATCACGACCCAGGCCGTCAGGGCGCTCTCCGCCGCTCCATACAGAAGGATCGCCAGCGACCATCCCCACAGGCGCCCCGGAACATCCCGGCGCCCATGATCCGCGACCAGTTCGTGTTGCAGGCCCCGGATCGGCCTGCGCCTTGCCATCAGGGTCAGTCCGGCGGCCACTCCTGACAACAAGAGCGGGGCCAGCGGCCACAGGCGCGCCCGCGCCAGGACCGCCACGACCAGCGGCCACAGGGCCGCGCCGACTCCCAGGGAACCGTGGAGCGCCGCCAGTGCGCCGCTGCGAGACCTCGGGAAGATCTCCATGGCCGCCGTGTTGATCGTGATTCCGCTGGCACCGGCCCCCACTCCGAAGAGGGCCGCGCCCAGCATCAACGCGCCATACCCGGCCGGATTCCAGCGGGCCAGCCCCGGGCTCGCCGCCATCAGAAGCAGGGTCGCGACCTGCAAGCCCAAGCCGGTCAAGAAGAGCCGGCGCAGACTCCAGCGCTTCAGAATCCAGGCGTTGGAAAGCGACACGACCATTCCAACGCCATAGATCATGAGAAAGAGCGATCCATAGAGGGTGTCGCCGAGACCGAGGGCCTCCCGCAGCACAACGCTCGATGCCGGCAGCGTCATGCTGATCGCGCCCATCAGGAAGGAGGTGGCATAGACCGACAGGACGGCATGCCGCCGGTCTGGGTCGAGGCCTTGGCTTGCGGACGGGTCCGCGCGCTTCGCACGCACCTGGGTAGACATGCCGGGGATTCTACTGCGCCCCGCGGCTCAGGGCCAATCCCCGCCTGCTGGCGGCGCGTCATCCCGCACAGATTCCTGGCCGGAAGAGCCTAGGGCCAGGCACAGGCATCCATGGCATAATCTCAACTTCCTTGCGGGCCGTTCGTGGCGACTGAAATGTGCTACGACTGCTCCGTCGCAATCAGGATGTGGGGTCTTCGAGACGCACACACGGTCAGCCGTTAGACCAGCAGGTAGATCGTGACGATGTTGCGGGTGGCGAAGGCATATTGGCCCTGGTAGATGCCCTTGACTTACATTCCGCAGATCGCGCCGGCCATTTCTCGGCATTTCTGGCCGCGGTCCTGACCGCTCAGGGGGCGTTCCGATAGGCCTCACGAGGAACCTGAAG
>CAYQJL010000006.1:0-19533 GCA_964417675.1 uncultured bacterium | reverse complement strand
GGTAGCGCGCGAAGGCGTGGGCATCACGCGAAAGCGCCTGCCATCCGGTCGGGTTCGACTGCATATGTGTCCTCCCTGTCCGAGCGAGCCGGTCAGGCCGGCTCCTTCGCGCACGGGACCGCGCCCGCCTGCCGGTCCCCTTCCCGCAAGAACCATCGGCAGCGGGCCCGCGTTTCTACGGTTGTGGAGTGTGTCCCCGGTTGTTTCTCTCAAGCCGCTTCGTCGGCGGCCGCGGACGGTCCGGGGGCCGCGCGGAGCGCTTCGTCGGCGGCGACTCGGTTGCGGCCGGCGTTCTTGGCCAAGTACAGGGCTTGATCGGCGGCGGCCAGCATTTGCTCCGGGGTCTCATGGCTGGCGCTGGAACGCATCGTCGCCACCCCCAGGCTGGCCGTGATCGGCACCGTCACGGCCCCGTCCACCACGATCGGCGCGGCGGCCAGCCGGACGCGGATCGCCTCGGCCAGTTCGAAGGCCGCCGCGGCGCCCATGCCGGGCAGGATGACGGCGAACTCCTCGCCGCCGTAACGCGCGGCGCAGCCGTGCTCGGGCAACAGGGCGCGCACGATCTGGGCCGCGTGAGCCAGCGCCCGGTCACCGGCCGGATGGCCGTGGGTGTCGTTGATGGACTTGAAGTGGTCGAGGTCCAGCATGATCAAGCTGAGCGTCTGACCGGTTTGAGCAGCCTGTGCGAAGTGGTAGGCCCACCGGTCCTCGAACCCGCCGCGGTTGATCAGCTGGGTGAGGCGATCCAGGGTGGCCTGCTGCCTGATCTGCGCGGCCTGCTCGAGGGCTTGCTGCGCCTCCAGCTGAGTTCGCAGGGTCAGGTCCGCCAGAATCTCCTGGGCCTGGGCGACAATCTCCTGCGGATCCATGATCGGGCCCTCGGGAAGGTCGAAGTGGCGGATCAGTCCGGGTGCGTTGTCACCCACGAACTGGAGGATTCGCGCGGCGCCCTCCTCATCGAGGGGCGACCACTTGCGGGCCGCACGCAGGTAGGCATCGATCTGTGCGTGCCGGGTATCGGCGGGGTCGCCGGGCAGAAACGGCTGCATGCTGAGCCCGCCCAGCGCCACCGCGATGACCATCGGGGGCGGGGCGCCGGGTTGGTACTCCTCGGGGCACTCATGGTAGCGAATCGGTTGCAGCAACACCTCGGGCAGCTTCCACTGGGCTGCCAGGCGCTCGCCGACCATGGCATGGTCGAGCCCGAGACTGGCCCGTTCGAGTTCGCGCAGGTTCGCGAAGGCGGGCCCGGCCGCCTTGAGCAGCTTCACATACGGCTTGCCCAGGGCTTGCAGGAGGGCCAGGACGCCCAGGTCCTGAAGCAGGCCGGCCAGGAACGCCTCCTCGCCGTCGATGCCGCCAAGCTTCAAGGCCACGCCGCGTGCGCCGACCGCCGACATCAGGCTGCGCCGCCAGAGGATTTGAGGATCGAAGCCCTCGGCCCCCAGATCGCGCAGGTTGCCGACCAGGGAGAAGCTGAGCGCCAGGGTCTTGACCGTGTTGATGCCCAGCAGCACCATGGCGTGGCTGATGCTACTGACCTTGTGGGGCAATCCGTAGTAGCCGCTGTTGACCGTTTGTAGGATCTTGACGGAGAGGGCGGGGTCGCGGCTGATGGTCCGGGCGATCTCACTGATCGCAACGTCGTCCCGCCTGCAGAGCTGGAGAACCTCAATGGCCGCGGCCGGCAAGCTGGGCAGCCGCGGACAGCTGGCAATCTGCTCCAAGAGCTTCTCGTTCATGGCTTCTCCTGTGGTGCTTCCGGTGGCTTCAGATGCATGCGCCTTTCATGGCTTCTTGGGTACACTGCTTCCCCCTGCATGCATCGGCGTCCGCCGCTGGGATCTTGTGAGTCGGTTCGTAACCGTCCTGGGCGACGCGATTTCAGCCATTCTGACCGGCATGGAGCTGAGGTCGGGGGCTGGGGATCGCGCCCCGCCGCGCGGTGGCTGCGAGGTGGCGCGATTCAGCCAGCGGCAAGAGGGTCGGGCAGGGGACGAGCGCCGCGCCCGGCAGGGGACGAGCGCCGCGCCGGGCAGGGGACGAGCGCCGCGTCGGGCAGGGGACGAGCGCCGCGCCGGGCCGGCTCACGCAAGAGTCACCCCCTGCGTGAGCCGGATCCCCGCGGCCATGGCCCCGCGCATCCCTGGAGGACTACTGGAGGCGAAGCACCCGGGTATGGGCCTGATCGTTCCCGCGCCGGGCTTTCATCAGATAGAGGCCCGGCGCTACGAGGCGGCCGTGCCGATCACGGCCATCCCACTGCAGCCGAAGAACGGTCCCGGACCCGGAGGCCGTCAGTGTTCGCACCCCGCGCCCGGCGGCATCGAAGATCGTCACCTCGGCCTGTTCCGTGCTGGGTGCTAGCCCTTCGAAACGGAGGGTGAGCTCGTCGAGGAACGGACTGGGCTCGGCCGCCAGCTGTGGCGGAATCGTCCAGGATCCCTGGTCATCCCAGGCGATGGGATCGTGATCACCGATCGCGGCCGGATCATCCTGGGCCGAGAAGGAGTAGGCGATCGATCCGCTGCCGGAGTTCTTGGCCACGACGAGAATGACCTCATCGGCCGGGTTCTCCAAGCCCGCCACACCGATCGATCCGACCTGGGTGAGTGGGTCGAGCGTCATGCGCATCACCTGGGTGCCGCCGTCGGCCTCGAGCTTCAACGCGAAGACGGCAAAGCCGCTGCCATCGGCGCCGTCGAAATCCAGACGCACGGAGGTCTGTTCGCCGAATCCCAGAAAGCGGTAATAGTCGGCCGCCCAGTGGTTGACGGTTCGGTTGAGGGTGCCGGTGGGGTAGCTGCTGTAGGTTCCGCTGACATTGAAGGGCGGCAATTCGTCGCCCAGGTACCCGTAGCGGCCGTCATAGAGGTCCGGATCGTCCAGGAAATTGGCCACCGTCCAGTGAGCGAAGGCCTCGTCGAAATCGTCCTCGTACCCGTAGGCGTCCAGAACCGCGTCGTAGCCGGCGATGGAATTGAGCGGCTCGTGGACGACGTCGTAGACAGCCGGGCCACCTCCGTAGCGTTCGTAGAAGTAGAGCGTCCAGAGATAGGTCTTGATGTAGTCGGCCCAGTTGCCGTTCCACACGATCAGGGAGTTGTCCGGGGCGGAATTGAAGGCGCTGATCACATCCGGCCGGCCGTAGAGCCACATGGCCAGCTCGGCCAGGCCCTCATCGACCCAGGAGAGCTCGTCTTCGTCATACTTCCAATGAATCATGTGCTCGAACTCGTGGGCGATCACCGAGATCATGTAGTCCCCGCTGGGGTTCTGCCCGTGCCCGCAGTTCATGTAGAGCACTTCGCACTCGTTGCTGTGAAAGCCCGGGAAGGTGCCCTCGGGATACTGGTCGAAGTAGAAGAAGAATCCATCGGATGAGATGCCGAAGTCGAACCACATGATGTAGATGCGGGGGTCATCGTCCAGTTCGTCCGGCGGATCGCCGAAGGCGGCCGAGTTCAGATCGTAGATGCCCTGGTCCGGATAGTCTCCGATGCTGCTGTTCTCCCAGCGCTCCAGGATCATGTCGACATCCGCCTGGTCGATGGTCACGTTCCACTGCGTGTCCTCGACGACCACGTAGGCGCGGTCGCTGCGGCCGCGCACCGTGCAGGTGCGCTGTTCGAAATGGGGGGGCATCGGCCAGTGAACCCAGAGCCACCACACCCACGAGTCGCCTACCTGCGGTTCGGGCGGGGGCGCAGTGGGCAGGGTTTGATCGTCCAGGTAGACCGCCGGTCCCATCTCCTCGATCTTCGGCATGGGCATCTCGCGGACCCCGCCGGCACGCAGGGTGGCTTGCGCATCCTGCGCACCGGCGTCCGGGCCGAGCGCGGCCGCGGCGCTCCCGACGGTTGCGGCGCTGATGCCGCCAAGCAGAAGCAAGACCAGCCACCATGCGGCCGGCCGAGAATAGGATTGCTTTGTGCGCTGCAGGAATGAAATCATGGTTGCCTCCTTGGCAATAAAGAAGATCCCGCCCCGGCGGGATTGTGAGGTCGAGTTCCCGCGCATTCTACCAGACTGGCTCTCGAGATGCGAACAGAGTGCGATCGATTTCGACTTCGAGGTGCAATCATGAGGCAACTTCGCCCGGTCTTGCTCTGGTTTCGGCGTGATCTGCGCCTGCGCGATCATCCCGCGTTGCGGCGCGCCCTGCAGGCGGGGGCTGCCGTGATCCCGGTCTACGTCTGGGATCCGGAGGGGCAACCGCATGGGCCGCCCGGCGGCGCGGCGCGCGGGTGGCTGCACCACTCCCTGGAATCGCTGGATGCTGCGCTGCGCACGCGCGGGTCGCGGCTCGTGCTGCGCCGGGGAGGCAGCCTGGCCGAGTTGCTCAAGCTCGCGCAGGAGACCGGCGCCCGGCGCATTGTGGCCCATGCCCACCATGAGAGCGTGGGGGGGCTGAGCGAGGATCAGCTGTGGGCGGCCGGCCGCGCCGCGGGTGTGGAGATCGAGTTCGTCGACGGTTGCCTCCTGACGCCGCCGCGGATGCTGCAGACCCGCGCCGGAGGGCCGTATCGTGTCTTCACGCCCTACTGGCGCAGCCTGCTGACCCGGCGGATCGCGGCTCCTCTGGCGAGCCCACGGAACCTGCGCCCGGTGGATTCCTGGCCGGCCTCCCTGTCGCTGCCGGAGCTGGGCCTGCTGCCCGGCGGGCGCTGGGCCGACGACTTCGCACGGCACTGGTCGCCGGGAGAGGCCGGGGCCCAACGGCGCCTGGGCCGTGTGCTCTCCTCGGTGCTGGCCGGCTACGAGACGCGGCGCGAGGTCCCCGCGCGTGAGGGCACCTCGCGCCTCTCCCCGCATCTGCATTTCGGCGAGGTGAACGTCCGCCAGGTCTGGCAGCGGGTTCTGCGCCATGCACAGAGCGGCGAGGGTGGGCCGGCGGCCGCCGGGGCGGAGGCGTTTCTGCGCCAGCTTGCCTGGCGGGAGTTCGCCCATCACCTGCTGGTGCATTTCCCGGAGAGCGCCCGTCAGGCGCTGCGCCCTGAGTTCGAGCGCTTTCCCTGGCGGCAAGCCCCGGCGCAGCTGCGCCGCTGGCAGACGGGCAGTACGGGGTATCCGATCGTCGATGCCGGCATGCGGCAGCTCTGGCAGAGCGGCTGGATGCACAATCGAGTGCGCATGCTGGCGGCCTCCTTCCTGACCAAGGATCTGCTTATCCGGTGGCAGTCGGGGGCCGACTGGTTCTGGGACAGGCTGGTGGACGCCGATCTGGCCAACAACACACTCGGCTGGCAATGGGTCGCCGGATGCGGAGCCGATGCCGCGCCCTACTTCCGGGTGTTCAATCCCGTCACGCAGGGGGAACGGTTCGATCCGCAGGGGGAGTATGTGCGCCGCTTCGTTCCGGAACTCGAGCGGATGCCGGCGGCCTACATTCACCGGCCGCACCTGGCCCCGCGGGAGGTTCTCGCCCGGGCCGGCGTCAAGCTGGGCGTGGACTATCCGCGGCCGATGGTGGATCATGCGCAGGCCCGAGACCGGGCACTGGCGGCCTACCAGCGCCTGCGTGGGTCGTGAGGGGACCGGGGCTGAGTTCAGGAGGGGGCATGAACGCGGTCGAGCTCGAGGGGATCACGAAACGATTCGGCAGCCATGTGGCCGTCGATGATCTGTCGCTGACGGTACCCGCCGGTGCGGTGTACGGCTTCATCGGTCCCAATGGATCCGGGAAGACCACCACGCTGCGGATGATCATGAACATCATCTACCCGGATCGCGGCGCGATCCGGGTGTTCGGCCAGCCGCTCGACGGCGCCTGCACCGACCGGATCGGTTATCTACCGGAGGAGCGCGGCCTGTATCGCAAGATGAAGGTGCGCGATCTGCTGCGCTTCTACGGAGAGCTCAAGGGCGGCCGCAAGGTCGATGCCGGGGTGGAGTTCTGGTTGGAACGGCTCGATCTGGCCGCCTGGGCCGACAAGAAGGTCGAGACGCTGAGCAAGGGGATGAGCCAGAAGGTCCAGTTCATTGCCACGATCGTCTCCGAACCGGAGCTGGTGATCCTGGACGAGCCGTTCAGCGGCCTGGATCCGGTCAATGCGGATGCCTTGCGGGAAGCGGTGCTCGAGCTTCAGCGGCGGGGCGCCACGGTGATCTTCAGCACCCATGACATGGCGGTCGCCGAGCGGATGTGCGACTTCATCTTCATGATCTTCCGCGGCCAGAAGGTGCTCGACGGATCCCTGGATGCGATCCAGTCCACCTATGGCAGCGATACGCTGCGCATTCGCGCTCCGGGGGGCGGCGCCGCGCTGCGCGGGTTGCCGGGCGTCGAATCGCTGACCGACCACGGACAACTCCAAGAACTCAAGATGGCGCCCGCGGCCGACGCGCAGGCGCTGGTGCGCCTGATCATGGAGCGCACGCCGGTGCACAGCTTCGAGATCGCCAAGCCGTCGCTGCATGACATCTTCGTGCGGATCGCCGGCCCCGGCGCCCAGGAGGCGCGTCATGCGTAAGGTGTTCAAGCTTGCGGCCCGGGAGTATCGCGCCGCGGTGCGTACCAAGGGTTTCATTGTCGGGCTGTTGCTGGCGCCCTTGCTGATGGGTGGCAGCGGCCTGGCGATGCTGCTGCTCAAGGACCAGGTCGAGACGACCGACCGCCGCGTGGCGATCATCGATCGCAGCGGCGTGCTGGCGCAGGCCCTGATCCAGGCCGCCGAGGCGCGCAATGAGCAGATGGTGCATGATCCTGAGACCGGCAAGAAGGTGCGGCCGGCCTATGTCCTCTTCGAGATGCCCGATCGCCCGGCAGATCGGGACGGCCTGCATCTGGAGCTTTCCGGCCAGGTGCGGCAGGGCGAACTGCACGCCTTCGTCGACATCGGCGGCCAGGTCGTGGATCCGGAGGGGACCGGCGCGTCCCGTGATGACCAGGTCAAGTACTTCGCCAAGAATGCCTCGCTCGATGAGCTGCGTCAGTGGATCGGCGGATCGCTCAATGACCGGATTCGCAGGCTGCGTTTGATCGGTGCCGGGCTGGAGGAATCGCAGGCCGGCAGCATCTTCGCCTGGGTTGCGGTTCCGGGGTTCGGTCTGCTGCAGATCGATACGGCCAGCGGCGGGATTCAGGCCGCCCGGCAGAGCAGCGAGGGCGAGGCGATCGGGGTGCCGCTGATCCTGGCGATGCTGATGTTCCTGATGATCATGATGGGGGCGATGCCGCTGATGAGCACGGTCATGGAGGAGAAGAGCCAGCGCATTGCCGAGGTGCTGCTCGGATCGATCTCGCCCTTTCAATTCATGCTGGGCAAGGTCATCGGAGGTGTGGCGGTTTCCATGACGGCAGCGCTGGTCTATGTCGCCGTGGGGGTCTTGGCCGCGGAGCGCTTCGGTGTGGCCGAGTTCGTGCCCTACGCGATCCTGCCATGGTTCTTCGCGTTCATGCTCCTGGCGATCACGCTCTTCGGCTCGACCTTCGCGGCACTCGGGTCGGCCTGCAACGACGCCAAGGAGGCGCAGTCCCTGACCCTGCCGGCGATGATCCCGATCATGATCCCCATGTTCGTGCTCATGCCGGTGCTGCAGCACCCGGAGAGCACCTTCGCGACGGTGCTCTCGCTCTTCCCGCCCGCGACGCCGATGATGATGATGCTGCGGATGAGCACGCCGGCGGGGATTCCATGGTGGCAGCCGGTGGCCGGGCTGGCCGGCATGGTGCTCTTCACCACGCTGGCGGTCTGGGGCGGCGGGCGTGTCTTCCGGGTCGGCATCCTGATGCAGGGGGTGCCGCCGAAACTGGGTTCGATCCTGCGCTGGGCCGTGCGCGGCTAGCGAGCGGCCATGGGCGCACGATGCATGAGCGCGGGGTCGGCCTAGGCCTTGGCCCGGCGCGGGCCGCGCAGGAGGCGCCGGGGCAACTCGATCAGGACGAGGCGCAGCCCGCGGACGAACGGATCGATCACCGAGTACAGGACCGGAACGACGACCAGGGTCAAGAAGGTAGCCACGGCCAGGCCCCAGATGACCGCGGTTCCCATCGGGCCCCACCACTGGCTGGAACTGCCTCCGATGATGAAGGCGTGCGCCAGGTCGCCTCTGAAGAGATGACCGAAGTTGATCGAGATGCCCATCGTCAGGGGAATCAGCCCCAGGATGGTCGTGACGGCCGTAAGGACCACCGGCCGGAAGCGCGTGCGGCCGGCCTCGACGATCGCATCGATCTTCTCCATGCCGTCATTGCGCAGCTTGACGACGTAGTCGAGCAGAACGATGGCGTTGTTGACCACGATCCCGGCCAGAGAGATGACGCCCACCCCGGTCATGATGATGCCGAACGGCGTGCGGGTCACCATCAGTCCCGTCAGAACCCCGATCAGTGACAGGATCACACTGATCATGATCACGAACGGGATTGTCAAGGAGGTGAACTGGGTGATCAGGACCAGGAGGATCAGCATGAGCGCGATCCCGAAGGCGTCGCCGAGGAAAGCGCGAGCCTCTTCTTCGTCTTCGCTCTCGCCGGTGTACTCGAGAAAGTACCCCGGGGGCAGCGGCATGTCCGTCAGCCGGCGCTGCGCCTGGGCCAGCAGGGCCTTGCCGTTGAAGCCGGCGGCCGCTTCGGCGGTGACGGTGACCACGCGCTTCGAATCGATGCGCCGGATGGCGCCCAGGCCCGTTTCGTAGGAGATCTCGGCAAAGGCGGTGATCGGGATGTGGCGACCCTCATAGAAGACGGTGAGATCTTCGAGATCCTCGGTGCTCAGGCGGGCCTGCGGGGCCAGGCGGACGATGATGTCGTACTCATCCTCGCCGACGCGGTAGGTCGACACTTCATCTCCGTGAATGGCGGTGCGCACGGTGCTGGCCAGATCGATGGTCCGCAGACCGAGGCGTGCGGCCTTCTCCAGGTCCGGCCGCACGCGGATCTCGGGGCGCCCGGCGTCGAAGTTGTCCTGCAGATCGACCAACCCGGGGATGTCCCGAATCCGGTCTTTGATGCGTTCGGCCAGCTCGCCGAGCAGGCTGAAGTCGTCTCCGGAGATCTCGATCGTCACCGGCGCCCCGGTCGGGGGACCTTCCTCCTGCTTGTCGATGATCACGCGGGCTCCCGTGAAGCCGGCCAGGCGGGAGCGCAGATCCTCCAGTGTCTGACGGGTGTTGGTGCTGCGTTGCTCCTGGCGAAAGAACTCGAGACTGATGGTCGCGTGATGGGAGGCGGCGCCTCCGCCGACCAGGCCGCCGCCGCTTCCACCCACGCCGACCTCGGTCAAGAACGCCTTCAGATCGGGCAGCGATCGGACCTCCTGCTCGACCTGTCGGCTGTAATGATCGGTCAGCTCGATCCGGGTGCCGGAGGGCGCTTCCAGACTGACGTAGGCGTAGGTCGGTTCCACGTCGGGGAACAGTTCGACCCCGGCGTTGAATCGCATGAAGAGTGTGAAAACGACCACCAGAAGCAGCAGCATCGTTCCCAGGGTCACGGCCCGGTGGCGCAGGGCCCAGCGCAGCGTGGGTTCGTAACTGCTCAGCCCCAAGGCCAGCAGGCGGTCGCCGGGGCGCTTGTGGCTGCCGGCGTCGGCCGGGATCCGCATGAAGCGCGCGCACAGGACCGGGTTGAAGACCAGTGCGACGAAGAGCGAGCAGACCAGGGTGACGATCAGCGTGATCGGCAGGTACTTCATGAACTCGCCCATGATGCCCGGCCACAAGACCAGCGGACCGAAGGCGCAGACCGTCGTCAGGGTCGCGGCCAGGACCGGTGTCGTGACCTGGTGGGTGGCGTCCCGGGCGGCCTCCTCCGGCCCCTTGCCGGCCACGCGGTAGCGGAAGATGTTCTCGACGATCACGATGGCGTTATCGACCAGCATGCCGAGCGCCAAGATCAGGGAGAAGAGCACCACGATGTTGAGCGTGACATCCAGCGCCTTCAATATGATGAAGCTGAACAGCATGGAGAAGGGGATCGCCACCCCGACGAAGAAGGAGTTCGTCAGGCCGAGGAACAGGAACAGGACCGCCACGACCAGGATCAGGCCGCTGAGAATGTTGTTCTCCAGCTCCGCCACCATGTCCTTGATGTAGACGGACTGATCATTGGTGATCGTCACCGAGGTGCCGGGGGGCAACTCGGGCGTGAGGCGTTCGACGGTGGCCTTGACCTCGTCGGCGATGCGGATCACATTCTCACCGCTGCGCTTGGTGATCGAGAGCGTCACGGCCGCGACGCCATCGAGGCGCGAGAGCGTCTCGGGATCCTTGAGCCCCAGCCGCACATCGGCCACATCCCGCACGTAGACCGGGACCGGCTCCCCGGGATTGATCAGCAGGTTGGGGATGATCTCCACCGACTCGAACTCGCCCGGGACCCGGACCTGGTAATCGTAGGTGCCCAGCCCGAGATCGCCGCCGGGGATGGTCACATTCTCGAAGCGGATCGCATCGGTCACGTCCACCAGGCTCAAGTCGTAGTAGCGCAGGCGCTGCGGGTCGACATCCACCCGCACTTCACGATCGACGCCGCCGGAGAGCTTCACCTCCAGGATGCCCGGGATCCGCTCGAGCTCTTCCTGAATCTCCTCACCGACCTGCTTCAGCCGGATGGGGTCGTACTGCGCCGAAAGGGCGATCTGCATGATCGGCCAGTCGTCGGAGCTGATCTCGATGATGGAAAGATCCTCGCGCACATCCTGGGGCAGGTCCGGCTTGGCCATCTCCACCGCATCGCGGACCTTCTGCAGGGCATCGCTCATCTCGACGTCGGTGTTGAACTCGAGCACCACCTGGGAGAATCCCTCGGAGGAGATGCTGGTCATCTCCTTCAGATCCGCCAGGCCCTTGAGCTGCTGCTCGAGCTTGCGGGTGACCAGGTTCTCCATGTCCTGGGGACTGGTCCCGAAATAGGGCGCCATCACCATGACGAAGGGGATCTTGACGTCCGGAGATGCCTCCCGGGGCAGGCGCAGGTAGGAAGAGGTCCCGACGATGACGACCATGATCATCAGCGCGAAGACGGTCATCGCCCGCTTGATGGATATGTCGGTGATCCGCACGAACCGCCTCCCTAGCTGCGAACCTTCTCGTTGCCGTTGCTCCAGCGTTCGGAAACGGTTCGTTCTTGCTTGATGACATCGGGGTCGCCCGGGCGGCTCCCGTCGCTGGACGCCGCCACTTCCTGAACCGTGATCGCCGAACCCGCGCGCACCTCACGCTGTCCGCGCACAATGAGGCGGTCGCCCGGCGCCAGGCCGTCGGTCACGATGACCATGAGTCCTTGGTCGACGCCCAGGGAGAGCACGCGCTGCTCGGCCCGTTGCCCATTGGCGACAAAGGCCACCGGCCCGCTCGGCCGGGAGAGGACCGCGTCGCGCGGGATCATGACCACATCCTGATGCACCGCCTTGGAGATCCGCGCCCGGCCGATGACACCGGGACGGAGCTGGGCATCCGGGTTGGGGATATGAATCTCGACCGGGAACTTCCCGGTGAGCCGGTCGGCCTCGATTCCCACCCAGTGGATCGTGCCGGTGAACTGCCCGGGGATCCCATCGAAGGTGACCGCGGCGATCTTGCCCGCCGAGATCGTGCCGATCTCCTTTTCGCTGATGCCGGCCCTGAGAACCAGGGTGTAGGGATCCACCAGGCGCACAACCGGCTGCCCGGGAGAGACCAGTTGGCCGACTTCCACATAGCGGTCGGCGATCACACCCCGGAAGGGGGCGCGGATGGCGGCGCGTTCGTAGCGGATGCGGGCCATCGCCTCGCGCGCCCGGGCATCCTGAAGCTGGGTCTCGGCCTGGCGCAGTTCGAGCTCGCTGATCGAGTTCGCCGCCCGGAGCTGACGCATGCGTTCCGTGTTGTAGCTCTGCAGCTCCCGGTTGGCCTGCGCGGAGGCCTGCTCGGCCGCGAGCAGGCCGCGGTCGAGCAGGATGAGCTCGTCGCCGGAATGGACCGTCGCGCCCTTCTCCTTCGCGATGGCGGCCACCAGGCCGCCTTCCTCGGCGCTCAGGTCGGCACCCTGCAGCGCCCGCGTAGGACCGGAGATCGTCAGAAACGTCTCGAGATCGGCCGCCGCGATGGTCAGCACCCGCACATTGCGCGGCACCTCGTTCTGACCGTTGGCGCTATCCGTCTGGGACTGCCCCGACTCGCATGCCATCCCGGTGACGGCGAGCAGGCCGGCCGCCAGCAGGGCCGTCACGGATCGCTCCCGCCGGCCAGTCACGGATCGCGCCGGCCGGCCGGGCCGGGGCCGATCTGCGGTGCGGCCTCCGGAGGGGGGCCGGACGGCGGGCCGCTGTGTATCCAACGTCATACTCTCCTCCCACGATGGCAAGCGCTGCGATGTCATGATGCCTCCTGCCTCAGACGGTCATGGATCTGTGCCAGGGTCGAATCGGGCCGGAAGCCCATGGCCCGCTTGAGCGAGGCGGTCACCGAGAGCACCTCATGACGGGCGGAGATCAAATTGCTCTGGGCCAGCGATCGGCCGGCCTGCACGTCGAGGACGCTCAGATAGTCGGCCTGGCCCAGCTCGTAGCGCATCTGGATTTGCGCGAGGGCGTCTTGGGCCGCTGCGGCATTCAGTTGCGCGGCGTGGTAGTTGGCGCGCGCCGCCTCCAGTTCGCCAAGCAGGGAGAACAGCTCGAGCCGGGCTCGGCGGGCCGCATCGATCCATTCGAGCTCGGTGCGGCGCAGCTGGGCCTGGGCTTCCTGCACCCGCCCCATGGTGCGCAACCCATCGAAGAGCGGGACGCGCAGCGTGATCGAGGCACTCCAGAAGTCATGGCCGGTATCGAACATGTCGCCCAGTTCGCCGGTCACGTAGCCATAGGAGGCGTTGGCCGAGAGCACCGGACGATGCGCGGCCTTGATGGCGCCGCGGTTCTTCCCCAGGATTCGGGTCATCAGATCGATCCCCACCAGATCGGGCCGCCGGGGCAGCGCCTTGACCGCGAGCTCGGGATCGATCGGATCGAGTTCCATCACTTCCTGGGCCTGGAGGCGCAACGGGGCCTGGGGTTCACGGCCCATCAGCACATTGAGGTGCGAGCCGGCGTCCCGGAGCTGCTGGGCCACGTTGCGACGCTGCGGAAGCAGGTTGGCGTGCGCAACGGCCGCCCGCAATGTGTCGAGCGGCGTGGAGAAGCCCAGTTCCAGCCGCTGCCGGGTGATATCGAGGAACTCGCGCTTGGCCGTGATGTCATCCTCCACGGCCGCGAGCAGTTCGCCCGCCATCACCACCGCGTGATAGGCACGGGTGATGGCCTCAACGGTGCGATGCTCGGTGTCGGCGATCAGCGCCTCCTGCCGCCGGATGCCCAGGCTGGCGGCGCCCACCGCGTTGTAGATCAGGCTGGGCTGCAGCTCCCAGCCGACGTTGAGGCTCGTGCGCCAGAAGGTCTGCGCCGCGATGTCCTCGGGCGCCGGCAGGAAGCTGAAGCCCGCCAAGAGGCTGTCCAGGCCGGTGGCGCTCGAGTCGACCTGGCCGCCGGAACCGCCTCCGAAGGTCTGGTCCAGAGCGAAGCTGGGATCCCGGCCGCGCGACCAGGTGCCGCTGGCATCGAGCGTTGGCAGGCCGATGGCGACCGCCTGCTTCTTCTGGCCGGAGAGCTCGGTGCGTCCTTCGCGCGCGGCCAACACCGTGCTGTTGTGGGCCAGAGCCTCCGCGATGCAGGTCTCCAGCGGAATCGGCACCGAGCTGCCCGCAATGGCCTCCACGGTCCGGGCCTGCGCCAGGTCCAGCGACAGGCTCCCGGCGATGAGCAGAGGTAGCAGAAGCGAAGCCAGGCGATTCAGGGGCCGCGACGATGCCGTCCACGGCAGAACGCGCTCGAGGATCCGGTGAGCCAGGCCGCGGGTGGGGCGGGCGGCGGCCGGATCGAGCAGGGACAGGGCGCCGGCGTACTCCAGGGCGCCCACCAGAACCAGGGCGGCATCCTCCACCTCATCGGGCGGCAGATAGCCTGCGGCCGAGCAGTCGGCCAGCGCGGTGCGGAATCCGCAGCTCTGCTTGTGGAAGATGTCGGACACGGACACGGAAGCCTCCTCCGGGAGGAAGATCATCACATAGATCTGGCGGACCAGATCGCGTTGCTCCACAAAGGTGCGCAGGTGGGCCCAGGCCAGGGCCCGCACACGTTCGAGGGGGCCTTGGGCGGAGGCGACTTCCCGCTCGATGCTCTGTCGGATCTGTTCCAGCGCCTGGCCGAGAACCTCGCGGAAGAGCGCGGCCTTGTCCGGAAAGTGGTGATAGATCGTGGCCTTGGTGACTCCGGAGGACTCGGCGATCGTGCGCATCGAGGTTGCGGCGTATCCGCGACGCGCGAACAACTGGCGGGCCGACCGCATGATCACATCACGGGTCGAGTCTTGATCTCGGGCTGATCTCATGGCGAACAAGCACCTCAATGCATACGATTGTGCGACCGTCTTGGTGGTCTCACTCATGTACCGACCGTTCGGTCAGCATGTTTCATCTTTTTTTTCGAGCGCGGGCCGGCCAGGCCACACGCCGAGGAATCGGCTCCCGCCGAAATGATGGACCTCCGGTGGGTGACTGTGACAATGTCGGCTCCGCGGGGCCGCAAGCGGCGCCGGGGATCCCGGACCTCGAACCGCGCAGCCGCGGACGTCGGATCGAACCTCGGGCCGGTCGGCGACGTAGGGCAGGGTCGTGCCTGGCCACGCGCGAGCGACCATTGGCGCCGGGCGCGGGCCGGCCTGGAGCGTGACGCAACGGATCGGCGCCGCGGACGGCATGTGGATGCTGGTGGCCCGGATGCCCGAGACATCGTATGCAGGAGGGATTCGAATGAGATTGCAGGGGGTAGGTTGCAGGGTAGGATCTCTGGTCGGGATCTTTGCATTCGTAGGGTTGGCGCTGTTCTTCCACGGGCTTCTCCTTCCGGCCTCGGCGGGTGAGGAGGTGTTGCGTGACGGTGTGCCGCACATCCGCAACGGTGCCCGGCCCAGCGAGGGCGTGGACGTCCTGAGGGTCGAGGAGCTCTGGCGCGTAGGGGGCGACGCCGACGAGGAGAACCTGTTCGGCGTGATCGTCCAGGCCCTGCCCGACGAGCAGGGCAACATCTATCTACTGGACATGCAGCTCGGCGAGGTCCAGGTCTTCTCGCCCCAGGGTGAGAAGATCGCGACGTTGAGCCGTGAAGGAGACGGTCCCGGGGAGGTTCGCACGCCCTCGGACATGTGCTTCTTGCCAAGCGGGACGCTCGGGATCGTCCAGACCTTCCCCGGCAAGCTGGTCAAGATCGACCGGGAGGGCATTCCGGCCGGTGAAGTGACCCTCGGGGCCGGGGATCCTGCCGAGGGAGGGTTCAAGGTCCTGATCGACGCGAAATGCCGCGGGGACCATCTGGTTCTGGCGGGCATGGCCATCGAACAGGCCGGAACCGGTCAGAATCGCACGAGCTTTCTGGCCGGATTCAGCGAGAGCGGGCAAGAGCTGACCCGCTATCTTGCAATGGATACGAAGTTTGATTTCCAGAAGTTCGAAATCATCGAGAAGGATCAGTACTTCGTCTATCCACGCCGCTGGGATGTCGGACCCGACGGGCGGGTCTATGCCGCCCCGGCGCGCGACGAGTATGTGATCCACGTCTACGGCCCCGATGGCACGCTCGAACGCGTGATCGAACGGGTGTTCGAGAATCGCAAGCGGACCGAGGAAGAGCTCGACCGCATCCGCAGCGCCATCGAGGCCCAGACGCGCCAGGTACCGTTCGAGGTCAAGACCGAGATCTGTGAGAGCGAGCCGGTCATCAGCGGCATGCGGATCGGGCCGGACGGTATGCTCTGGGTCAGCTCGAACCGCAGCGCCCATCAGCAACCCGAGGGCGTACTGATGACCTACGATCTCTTCGATTCCAAGGGACACTTCGTCAAGGAGCTTCAGGTGGCATGTGAAGGCGATGGCGCAAACGACGGTTTTATAATGCTATCAGACGATCGCGCCATCTTGATCAAAGGCCTGGTGAGCGGTGCCACCGCGCTCCAGGGCGGCCTGGGCGGCGGCGGGGGCGAACAAGACGAGGCCCCCATGGAGATCGTGTACTACAAGGTTCGATCTTGATCCGGGCCGCGCCCGCGCACAACCTACAGCCGTTCGTGCTCACAGACGGGCCATGGACGAGTCAGCCATGGACGAATCAGCCAGGGAGGGTGGCATGAAGCGCGTCGATCCTGCGCGGCGGGCAGTGGGTTCGGTATCCAGGCCTATCGTCTGGATCGTGGTCGTGGGGTGGATCTTGCTGGCGGCCGCGACGCCGCGAGCCTGGGCGGGCGACCTTGCCGGCGGCTGGGGCGAGATCCCGGTGGCCGAGAATCCCCTGGCCGGCTTCGGCCATGGGCTGCCCGATGCAATGCGCGCCGGCCACGCGCCCGGGGGCCGCCTGGTCGACTACGGACCGTACGACGCGGCCGTCGAGACGCCCGAGGCCGCACTGGGATTCCCGCTGGGGGCGCGTCCCGCCTGGCACCAGGAAATCGTGAAGTACAGCCGCTACCTGGCGGAGGCGTCCGCGCATGCTCGCTGGCTGCCGTACGGCGCCACCCACGAGGGGCGGCCCCTGTTCGTTCTGATGATCAGCAGCGCCGCGCGCGTGGCGGATCCCGAAGCCGTGCAACGGGCCCTGGCGCGCTGGGCCGATCCGCGCCTCGAGCGGACCGCGGACGAACCGCTCCCGCCCCTGTGCGTGTGGGTCGGAGCCTGTGTCCACGGTAACGAGCCCTCCGGCGCCGACGCGGCGCTGGAGCTGGCGTATGCTCTGGTGGCCAGTCATGCCCCGGAGGTCGAACGTCTGCGGGACAGCCTGGTCGTGCTGATCGATCCTTTGCAGAATCCCGACGGCCATGATCGGATCCTGGCGCAGTGGCGCGGCCTGGCCGGCCGGCAGCCGGACGCCGACGATCAAAGTCTCCGGCAATGGGGCCTCTGGCCGGGGGGGCGGACCAATCACTACCTGTTCGATCTGAACCGCGACTGGTTCTACAACACCCAGCCGGAGTCCCAGGGCCGCACGCGCCTGATCACCTCCTGGCATCCCCAGGTCATGATCGACGCACACGAGATGGGCGGGCAGGATACCTATCTCTTCTCACCGCCCCGCGAGCCGTTCCATCCGGCGGTCGGCGCGTTCCATCACACGTGGTGGGAGCGCTTCGCGCGGGACCACGCCGCCGCTTTCGACCAGCGCCGGTGGGACTACTACGTCGGATCGTGGCACGAGGAGTGGTTTCCGGGGTTCGCCAGCGCCTGGAGCGCGGGCATCGGCGCGATCGGCATCCTGTACGAGCAGGCCAGCGCGCGCGGGTCGCGGGTGGCGCGGCGTGACGGGACCTTGATGACCTACCGCGACACCGTCGAGCAGCAGTTCGTCAGCTACATGACCAACCTGGCCACCGCCGTCCGGCATCGCGGGGACATCCTGGCCGGCTTCCGCGAACAGGTGGCCGGATCCCTGCGGGAGGCGGCCGGGGCGTTCGTCTTCGACGCGGGCGAGCAACCGGATCGGGCCGCGGCCCTGGCGGCCGCGCTCGAGAATCAGGGCGTCGAGCTGTTCGTGACGACCGAGGAGGGCATCGTGCGGGAGGCGGCGCCGTACTGGTCCGACGGAACCGTCCAGGTGCGCCTGGCCCCGGGAGCCCTGATCGTGCCGCTGAGGCAGCCGCATGCGGCCCTCGTGGAGGCCGTGCTCGGATTCGATCCCCCGATGGAGGAAGCTTTCCTGCGCAGCCAGCGGCGCGAACTGGAGAAGGAAGGTCAATCGCGTATCTACGATGTGACCGGCTGGACCTTCTCGCTGGCCAGCGGTCTCCCGGCCTACCGGACCCGAACCGTTCCGCGCATCGCCATGCGTCCACTAGAGGAGGCGCCGGCCATGGCCGGTGCGGTCGTGCAGCCCGGCGCGGGCCTGGGCTTCTTGGTCGACGGCGCGGATGACCGCTGTCTGTGGGCGCTCGGACGTCTGTGGGAGCGGGGCCTGCGGGTCCACGCCGCCCGCGAACCGTTCACGGTCGAGGGACGCTCCTACTCGCGGGGCAGCTTGCTGATCAAGCGGGCGGCGCAGGTCGCGGCGCGGGCTTCGCAGGCTTCAGAGGCTTTGCAGGGCATTCCGGGCACCCCGGCCGATGCCGCCGAGCCGCTCGAGGGGATTCTGGAGGAGATCGCGCGCGAGACCGCAGTCACATTCCGCGGCGTCGGTACCGGCTTGACCTCCGAGGGCCCGGACTTCGGGGACCGCGCGTTCCGCGCGTTGGTCAAGCCCAGGATCGCCGTGGTGGCGGGCGGCGGCGTCTCCTGGTCCGATTACGGCGCCATGGCCTGGGTGCTCGACATCCGCGCCGGGCTCGCGTTTACCCCCCTGTCGGTGGACGATGTCGGCGAGGTCAGCCTGGCCCGCTACAACGTGCTGGTGGCCCCCGACTTCTGGAAAGGAGCCGACGGACTCGGCCGTGCCCTGGGTCCGGCGGGCGAGGGCAAGCTGCGCGCGTGGGTGCAGGCCGGGGGGACTCTGATTGCCTGCGGAGCGGCGGCCGCCTATGCCGCCGACTCGAGCAAGGCGCTGGGCACGGTTCGGCTGCGGCGCGACGTTCTCGAGTCGATCGCCCGGCGGACCGCGCTGGCCCTCGAGCGGGGTGAGGCCGAGGGCCTTGGCGGGCGGCTCCAGCGCGCTCCCTCGGCCGGGACCCTGACCGACGGGGAATTCGCGCTCACCGACCTGGCCTGGGCCAAGGAGCCCGGTCTCATGGATGGCCGCTTGCCGGGCGGCCACGCGGGCCTGCTGCGCCCCGAACCGCTCTGGCCGTGGGCCGTCGGGCGCGGGAGCGAGGAGCTCGCGGCCGAGGATGCCCGGATGCGGCTCTTTCATCCGCGCGGATGCATCCTGCGAGTCCAACTGGATCCCGAATCCTGGCTGACGACCGGGTGCGGGATCGGACCGGCCAATCGCCGCGAGGTTCCTTCGCCGGAGTGGATGCCGGTGCAGGTCAGAGGCGACCGGGCCCTGGTCGCCACCCGGCCGGAGGTCGTGATGGGCGCCTTCGCGACCGAGGACAGCCTGCGGCTCAGCGGACTGCTGTGGCCGGAGGGGCGCCAGCGCTGGGCGCAGACGGCCTACCTGACCCGCGAGCGGGTGGGAGATGGGCAGGTGATCTTGTTCGCGGCGACTCCCTGCTCGCGGGGGGTGTGGAAGTCGGCCGAAAGGGCCTTCCTGAACGCGGTCATCCTCGGGCCGAGCATGGGGGCAGAGCACCCAGAGCCTTACTAGTTCTTCCCCCCCCGTTCGGCCGCCCCGCGCCGGATGAAACGAGCTACTTCCCATAGGCCGCGCGGCAAGCGACCGGGCCTGTGTCTCCGCAGTCGTTGCTGAGGCGCCGTTGCCGGCCTGCATGCGCCGTGGCGGGCGGCCAGCCTCAGCTGCCCACGGCCGACTGTCAGCCTCCGTTCTCCAGGGCCGACTGTCAGCCTAGTTTCCCACCGCCCGTTCGGCCGACCCGCATCGGATGAAACGAGTTGCTGCCCATAGGCCGCGTGGCAAGTGACCGGGCGCGTTTTCTCCG
>CAYQJL010000005.1:0-12782 GCA_964417675.1 uncultured bacterium | reverse complement strand
CGGCGCTCTCGTGCGGGCTCTCTACCGGCGGGATGTGACGGCGCTCTCGTGCGAGCTCTCTACCGGCCGGATGTGACGGCGCTCTCGTGCGGGCTCTCTACCGGCCGGGCGCAGATCGACCTGGGTAGCCATCCGGATCGACGAGATCTCAATCGGCGAGCAACAGCTTGCCGGTCTGTACCCGGTGGCCGGAGCGCAGGCGCAGGAAGTAGGCCCCGGGGGTAAGCGTGTGACCGCGCGCGTCCCGGCCCGCCCAGGCGACCTCATGCCGGCCGGGGCCGGCCGGGCCATCCCACAGGGTCGCGATGCGGCGGCCGTCAATCGAGAAGACCGCCAGCTCGATGGGCTGGGAGCCGGCGAGTTCGAAGGCCAGGGTGGCTTGCCCGCTCGTAGGGTTGGGCCGGCAGGGCAGAAGGCGCCCGCCGTGCTCGGAGAGTGTGCCGGCCGGGTCCGGCGCCGCGGACGCCGGTCCGCTCCAGCCGGCCAGGGCCGCCCACAGCCACCAGGCCGCATAGCCCTTGAGGTTACCGTTCAGGTGCTGGCTGTGCGCCGCGCCCGAGGGCCACCAGTCGACACCCTCGATGTGGCTCTCTTGCCAGTCGAGAGCCCAGTTGCTCTCGCGGTACCCGTCGCCATCGCTGTCATAGTCGCAGTTGTCGTTGCACAGCAAGGGCATGTAGTTCTGGAGATGATCCGGGTCGTAGCTCTCGATGTCGGCGAAGTCGTAGAGGATGCGATCGTGGGCCAGGCAGTGATCGCGAATGTAGGCATTGGCGATGTGGAGCTGGCCGGTTTCCCCCGATCCATTCAGGTGCCCGGTCATGAAGACGAAGTGCACGCCGGGGTAGTCTTCGATCAGACCTTCCATGAGATTCAGGTAGATGTCGATGTTCTCGAGCGTGGTCGCCGCCTGGCCGCACCAGGACCAGATGATGACATTGCACTCGGGATGCTCGGCCAGGTAGTTGCGCGTGGCCTGTTCCCAGGCGTAGCGGTCCGGATTCCCCAAGTCATAGGCGCCCTCGAAGGGCGTATCGCGCAAGTCGAGCGCGCCGCCGGTGCCGCCCGCATTCCACAGGTACATGCCGGGCGTGCCGCCGTTGTGGGTCATGAACGCGTCGAGCTGCTGCCCGCCGCTCGTGCCCATGCCCGAGATCAACTGGCTGCCGTGCGAGGTATGCCCATAAGCAATGTGCAGCTCGGCCTTGGCCTGCTCGATGGCCGCATCGGGGATCTGCCAGATGTCCGCGGTGGTGTGATCAATGATCGTGGCGGCCCCGGCCGCCGGGAGAAGCAGGCCCGCCAAGGCCACGGTCTGCACCACGTCTCGCGCGGTAGAAGCGGCCAGAGCGCGCAGGTTTGCGAGGCTGCCGGGACGGATCCTCACTCGGAAGCTCCTTTCACTGGGACATGGATGCGGCGACTGCACGGCCGGAAACCGAAGGCTCGTCCCGGACCTCACCCGCCCGGGCACCTCACCCGCCCGGGCACCTGCCCGCCTGGGCACCTGCCCGCCCGGGCACCTGCCCGCCTGGGCACCTGCCCGCCTGGGCACCTCACCCGCCCGGGCACCTCACCCGCCCGGGCACCTACCTGCCCGGGTTCGACGAGGCCCTGCCTGCGGCTGCGTATCACCATTCTACCACACGTGGTGCTACCTCACCGAACGTGGTACCACCTCGCCACACGGGGTGCCGTCTCACCGAACGTGGTGCGCAACGGAAGCCGCGCGTTTCGTGGTAGCTGTCCGGGCAGGCGCTGGGGGCCGCCCTCCGGGGGCGGGTAGGTCATGGACTGCACTCCCTCGGTCGGTCGCCCTGGATTGGGCAGAACCTAGTCGAGCATTAGCAGCGCAGCGTCGATGAAGGCCGGTATGTCATCCGGATTCCGGCTCGAGATCAGATTCTGATCCCTGACCACGGGTTGGTCCTTGACGGTAGCGCCGGCGTTCTCCATGTCTTTTCTGATGGAAGCATATCCGGTAACAGTTCGACCTCTTAGAACGTCGGCGGAAATCAAGAGTTGGGGCGCATGGCATATCATGAAGACGGGTTTGCCCGCTTCCACGAAGTCCCGGACGAAGGAGACGACCGGTTCGTGAATCCGGAGTCGGTCGGGCGAATAGCCTCCCGGAATGAAGAGCGCATCGTACTCCTGCTGATTCGCGTCGACGATGTTCAGGTCGATCTTCACCGACTCCTCATTGCGCTTGCCAATGACCTTCTTGCCCGTCTCGAGGCCGATGGTGGTCAAGACATGCCCGGCTTCGCGGAAGCTGGCGGCAGGTCGCGCGTATTCGGAATCCTCGAAAAGCTGGTCGATGAGTACGGCAATCTTGGCCACGAAGCGCCTCCTGGTTCATCGGTCTTCCCGTCGTCCGTTTGCTACAGCTTGCAGATGTCCCCCATGAATCTGTCTCCTGCATCTCGGTTGCGTGGTGCTCAGGTGACACACGGACTCCGCGGAGCTCGGATCCCGCCACTCCCATCTGTCATACGACAGGGGGTGGGAGGGGCGGGGCAGGAGTGCTGGTGCACGGGGATCGAAGACTCCGGCCCCACCCCATGGTTTTGGGGGATGAGCGTAGCAGAAGCATAGGGCGTGCGACCGGCGAGCGGAGCCACTCAGCCGCACGAACTGCGGAACTACTTGATGGTGATTGTGCTTCGATCGCTTGATTCCGCCTTCTTGATCGTGATCCGGAGAACACCGTCCTCATGTTCGGCCCCGACGTTGGAAGCGTCTACATCCGCCGGCAATGCCAGGGTGCGTTCGAGGCGCGTAGCGTTCATGCAGTCGCCTGGTGCCCTTGGGTGGCTCGGATTCACGCTCGCCAGTGGGGAGGTGCGTGCTCAAGCGAATCGGTCCAGCGGCGATCCAGCGTGCGGCGCCGCAGGCTGGGCAACAGCGTGACCTCCTTTCTGCTCCCATGTGTACTCTATGCCTGCCGCGAGTATCCTCGATCGAGATCCTGGCCGACCATCGGGGAACAGCCGGTCACGGCTACCGGCGAATCGCTAGATGAAGCCCGGGGTTGTTACCTTCCACGGACGAGAATCGCTTGACTGGGGCACTCGCCGGCGACGGCCACGCAGTTCGCCTCGTGTTCGGGTGGGACCTCATCCACCAGGACGGTGGCCTTCTTGCTCCCCTCCTGGAATCGAAAGATGCCGGGAAGACGCATGACACACACGCCGGCACCGGTGCATTTGATCTGGTCTACTTCCACTTTCATGTCTCGTTCCTTTCTACTCGAACAGCATCCAAGAACCGGCGGTTCTTTGAAGCACACCCCCCCAGTCCATCTCGGCCTTCCTCCAGCTCGGCCTTCCTCCCGCTCGGCCTCCCTCCAGCTCGGCCTCCCTTCAGCCCGCCGCATGAACGGTGGCCGAACGGGTGGCGACAACATCGAGGTAGCCACTACCGCCACGCTAGAACCATTCCAGGCAGGTAGCAACGGGGGTTGGCCTTGCATCTTGATGGGGGATCACCCCACCCGCAGGATCGGGAGATGTGGGAGGGAGAATCGGTTGATCTCGGATGGGCTTCCGGGACGAGAGTGGTCATCATGGGTGCACGTGTATGGTCAACGACGGCCAAGGGCCAATGGACGACAACGAAAGGAAACCCAAGTGAGCAAGCGCAAGGCTACCGCCCAGTGGCAGGGCAGTCTTCGAGATGGCCGGGGAAAAATCAGGCTACACAGCGGAGCATTTGAGGGACCCTATGACTTCGCATCCCGGTTTGAATCCGGTCGCAACACCAATCCTGAGGAACTGGTCGGGGCTGCTTTGGCAGGGTGCTACGCCATGGCCTTCACGGTAGTGGCCGAACAGAACGGGAACACGCCGCGAGACGTGGAGGTTGAGGCCGAGGTCGAGCTCGAGCAGGGCGAAGAGGGATTCACGATCCCATCGATCCGCCTCTACTTGAATGCGGTGGTTCCGGGTCTTGAGGAGAAGGAATTCGAGCGCTATGCGCGCCAGGCCAAGGACTCCTGTGTGATCGCCAAGGCCTTGCGAGGCGTAGAGATCGAACTCCGCACGTCGCTGAAAGAAGCGGCGCAGCAGTAGGGTGACCCAGGAGCAGTAGCGAAGCAGCCGCGCAGTAGCTCGCCCCGCGCAAATGCACCCGTCCGGGAACTGCACGCGACGAATCACCAGGAGGCCTGGACGCCTACTCTTCCAGCACCACACGGCCCGAGACCAAATCCAGCAGCTCTCCGGTGATGGCCTGCTGGGGTGATGGCCTGCTGGCGCTGCTGGTTGTGCAGCTGGGTGAGCTTGTCCAGGCGCTCTTGGATGTCTTGCTCGGCCGCCTGCATCGAGGTCAATCGACTGGCCTGCTCACTGGCCGCGGACTCCGCCAACGCCCGGAACACGGTGACGAACAAGTACTGCTGGATCAGTCCTGCGAGCAGCCGCTCCCGGTTCATGCATGCGATGGGAAGGGAACGAGAAGCCCAGGGACGTTGGGCCAGATGCTGCAGGTGAGATAGGTCCAAGGGCCAGAGGGTCATAACCTCCGGACGGTACCGAGAGGCCGAGCGGCGACCCGTTCTCCGATCGCCAGAATCCGAGGACGGATGTCGGCGTGTCCGGCGAGACGGCGGTCACCGTTTCACGCGTCCTGATCCCCGCGCTCTGAAAGGTCATCTTGATGGTCAGCTTGCCTCAGCCTCTCGATCGCCAGCGACGCGATGTCGTCATTGAATTGCCCGCACATCCCCTGATCCGATCCGATCACGATTGCCGCCGTATGCCGGCCGGCGGGGGCCAGCGCCTCCTGCAGACTCGTGGCCGAATCCCGCAACGCGACCTGAAGCGCAAGATCGATCGCTTCCCGCCATTGACCCACCGCGTCGGCTGCGCGCTCGTATTGACGGATGCTGGCGGCCGCGAGCGCCTTCATGCTCTTGACGACCGAATGGAGGTCCTTCGTACGTTCGATGCGTCGCCGAAGCGCGCCTAGGGTCTCCATGGGTCGATCAGTGCTCCAGGAACCATCTCCTGGATCTCACTTACGACCTCCCCCACGTTTTCGGTGGGCACCTGGTCAAAGAGGCCGTCGTTGAGTACAAGCAGAACGGCGATCTGCTCGGGTACCGTACGCGGGTGGTACTGGGGTTGCTTGAGCACCTCGCGCACCCTGCGGCCCCGCGCCAGGGTGGCCTTGGTCTCCTCGTCGAGCCGCGTGTCGAAGCGGGCGAAGGATTCCAGCTCCTCGAACTGCGAATATGCCAGCCGGAGATCTCCCGCCACGGCCCGGTAGGCATCGAGCTGGGCCTTGCCGCCCACGCGTGAGACCGACTTGCCGACGTCGACCGCGGGCAAGATGCCTCTTTGCTGCAAGGTGGGCGAGAGGTAGATCTGGCCGTCGGTAATCGAAATCAGATTCGTGGGGATGTAGGCCGAGATGTTCTGGGCCTGCGTCTCGATGATCGGCAGTGCCGTCACGGAGCCGCCCCCCCAGGGCGTCCTGGCCTTGGTCCATGTAGTACTCGGCCATGCACATCGCCGCGTAGGGTGCTATGTACTTGAGGCCGGGGGGCTCTTCCCCCCCCGCATAGACGACGGTGCAGGTGTCGAATGCCTGGTGGGCTCGCAAATCGTCCACGACTCGAGCTACCGCCGTGCCGCGGAGGCCTATCGCGCAGTAGATGCATCGCACACCGGTGCCCCGCTGGTTGAGCATCGCATCGACCGCAATGGCAGTCTTGCCGGTGCGGCGGTCTCCCAGAATCAGCTCGCGCTGTCCCCGGCCGATCGGAATAAGTGCATCCACTACCCTCAGCCCCGTTTGCAGAGGAACCGAGACCGGTGCACGATCGAGAATCTCGGGCGCCGATCGTTCGATGGAACGGCGCTCGTCGGCCTCCACGGGCCCCTGGTGATCCAGGGGCCGTCCGGTTGGATCGATGACGCGCCCCAGCAGCGGGTCGCCCACGGGCACATCCACCACTCGGCCAGTGCGCCGGATGGTCGATCGGGCCTGGATCTGATCCCAGGCATCCAGGAGAGCGATGCCGACCCGATTCGAACGCTCTTTCGCTCCCCCCCGAGAAGTGCCGCGAAACTGCTCTATCGGCAAGTGCTCATCTACTCGAACCCCGCTTCGGAGATAGGCCACTCATACCCACACCCGCCGACTTGCTCCCGACGTGCTTTTCGCGGAGCACGGGCGTCACTCGAGTAAGGAGCGGAGTCCGGGAGGAGTCGATCTCCCGGCAGTAACGGCCAAGCTCCTCGAGGCTGTGTGTCTTGCGAAACGGCTCATCGTGCCAAACCAGAAACGCCTTCAGGGACTTCTCGGCAGCTTGTTGGCAGTGGAACAGCGTGACCTCGAGCAAGGGAGGAATCGCAGTCAGGTCGTGCTCCGCAGCCCGGAGGTCGATCGTGGCCTTGTCTAGCCACGCCCGTGTATCCACCGACCGCGGATCAAGCGGCATGCAGCAGTTTCCCCTCTCGGAGTACGGTCCCGGGCAGCGATGCACGCAAATTCCGCCGCGCATCGAAGTATGATCTTGTGCAGACGACAACGTCGGCAGCCACCCCCGTTCCGGCCAGTGCTTGATAGCCGAGCTTGCTCCTGCGCCGTTCGGGTTCGACGTTGTCGGGAACGACGATCAGCAAGTCATAGTCGCTGTCCGGTCCCGCCGTCCCGCGGGCCATGGACCCGAACAAGAAGACATAGAGCGGCCTGTACGCCTCCACCAGACGCGAAACCAGCAGATTCAGGACGTCATCCGATGTCGGCCCGTCCGTATTCATCCTCGACTCTCTGGAATGCATGTTCTGGACCAGCCTCCTCGGCTTCGGTCGGTGCGTAGGTGATTGTATCAACCCTCTCCTGGCAGGCGGGCAACGAATTGACCTCAAGCGGACCTGGCCCAGCGCACTCCCCGCTTGCACCGCTCAATCCACCCGGTCACTCGAGCGCCCTGGCCCTGGAATCCGGCCCCGGTCGCTCTTCTTCCGTCACGTCGACCAGTGTAGCATGTTCCCGGGGCCCTGTTCCTCCCGAAGACTCGCCGCTATTGCCTTGAACTTAGGAGCCAGCACCTGAGTACCTAGATCCTCCCGTGAGAGCGGCCTTGCCATTCGGATTCCCGATCCGCCAATCTCTCCAGCCGCGTTCATCGGATCATCTCGCAACAGGATAAGCATACCGTGACTTGGCTCGTCTCACTATTGGACTGCCTGGCTGCCGCCTTTCGATCCCGAGCAGATCTACAGCTGGAGAATCTGGCGCTGCGCCATCGAAAGCCGCCGTCTCAAACATGGTGGACCGCTCAATAGATCGTGGAGGCGTTCCCGTGGAACAGCGCGCCGTGCTACCTTGTGCGTGATCGGGACAAGATCCATGGGGCGCTCTTCCAGCGCCGCGTCAAGAACATGGGCGTCGAGCAAATGGTCACCGCACCACGAAGTCCCTGGCAGAATCCGTTCGTCGCGCGACTGATCGGGAGTATCCGCCGAGACTGCCTCGACCGTGTGGTCGGCCTGAGTGAGCGGCATCTACGGAGGATCCTGAGCGGCAACTTCGACTACCAGCATCGCTCCAGGGCCCATCAATCCCTCGAGATGGACTGCCCGGAGCCGCGCGAGGTCCAGCCGAGCGCTCCCTGATGCTTCCCTACCATCGCAAGCCCCAAATGACGGCTGATCCTCGAGGGAATCGCGCTCAGTTTCTGCGGATGGCACTTTTCGGGACCCACAATGAACCGTGGGGAAGGGTGCGCACGCCCCGTCCCCCAAGTGAACAGTGGACGTCATGGGTTGGCGGGGCCCTCCGGCTCGCTCAGCAGGCGCGCGTTGACCGCGACGATCACGGTCGACAGCGACATCAGGACGGCGCCGACCGCGGGCTTCAAGACGATGCCCCACGAGATGAGGACGCCGGCCGCCAGCGGAATCGCGATCACGTTGTAGCCGGTCGCCCAGAGCAGGTTCTGGACCATCTTGCGGTAGACCGCCTGCGCGAGCTCGATGACCTTGGCCACGTCGGCGGGGTCGTCCCGCACCAGCACCACGTCGGCCGCTTCCAGCGCGACGTCGGTGCCGGCTCCGATGGCGATGCCGATATCGGCCGCGGCCAGGGCCGGGGCGTCGTTGATGCCGTCCCCCACCATGGCCACAATCTCTCCCTCCTTGCGGATGGACTGTACCACCTGCGCCTTGCGATCGGGCAGCACCTCCGCGTGATACTCGTCGAGCTCGAGTTCCTCCGCCACCCGCTTGGCGACCGCCTCGTTGTCGCCGGTGAGCAGCACGCAGCGCAGCCCGGAGTCCTTGAGCGCCCGCACCGCGCGGCGCGATGACGCGCGCACCACGTCGTCGAGCGCGATCGCTCCGTGCACCTCATTGCCACGTACGACGAAGATGACCGTCTTGCCCGCGCCGCGCGCCGCGCGCACGCGATCGTCATCGACGTCCACCCCCTTCTGGTCCTTGAGGCCTCCCGGGGACAGAACCATCACCGTCTCACCGTCGATATCGGCCTGCGCCCCACGGCCCGGCAGCGCCTCGAAGTCGTCGGAATCCGGTATCTCGAGATCGTCCTCCCGCGCGCGCTCCTCGATGCCGCGTGCGATCGGGTGCTCGGATCCGCGCTCGACCGCGGCGGCCAGGCGGAGCACCTCGTCGCGGCCCCCGGCCAACGGAATGACGTCGCTCACCGCGAAGCGTCCCACGGTCAGGGTTCCGGTCTTGTCGAAGATCACTGCAGTGAGGACGCGAGCCCGCTCGAAGGACGCGCGGTTCCGGATCAGGAGGCCGGCCTTGGCGCCAAGGGCCGTCGAGACGGCGACGACCAACGGGATGGCGAGTCCCAGCGCGTGCGGACAGGTGATCACCATGACGGTGACCGAGCGTTCGAGAGCGAACACGAACTCGCGGCCGAAGAGCAGCCAGGCGGTCAAGGTGCCGGCCCCGACCGTCAGTGCCACGACCGTCAGCCAGAATGCGGCACGATCCGCGAGGTTCTGGGTCTTCGAGCGGCTCTGCTGGGCCTGATCGACCATCTTCTTGACCTGCGACAGATAGCTGTCCTTACCGGTCTTCTCGACCTGGACCGTGAGCCCGCCCGAACCGTTGACCGTGCCCGCGATCAGCTCGCCACCGGAGCCCACCTCCACGGGCTGGGACTCTCCGGTCACCATCGACTGATCGACCTCGCTCGAGCCGTCGACCACGTTCCCATCGGCCGGGACTCTCTCCCCCGGCCTCACCAGGATGCGGTCCCCGGGCTTGAGCTCCTCGACCCTGACCGTGATCGTCGATCCGTCCTCCTGCAGCTTCCGCGCCTCGGACGGTATCAGCTTGCTCAGCTCCTCGAGCGCCTTCGATGCTCCCAGCACCGATCTCATCTCGATCCAATGACCTGCCAGCATCACCAGGATCAGGGTCGCCAGCTCCCAGAAGAAGATCTTCCCCTCGACCCCGAGCACAACCGCTGCCGAGTAGCCCCAGGCGACCGTGATCGCGACCGCGATGAGGGTCATCATTCCCGGATTGCGGTCGGAGATCTCTCTGACGAGGCCCGAGAGGAACGGCCACCCCCCATACATGTACATTGCGCTGGCCAGGACGAGCAGGATGGGCATCTGCAGCGGGATGGAAACCGAATAACCGAACCATGCCTGCAACGTCGGCGATAGCACGAGAATGGGCAGGGTCAGTCCGAGGCTCACGAAGAAACGCCGCCGGAAGTCGGCGATCATGTGCCGGTGGTGGTCGGCGTGGTCGTGGGCATCGTCGTGGTCGTGGTCATCGTCGTGGTCATTGTTGTGATCGTGGTCATCGTCGTGGTCATCGTCGTGGTCATCGTTGTGCTCGTGGTCGTCGTCGTGAGCGTGGTCGTCGTCGTGATCGTGGTCATCGTTGTGATCGTGGTCGTGCCCTTCGTGACCCGATCGCCTTTTTTCACCGGATTGCCCGAGATCGGTCCGCTCTTGCGGCTCTTCTTCCTGCCTCGATCCCACTCCATCCTCCGAATCGATCTGCGGCGCTGTGCGCTGTCGGTCGCGCGTCGGCGGCGCCCAGGCGATGGGTGTGAGGATCCCTCAGATCGTAACTGACTAGCTCGTCACGAACCGCTCGTACCGTCCCGAGACATCGCTCCAGTCGACCAGGTGGTCCATGACGGCTCCGACGAAGTCGGCACGGCGATTGCGGTACTTCAGGTAATAGGCGTGCTCCCAGACGTCGATGACCAGGATCGGATTCCAGCCCGGGATGATGTTGTTGTGGTGATTCTCGATCTGCAGCACCGCCAACCGGGCACTGGCCGGGTGGACCACAAGCGCACCCCAGCCCGAGCCCTCGACTGCCGCCGTCGCAGCGCGCATCTGCGCGTCGAAGAGATCGTAGCTGCCAAACTCCTTGTCGATAGCTGTCGCGAGCTCGTCGCCGGGCCGGCCGCCGCCGTCCTGCGACAGATTGCGCCAGAAGATCGAGTGCAGTTCGTGCCCACCGCCGTGGAAAGCAATCTCCCGCTCCAGGTGCTTGATGAGCTTGAAATCACCCTTGCGACGGGCCTCGGTGAGCTCCTCGATCGCCGAGTTGAGTCCGTTCACGTATCCCTGGTGGTGTTTGGAGTGATGGATCTCCAGCGTCTCGGCGTCGTAGTGCGGCTCCAGCGCGTCGTACGCATAGGGGAGCTGCGGCAGGGTGTACTTTCCGTCCATAATTGCCTCCTCGTGTTCGGTCACCGTATCCTCCCGATGATCATCGTATCCTCCCGGCAATCACCGTATCCTCCCGGTGATCACCCTCAGGAGGCACCTTCGATCTTCAACACTACGACGGCTTCCGGCCCCAAGACCCTGAAGGTGAAAGACTCGGAAAGGAAGAGATGAACGGTTCCCTCGGCGTGACTGTGGTAGCCGACCGACAGATCCTGCCCGATCACCATCTCGGTATCGCCGCCGCGCCGCGACACCAGGACCCCGCCGGAGAGGTAGGGCGCCAGCACCACCGGCCCTCCGATCTGATCCTGGATGCGGCGCCTGATCGGATAGCCCCGGTCGCTGCCGCTGTCCAGAAGCTTGTACAGAGCTGCGCCGAGGGCGAGCGTATAGGGGCCTTCGACGCCGGAGCCCCGCAGGCGCAGATCGGCGCGTCCGACGGCCTCGGGAAGCGCGCCCGGCTCGGCGACGAGCGCCACCGGTTTGTTGGACGGCGAAGATTGCAGAAGACCCTCGATGCCGGCTTCCCGCAGCCCATCGTAGATGGCGCGTTCTTCGAACTCGGCGATCGCCTTGGCGGCACGGTGCAGATCGTCCAGATCCGGATCGCGGGCGCCACGGTCGACATTGTCCATCTCCCAGATATCGAGCTCGAAAGAGGCCCGTGCTTCGACCAGCGGCAAGACTTCCCGGATCCCGAAGCGAACCTTGTCCTTCTCGGCGTCTTCAAGCATGGTGAGCCGCCCGAGGTTGAGCGCCGAGAAGTCGAAGCCATGCGGCCCGGTCACATCCACGATGCGGCGCGCGGAGAGATTGAGCTCGAGGACGCTCTTCGCCTCGTCGAGGATGAGCTCCCACGCCTGGTTGGTGATGGGTGCCAGAGATCGTTTGAGAACATCCATCATGCATCTCCCTTCATGTTGCCAATGGCCAAGCTGGAGTCCGATGGCGGTGCAGCTTTGGCGTGATCCTGGCCACTCTCTTCAACCTCGGTGATTGGCGAGTCACTGAATACATACGTTTTGAGCTCCTCGTGCCAGCCGTCCATGTGACGGCGCAGCCACTCGATGAGCATCGCCGCGTGCTCGATCTCCTCGTCGCGGTTGTGAGCGAGGATCTTCTTCAGCTCGCCGTCGTCAGCGATCGCGATCCGCTGCTGGTACCAGTCGACCGCCTCGATTTCCTCCTGCAGGCTCTTGAGAGCACGGTGGAGATCCTTCGTCCGATCATCCAGGGAATGCCAATCCTCGTGATAATCGCCCATCTCGCTGTTACCTCCTTCTCCAGTCAAGACTCGCGGAAGTCCGCGAGTCCCATTCCCCGCCGCATCCGTCCTGCGGGGCTGGGTTGAGCATGGCGGGATTGCCCATCGCAGTGCAGCCCGCAGCCGCGGGGCCGTTGCTCACCTACTATGACAACTCCCGGCACGGAAGCGACATCGGGTGTACTCCAAACTCGTCTGGAAGCTTTCACGAGAAACCGGTAGGGGCATCCCCGATGGTCCGCCTGTGTCTCCTGGAAACCTCCTCTGGGATTTTCATGGTCGAATGATCTCGAAGCGGATTCTGCCGCGCGCCTCCCGGGGCGAGGAGGATCTGCTTGATGTCCATGTTTGCAACGCGGTTCTGGAGATCGATGCCGACCGGGAGCATCCAGCGCCGGTTGCACGAGGAGCTGCACGAAGAGTTGCACGAGGAGTCGAGTCGAGAGACGGGCCAGGTCATGGTATGATTGCCCTACGAGTGATAAGCGACGAGCTGGACAAGGAGGCCGTGCTTTGAAGATCCTTGAGGAGCTGGACTACCAGCAAACACCAATGGGCGAGCTAATCCTGCGCCGTCGGATTTCTCCGTCTGTTCCCGGAGAGCCTGTCTTCGAGGTGAAGCTCGACGACCAGATGCTGATGTCGAGCTCCATCAATGCCAGCGAGCGGGCGTTGGCCCGCCTGGCTCTCGAATTCCTGGGCGATCGGCCGTGTGACGTGCTCGTGGGTGGCCTGGGTCTGGGCTACACAGCTTCGGCGGCGCTGGAGTTTCCGAGCGTTCGGACGGTGGTGGTCATCGAGCTGCTGGCCCCGGTGATCTCCTGGCTTCAG
>CAYQJL010000004.1:0-6238 GCA_964417675.1 uncultured bacterium | reverse complement strand
GCCGGCAGATGCCATACACCCCAGATGACTCCCAGAATCAGCCCGGCCCAGATCGGCGCCAACCTTCGTTGCAGCAGCGGGAGTGCCAGGCCGCGCCAGCCGAACTCCTCGACCGGTCCCAGGACGGCCGCCAGGGCCAATGCCCCCAAGAGCGACGAAACGGACGAGAACGGAAAGGGATCCGTGAAGAGCGTCCCCTTCCAGGCGGCTCCAAGCAGGAACAGAACGGGAATCCCGATGATCAAGAAGGCATACCAACCCCGCGAGCAACGCCAGAGCAGAATGCGAGAGAGGTAGCGCCGCATGCCGACCCACCCACCGCGGCGGGCGATGACGATGAACGCCGCGATGGCCGGGGAGTAGACGGCCAGGTAGAAGAGCGGATGCCGGCCGGTCAATTCGCCGAACATCCGGGTCATCGGATCGGACAGAAAGATGAACAGGGCCAAGATCCCCCATGCCAATCCGAAGGCAATCAGCAGAAAGGGAGTGAGCGACGAAAGCGGGATCCGATCGCCGTGGGTGTGCTCTGCCCGGTGGGTGTGCTCAGTCCCGTAGGCGTACTCAGTCCCGTACGTGTGCTCAGTCCCGTAAGCGTGCCCTGCCCGGTGGGTGTTCGGTAGTACGTTCATGGCATATCCCTTCCTTCCTATAGGGTGCTGCGGTTCAGAACGATTGCGACAGCGCAATCATGAGGCCCGGCTGGTTTTGCACATTGTGCGTCTGCTCGTTTGCGCCGTCGGTGTCGTGGAACGTGAACTCGCGGGCGATGGATTGGGAGACGCCCATGCTGAGAGCGAGGTTGTTTCGGAGCCGGGTATCCAGGCAGAGCGTCACGGTGGATCCGGAAATCTCGACATAGCCCTTCTCCCGAATCCGACTGTCATCGGCGAGTCGATAGACACCGCAATCCTCCGACGTGTAATTGAGAGCGAGGGCGAGCCGGGTCCGGTCACTGAAATGCCACGTCGCGTCCGTGGAGGGCAGACCCAGGTTGAACGAGAAGCCATCCTGCGCCGCCGGATTCCATGACAGACCGAGGATGGGAACGAAGTCGTAATCGGTTGCGATCTCCTGATGCCGCGAATAGAAGGCACCGAAGGACACCATCCACATGGGGTTGATGCAGTATACGCCGAAGGCGCCGCCGTATCCGGACAGGGCGTCGTTGGGTTGCTTCTCGAACGCGGTGCTGATACCCAGCATGGCTTGATATGACATGCGGTCCGAGACCAGGCCGTCGCGGTACAGGCCGACATCCGCTTGATACAGATGGTCCCAGAAATCGCGTCCGCCGGTGTCCTTCTCGGAGTCAGCGGGACGCATCCAGTCGAAACGCAGCAGCTTGACCGAGCTGATCAACGACCCGATTCGCAGGTCGATCGTGCCGACACTCATCTCGAGCTGCGCATCATGGTCGCGAAAATCGGAGCAGGCGACTCCCCCGAAGCCAATGCTCAGAGCGCCGGCCCAGGCATTCACTTCCACCTGTTCGTCCATGGGCTCCGCTGCGGCCGCAGCCGCGCCGCAGGCCATGGTCACGAAGGCGAGGGCGGCAAGTCCTGTGATCGTGCGATTCCTCATCGTGTTCCACTCCTTCCGGTGATTCGTGGTTGATGGTCCTGCCACCCCACATCGCAAGGCCCGTACCAAAGAGCCTCTGGCATCTCAACTCATTGCAAAACAAGCTGTTGCATCTTTCGAGCCCGCCACGGACGGATACGTGCGACCGCCAATCGACGAAATCTCGTTGCGAACGTTCGTGGCGCGAAATAGGATGGCTGTTCACGATCCACGCGAATGTTCGTGGCGCGAAATAGGATGGCTGTTCACGATCCACCCAGGGACGCTTCCATCATCAGGAGAGGCCTCCATGGCGGCAGAGGCGGCAGAGGCGGCACAGGCGGCAGAGAAGGAGGGGCCTGCGGTGGCAACGATTCTGTTGGTGGACGACAAGCCCGCCAACATCAAGTTGCTCTTCGACGCCTTGCAGGGAACCGGGTATCGAACACTGGCCGCGCTGGACGGAGAGAGCGCGGTGCGCCAGGCCGAGTTGGCGCGGCCGGATCTGATCCTGATGGACGTCATGATGCCGGGCATCGACGGATTCGAAGCCTGCCGGCGCCTGAAGGCCCAGCCCCTCACCCGTCACATCCCGGTCGTCTTCATGACCGCCTTGACCGAGACCTCCGACAAGATCAAGGGCTTCAAGGCCGGGGGCGTGGACTATCTCACCAAGCCGCTGCAGCACGACGAAGTGTTGGCCCGCATCGATGCGCACCTGAGCCGGCACCGCTTGTGGGCCGATGTGGACACCTACAGCCAGGTGTTGCTGGAGATGGGAGCGGCCGAGTCGCTGGAAGACGCCTGGGCGGCTCTGGCCGTCCTGGCCGGGAAACAGCACGACATCGCCGGGTTGGCCGTATGGCTGGCCGCGGGCGATGATCTGGTGCTTCACCACGCTTGCGGGTTCGCCAAGGGCCAACCCTGCGCGTGGCAACGACCCCCTGGCGATTGCGCGCGCGTGCCCTTGAGCGATCCCCTGCTGGGTCCCGTCTTTGCGCACATGCGGCAAGTGGCGGCCGCGGAGGAGGCCGAGTGGACCCCCTATCCGGCCTGGGCCAGGACGGCGGGATTGCGCGCGCACATCGTCACGCCCGTTTGCTGTCAGGACCGCTGCTTCGGTGTCCTGGCGGCGTTCTTCGCGTCACCCGTCGGTTTTGCCTTCGAAGATCGCAAACGCTGGCACCGGATCCTGGCCCACAGTCTCGGCAATGCCGTCTTCCAGGCCAACTCGCTGGATGCCATCCGTCAACTGAGCGAGCAGCTGAAGCAGGAGAACGAGGGGTTGCGCGCCGAGGTCAGCGCGGCGGCTTCCACCGGGGGGATGATCGGCGCCAGCACGGCGCTGCGCCGGGTGCTGGAGCAGGTCGACCTCGTGGCCCCGACCGAGGCGGCGGTGTTGATCCTGGGTGAATCCGGAACCGGCAAGGAGCTGCTGGCCCAGAGGATTCATGAGCGTAGCCGGCGCACGGAAGCGCCGATGATCCGCGTCAATTGCGCCGCCATTGCGCGGGAGCTGTTCGAGAGCGAGTTCTTCGGCCATGTGAAGGGCTCCTTCACCGGGGCCATCAAGGATCGGGCCGGACGCTTCGAGCTGGCCAACGGCGGGACGCTGTTTCTGGATGAGGTCGGAGAAATCCCGCTCGAATTGCAGGGCAAGCTTCTGCGGGTTCTGCAAGAAGGCGCCTTCGAACGCATCGGCGAGGAAAAGACGCGCACGGCCGACGTCCGGATCGTCGCCGCCACCAACCGCGATCTGCCGCAGGTTGTCGCCGTGGGAGGGTTTCGCCAGGATCTGTTCTACCGGTTGAGTGTGTTTCCGCTGACCCTTCCCCCGTTGCGCGAACGCCGCGAGGACATCCCGTTGCTGGCCCGCCACTTCGCGGCCGTGAGCGCCCGCAAGATGGGCCTGCCGGCGCCGGAGATCTCTGACGACATGCTCGCTTCGTTCATGGACTATGACTGGCCCGGAAACATCCGTGAGCTGCAGAACGAGATCGAACGCGCCATGATCCTCTCCCGCGGCCGGCCCCTCAGGCTGTCAGCGCCCGTGCAAGCCGCCGCCAAGGCTGACCCGCTCCTCGGCGCGCACCGGCGCCTCGTCCGGGAAGAGGAATGGGAAGCCATGCAGCGTGACAATCTCGTGCGCGCACTCCAGCAAACCGCCTGGCGCGTGGATGGGCCCGGCGGCGCCGCCGAGTTGCTCGGCCTGCGCCCGACGACCCTGCGCTCCCGCATGAAGGCGCTGAACATCGCCCGCCCCGTCTGACCGCCGGCTGACCCCCGACTGACCCCCGACTGACCCCCGGCTGACTGCCGGCGGCGCTACTCGTCTGTCCCGGCCAGCAACCGTTGCAGCGCCGGAATGTCAAACTCCTCCGCGAGCCGGCAGATCCGGTCGATGAAGCCTTGGTGCTCAGGATACCGGCGCCCGAGTCGTTGCGCTTCCTCCAGAACCCGTTGAATGTCACCGATCCTGGCCGCTGCGCGCAACGCGTCATAATCGTGCGGCAGGAAAGGCGGCAGAAAGGAAGCGTCCGACGGTTCTCGCTCCTCCTGGGCGGACAACGCCGGCGGCCTCTCCCCCGAGACTCCGGCCACATACGGTAGCTCCAGACGAAAGAGGCTGCCCCGGCCGGGAGCGCTCTCGACACGCACGTCGCCGCCCATCTTGCGCGCGATCGTCCGGCTGATGGCCAGTCCGAGACCGGTGCCTTCCTGCAACGTCCGGCCGGGAAGCTGCCGAAAAGGTTCGAAGATGGTCTCGACATGTTCGGGCGCGATGCCGATGCCGCTATCGGTCACGCAAAACATCAAGGTGTCGGTCTCGCGGGCCGCGGTCAATCGCACGCGCCCGCTATCGGTGAACTTCACCGCATTGCTCAACAGGTTGAGCAAGAGCTGCCGCACACGCTTCTCATCCGTCACAGCCACTTCGGGCAGCGATGCGGAGGGTTCGTACTGAAGCGCAAGCTGTTTGGCCTGGGCGCGGGGACGGATCATATCGACCACCCCCTTGACCAGAGCGGGCAGCCGTGTCTCACCGGGCTGAATCTCCAACTTGCCGGCCTCGATTCTCGAGATGTCGAGAATGTCGTTGATCAGCATCAGCAGATGCTCGCCGCTCTGTCGAATGATGTCGGCGCGCTCCTGATGATCGCGGGCCAACCGGGCATCTCGCTGGAACAGCTGCGCGTACCCGAGGATGGCATTCAGCGGCGTCCGCAACTCGTGCGACATGTTGGCCAGAAACTCGCTCTTGGTCCGGTTTGCGGATTCGGCGGCCGCGGTGGCCGACCGCAACTCCGCCGTGCGCTCGTCGACCAACTGCTCCAGATGTTGTTGATGCCGCTGCAGGGCCTCCGCCTGGCGGCGCAGTTGAAGTTGCGCTTCCCCGGCGGCGCGCTCTTGCCCCAGGGCCAACGCGGCGATCAGAACCAGCGCACCCCAGGGATACAGCTCAGCCCCCAGGGTGATGGGGAGAAAGGCGACGGCGACATCCAGCAGACCGGCGGCCGAGAAGACCAGAACCCCGAAGGCGATCAGCTGTGTGGAGCCCTGGCCGCGCGTCACGTGACGCCAGCCTTCACCGACACCCACGATCAGCTGTAGGGCCAGCGCCGCATTGCCCACCACCTGCCCCACCGCTCCGAAGGGGGTCCACCCCATGACATCGGGAATCCAGATCGCCAGGCACACCAGGATCTGCAATTGCCAGCATCGGCGGATCAGCTTGTGCCAGCCCGGACCGAAGGACCGTTCCACGAAGCGCCACAGACCGATGGGAAACAGCAACACCGCCAGCAAACCGGCATGGTAGAACAGGCCGGCCCGCTCCGCGATCATGAACATGAGGTTGCCGGAGAGCAGCTGCGAGGCCCCCAGCGTGATGGTCATGAAGGCGAACCAGGGCGAGAAGGAGAGCCCATAGCGACGACGCACCCGATGGGCGAACAGCGCATACAACCCGACGAAGAGGAACAGGAATCCAAACGTCTGCTTGTACCATGAATCGGTCAACAGGCGCCGCATCAACTGCGACTGGGATGCATGCAGAAAGACCGGCTGGTCCATCGGGAAACGATCCGGCCGGTTGTTGTGGAAGACGATCTGGAGGGTCTGCCCATCCGAATCACTGGCCAGGGGAATCAAGTGCAGGCGATTCGAGGGACGGACCGAAGCCAGCGTCGGCGAACAAGAACCGCTGACATAGATCTGCCTTCCATCCAGAAAGACCGCCAACGCATCGCACTGCAGATTCGCCAGAAGCAGTGATTTGTCGGGATACTCGGTCTCAGGCAGAACACGCCGCAACCAGAGCCGGTCGGACTGATGTGTGTTGGCGGGGGGGTCGCGCCAATCCCACGCGCGCCAGACGGCGGTTTCATCCAGGCCGCCGGCGAGGGCGCCGGGGAACGGGTCGGCACCTGCGTGAGCACCGGGGCCCGCGGCTGCCTCCGCACGGGGGTCCGCATCTGGGCCCGCAGCTGCGTCCGCACGGGGGTCCGCACCTGGGCCGGCAGCTGCGTCCGCACAGGGGTCCCCGTCCAGGCCGGCCGACGCTGAATCCGCGGCCGCTGTGCTGTACCGGTACAGCCATCCGTCGCGCAAGCCCTGCACCCAGGCGGATTCCTGTTCGCCCCGCGGGTCAAGCCATAGCCGCATCACCTCGTCC
>CAYQJL010000003.1:0-14993 GCA_964417675.1 uncultured bacterium | reverse complement strand
CGGGTAGGCGGCGCCATGGACGAAGCGAGGGCGGACTGCGGCCGCCGGCCCCGCCCCCGAGGCGGTCAGGTTCACCCATGGCAGGGCCTTGAGCAAGGCATCGAAGGCCAGTTTGCCCAGGGCCAGGTAGATCCGTGCGCGCGTGAGCAGGCGCAGCTCCCGCAGCAGGTAAGGCCGGCAGGCGGCCAACTCCTCCGCGCTCGGCTTGTTGCCCGGCGGGGCGCAGCGGACGGCCGCGGTGATGAAGCAATCATGCAGCCGCAACCCATCGCGGCGACCGGTCGCCGCCGGCCGGCTCGCGAATCCATGCGCGTGGAGGGCGGCGAAGAGCGTGTCGCCGGAGCTGTCCCCGGTGAACATCCGTCCGGTGCGGTTGGATCCGTGGGCGCCGGGCGCCAGTCCCACCAGCACGAGCCGCGCGCGGGTCGTGCCGAACGCTGGGACGGGCCGCCCCCAGTAGTCCGCATCGCGGTAGGCCCGGCGTTTGACGCGCGCGACCTCCTCGCGATGGGCCACCAACCGGGGACAGGCGCGGCATCCGACCACCTCGCGATCGATCCGACGCTGGCTATCCTTCAAGGGCGGGCCTCCCGGGCCATGGGGTTTGCTCCTACGAACCGATGCTCGGTCATGCGAACAACTTGATCAAGGTGAGGATTCCCAGGAACAGATTCGCATACCCGATCGCCCGCCGCATGAGTTGGGGCGGCAGCACCTTGACCGTGAAGGTGGCCGCCGGAACCGAGAGCAGCGCACCGGCCGTCAGCGGAATCGCGAGCTGCCAGCTGATGGCCTGGCCGCACAGAACATACAGGAGCAGTCCCACGGAACACACCGCACCTTCGGCCAACGACGTGATGCCCACCGCGTGCTTGCTGTCCACCCCCGCGACAATCTGTCCCCCGGTCACGATGGGACCGTAGCCGCCGCCGGAGATGCCCTTGTTGAACGCGGCAATGCACCCCACGGCCAGCAGGCGCATCCAGGAGAAGGCCCGCACGGCGCGCGCCAGCAGGATGTGCAGGCCCATCGCCAGAATCATGACACCGATGTAGCCCTTGACCCACGGGCCCGGAAGCCTGATGGCCAACAGCACGGCCAGCACCGTCCCGACCACGGAGCAGGCGGCCAGGATCATCACGCTCTTGCGCGCCCGCGTGCCCCGACCCAGGTTGACGTTCCCGATGCGGTGGTGCATGAGCCCCGAGCTCAACCCGGACAGAAACTCCGACAGCAGCACGGCCGGAACGATCTGCAACGGGGAGTATCCCAGAAGGATCAAGACCGGGGTCAGGGTCGTCCCATAGCCCATCCCCAGCGAGGAGTCGACATACTCCGCGAAGAATGCCAGCAGGAGGATGGCGACCACCGGCGCGCCGGCCGGAAGCTGCTGGTCGAGCCGGAAGTCCCGGTCGATGGCCAGGTACACAAGGGCCGCGCCCAGCGCGATCAGTGCGATCGTCCAGGCCAGTCGCAAGACTCTGTACCCCCTCGGACTGTGGCCGGACGTCCTATCGTCATGATGGCTCATGGCATCCCTCCCGCGTGGGCTGTGGTTGGTTGATATATATATGTTACCCTATCGGCATACTAGGATATAACCGACACGATTCTCCCGTTCCTTGACCTCCGTGAATTCACCCATCGATCACGCCCGCCCAGCGCGTCCCTTCCGCCGGGCGTCTTCGACATCGGCCGCCATGTCGGCCAACGATTCTTGATCCAGAACCTCGGAGATGTTGTCGCGAACGCGCAGCATCAGCTTCCGCAGCCAGCAATCGTCAAAGGGGTATGGGCAGTCGGGATCCTCGTGCGGCGCCGACCGGCTCGCACAGGGGATCGGCGCGAGGGGTCCGTCGAGCGCGCGGATGATGCCCCCGAGGGTAATCTCTTCGGGTTTGCGCCGGAGCAGATAGCCCCCCGCCTTGCCCCGCTCACTGACCAGCAGCCCGCTCTTGCGCAATGAGGTGAGAATCTGTTCGAGGAACTTGACGGGGAGATCTTCCAGCTCGGCGAGCTGTGCCACGGACATGGGCCGGCCGCCGTACTCCCTGGCCAGGTGGGGCAGGACTCGCAGCGCGTAGATGCTTTTGCGAGATAGCTTCATGGGAAACCCCTCTTATCCTATCTGGGTAGTATTGTATCAAATTAGGAGGACAGACGGCAAGTGTGACCTGTGGAGGCGCCGCTCGACGCGCCGGCCCCGTGCCGTTGCAGCTTCTCATCTATTCAGATAGACTTACGTGTAGGCCAGGGTGGCACCTTGGGCTCGGTGCTGCCGAGGCTCTTCCAGTTGCCGCATGACCTTCACGAAGGAGAGTGACCATGAGATGCGCGGCGTGTACTCCCGTCGGTTCCGTTTTCCTGGGGATGCTCGTATGGCTGTGCGCTCCCGGCCCGGCCGAGGCTCGTGATGCGGAGCGCGCCCTCCTCGATCCGACTCCCAGGCAGTTCGTGGATCAAGCCCTTGCCCATGCGCGATCCAGCCCGTTTCTGCGTCAGCAAGGGGACACGGTCTGGTTCGGCGGCCATGACGGAGCCGGGTACGCGGTCGAGGGCGGCATCTGGGACTTCGAAGGCGATGGCGGCGAAGGAGACTTTCAGGGGTGGATCAGCCTCGATCAGACGGTGAACACCGCCGGCACCTTCGGCCGTGTGACGGCCGAGGAGTTCTCCGAAGACCCCTGCGTGCCCATCTTCCCGGGAACCGTCGGCCAGATCTGGTGCGGCATCCACGAAGAAGAAGCCTATCAACTGGATTATGTCACCGGTATGGGCTACGGCAATCGATTCTGCCACTACGCCCGATCGGCGAAGTTCGCGCCCGGAGATGTGAGCGTCAGCTTCGACTACTTCTGTGACAGCGAACTGGACTACGACTACACCTACCTGTACGTGATCTGCTTCGACGATCAGGGCACCGCCTGGCCGGATGGGGAGTTGCCGTTCGGGTTCTTCCATGGCATCCAGGGCTCCTACCAGGCGCCCGAGACCTACAGCGGCGGCCTGCCGGGTTCCCACATTCCCGCCTGGGCCGACTCGATCGCCTTCGAGATCCGCTTCGTCTCCGACTTCGGCTGGTCGGATGAGGACGGGCTGTATGACAGCGCCTGCGGAGCCTTCGCCGCCGATAACATCGAGTTGATCGTCGGCGACCAGGTGCATCTCGCCGACTTCGAAGAGGGAAACGACGGCTACAGCTTCGGCTGCTGTCCTGGCGCCGGCACATTCATGGGCCTCGTGCATGAGGCCACCTACAGCCAGTGGCTGGAGGACGCGGGGATTCTTCTGCACGACTGCAAGCTGTCCGGGTGGGCTCTGGAGTTCAATGATGAGGACAACAGCCCCTACACGATTCCCGGTCATCCGGAGCTGCAGCGCGAAGCCGGACTGTCGGCAATCGTCGACCGAACGGCAATCGATCCGCAGCTCTACAACACGACCGTCGTAACCTGGGACGCCTACTACAACCTGCCCCACAGCTCGGGCGTCTTCTATCGTCCCGGATTCACGTACTACCCCTTTACGACGGAAGCGAATCCCCAACCGCGCTGGTCGCCGCTGATTGGGCAGAATACGTTCTATTTTGCGCCCGATCCCACATGCCGCCGCGACATGTCCACCTTGAACAACTTGAACAGCGAAATGCCGCTGCCCGAAGAGTACGAGCAGGTGCGCTTCATGTTCGAGGTCTATAGTAGCTGTGAGGTGTTTGGAATCCCGCCGGAAGCCTGCACATCGCCCGGTGACACCAAGGGCGCCCCGCTGATCGACAATGTCAAGCTGGGCCTCACCTATCGGCCGGATGCCCCCGTGGTGGGTCTGGAGACCGGCCACCAGTGGCACGATGGATTCGGGCAACGCTATCCGACCTATCTCGATCCGGCGGATGTGGGCAACGCGGACATCGCCGTCGATTGGAGCCAGACCAATGTCGTGCCCGATCTGGAAAACGACTGGTTGGGCGATTCGGCCATGATCATCGGCCCGACCCCTTACCCCGAGGAGCGGCGCTGGTGGGTCGATCTGTGCTTCCGCATCGCTCGCAAGGGACCGCTGCAGGACGCGATCCCCGAGTACCTGGCATGGAAAGCCCGACTCGCGGGAGATCCGGAGACCGACTTCGTGTGTGTCCTGATGGACTCGCTCGAGACGGCCCAGGGCGTCTCGAACAACAAGTTCGTCACCTACTTCCATGAGGAGGATCCCGGATTCGATCCGGCCTATCCGGATCGTTCGCCTGAGCAGGAGATCCTACCCGACAGCCTGTGGGTTCCCGGCACACGCATCGAGTACTACTATCGCAGCTACTGGTACAATGGCGGGGCCGCGCCGGATGAGTATTACCTCCATCCCGCCCATCCCGCCGAGTTCGAGATCCTGCCCGGCATGCAGAGCGTGTCGGGCGAACCGTACGAGATCCAGTGGCCGACGGTGCTCTACATCGATGCATTCAACCGCGGAAGCCAGTACTACATGACACCGATGCTCGAAGCGATCGGCCTGAGTCACGATCGCTACGACTATCTGCATGCGTCCTCGGGCTGGCACGCGCCCTTGCGGCGCAGCTTCGGTGGCACGACCTTCAATCCCGGAGGGTGGGGCAACAACGGCATGAGCGACGGCCAGGCACTCGGCTACCGCCTGATCATCCTGGACACCGGAGGGTTCGGACCGGGCACGATGGAGAGAAAGGACTGGGCGCTGTTCACGGAGTGGATTCAGGCGACCCAGTGCGGGTTGACCGATGTGCGCCGCGGCCTGCTCTTTGTCGGCGATGAGATCGCGCAGATCATGGCGCAGCATGAGCCCGCGGGGCTGGCCCTGCTGCGTGACGTGTTCGGTGCCGACGCCATCGATCGTTCGATCCGCGAGTATGGACCGGTGGAGGACGACTGCATCTACCTCCTGCCGTCGGATCCATACGCCTATGAGGGCCTCCTTCCCTGGACGCTCTACGGCAACGGCCCGCAGAACCTGTTCAACTTCAATGTGCTCGGCCTCTCGGGCGTCGCGGGCGCCATCGGCAATCTGAACTACAGCGACGGTGTGAACGAGTGGCAGTTCGCCGAGGTCGTTCGCGATCAGGTTGGCGTGGGGCCGGCCAACTGGCGCTCGGCGATAACCGGGTTCGGGCTGTATCACATGTCCTATGATGGATGCGCCGGCGAGTTGTGCCGCGCGGACAGCGCCTGCATTGTCGAGGCCGGCGCCGACTTCCTGCAAGCCACCCTGGACTGGATGACAGCCGGTGCCGCGCCATTCGATCCGTGGTACTTCGACTGCGGTCTCTCGAATGCCCACGAGCGCACGACCCACCTGAGCGGCCCGGTGACGCACCTGTATCCGTTGCGCCCGAATCCATTTCACGGGTCGGCGACGATCCGCTTCAACCTGGCCCGCTGCGACCATGTGCAGCTCACGGTGTATGACGTCAACGGTCGGCGCGTGCGCGATCTACTCGACGCTCCGCTTGCCGGACCTGAGGAGCATCGCCTGACCTGGGACGGCACCGACGATGCGGGCCACCCGGTCCAGGCCGGAGTCTACTGGATGCAGCTCTCGACAGCGTCGGGCCACGAGTCGGTCCGCCGCATGCTCACGATTCGGTGACGGGCAACGATGCCGGTCTAGAACAGGAGACGGGCCAGACCCAGAAACAACATCACAACCACGACAAGGTCCGTCTACGCATTTGAACACCTCCGGTCTTCCAGGACTGCGATACGGGACATGCCAACTCGTCTCGCACGGCACCGGCGGATGCGACCTTTCTAGCGGTTCCTCACCGCCCATCCGCGCAACCCCGGCGGCCTTCGCGTGGAACCAGGGAATCGCCTCGCGGCGGCCGAAAAGATGCTGACCTGCACCGCAGATCTGAGGGAGAATCCGATCCGATCCGGTCCGGTCCGATTCGGGAGGCCGATCCGGGCGGGAAGGGCGGCCGGTCCGGGCCGGTCCGGTTCGGGCCGCCGATCCGGGCGGGAAGGGCGGCCGGAGGCTGCGGGGGCTCATCCATCGAAGAGGGCGCTGCCATGGATCCACTGGCTCATCCCACATTCGAAGATGTTCGGGCGGCGGCCGCGCGCATCGCCCCCTACGTTCATCGGACGCCGGTGCTGACCTGTCGCAACCTGTCCGAACTGTGCGGCGCCGAGCTCTTCTTCAAGTGCGAGAACCTCCAGAAGGTGGGCGCCTTCAAGGCGCGCGGGGCCGCCAATGCAGTCTTCTCATTGTCCGCCGAGGAGGCCGCCCGCGGGGTGCTGACACACTCCTCCGGCAATCACGGCGCGGCCCTGGCGCTCGCCGCCCGCAACCGGGGGATCCCGGCCATCATCGTCATGCCGCACAATGCGCCGGGCGTGAAACGGCGGGCGGTCGAGAGCTACGGTGCCCGCGTGGTCGCCTGCGAACCCACCGTGGTTTCGCGCGAGGAAACCGCCGAGCGGGAGCGGACGGCCACGGAAGCCACCTTCGTTCATCCCTACGACAATCCGCGCGTCATCGCCGGGGCGGGCACCGCCGCGCTCGAGCTCCTGGAAGATGTGCCCGACCTTGACATCATCATGGCGCCGGTGGGTGGCGGCGGGCTGATCAGCGGCACCTCGATCAGCGCCAAGTCGATCCGGCCCGCCATCAAGGTCATCGCGGGCGAGCCGGCCGGCGCCGATGACGCTTATCGATCCTACCGCGACGGAACCCTGTACCCGCAGACCCGCCCGCAGACGATTGCCGATGGACTGCGCACCTCGTTGAGTCCGCGGACCTTCAGCATCATTCGCGCGCGCGTCGATGCCATCGCCACAGTGAGCGAGGAAGGGATCGTCACGGCCATGCGGCTGGTGTGGGAGCGGGCCAAGCTGGTGATCGAACCGTCCTCGGCCGTGCCGCTGGCCGCCTTGCTCGAAGGCAAGGTCGGCGCCGCGGGCAAGAAGGTGGGCATCATTGTCTCGGGCGGCAATGTGGATCTGGATCACTTGCCCTGGTAAGAGCGCGGCCCGGGGGCGTCGCTGAGCGCATCGGCGCGCCGGAAGATGTTCGGCGCCCCCGCGTAGTGCGACTGCCAGATCGCCGCCGCCTCGGAGTAGGTCACGTAGACGGCCTGGCCGGCCTGCACGAAGGCATCGAGCTGTTCCAGGATGGCGAGCAGGTCCGCATGCTTGGCCGGGTCGAAGATGATGCTCTGGGGCACCGTCACGGTGGCGGTGTACATCCGGGTCCGGTCGAGATTGCCCTGCCGCAGGTTCTCGACCAGGTAGGCCACGTATTCCACGGTCGAGAGGTTCGAGCTCTGCGCACCCCAGTTGGTGTGCTCGCCGGGCCCGATATAGACCAGCGGACCCTGCTCGTCGTGGACCCAGAAGTTCTCGTGAGCACCCGCCGGGCGCCAGACTCCGCTGGCGACATCGTCGCGGCTGAAGTCGCCGTGGTGATGATCGCGGCTGACCGCGAGCGTCAGGATCTGCGGCTGCCAGGTGAAGAACGGGTAGATCCAGCCCGGTTCGCCCTGGGCCAGACGTGCGAACTGCGCCGGATCGTCCCAGAGCAGCCCTCCCACCACTTCGCTCACCGAGGAGACCAACGTTCCGGCCAGATAGCGGATGTCGGCGTAGTTGTCCTGCCCCTCCTCGACGCCTCCCTCCTGGTGCGGATCGATCTCGAAGCCGTGGCGGGCCACCAGGTGGTCGATGACGTTCAGGCCCGCGGTCTCCTGCTGCCCGGAGGCATCCTCGCAGCGCGAGAGCCCGACGAAGAACTCGTACTCGATCTGCAGATTGAAGGCCACATCCGGGAAGGCGGTCAGCGCCTCGGCGAAGGTCAGCAAGTGCGCCCGGCACCGGCCATAGACGTCGCAGCGCGCATAGGCCGGTACGTCTTCGATGTGCCCGGCCACCGTCAGATAGACCGGCGGAATCGCCGCCTCGGCAGGCGCATCCGGTTCGACCGACCCGTCGCCGCCGCAGCCGGCCAGGGCACCCACGATGATCAGCAGCGGCACGCTGCCGTACCCCAAACATGAACACAGGACCTTCGGTATCATGGAGTCCTCCGCATCGACTCTAAGCAATCTATCGGCAACCGGTGGGAGGATCGCCCGCATGATTTGACGCCCCTTGCTCGCACGCCGCGGGCACGTGGTTTGTGGTCGCGAGAGCTCGCGGCACGCGCCGTGGGCACGTGGTTTGTGGTCGCGAGGGCTCGCGGCACGCGCCGTGGGCAGGCGCGCGGTGCGCACACCGGGCGTGTACGTGACTACCGCGCGTGGGCGGCGATCAGGCCTCCGCGGAGCCGTCCGTGCGCAGGCGGCGGCGGATGCGGTTTTCGTCGATCTCCTCGAGTTCCCATTGGACGCGGCCTTCCATGCCGCCGGCGACGGTGAGCACCTCGCCGGTGACGTGACGCGCCGCGGACGGGGAGGAGAAAAAGAGCACCGCGTTGGCGATATCGACCGCGCGCGCGATCTGCTGGATCGGCATCGTGCGCACGATCGGCGCGATGGCGCCTTCGGTGGTGAGGGTCTCGGAGGCCATCGGGGTGTCGGTGTAGCCCGGTTCGACCATGTTGACGCGGGCGTAGGGATCGATCGCAATGATCTCGTTCTTGAGCGTGCGCACCAGTCCGTACAAGCCCGCCTTGCTGACCGAGTAGTCGCTGTGTCCCTTCTCGCCGAAGCGCCCGGCGGTCGAGCCGACGAAGGTCAGGCTCGCACCCTGGCCATCGGCGCGCGGGCCGACCGTGCGCAGGGTGTCCATGAAGGCCCGCGCGGTCCAGATCGCGCCGAGCAGGTTGATCTCGATCGTGTTGCGCAGCCGTTGGTGGTCGAGTTGATCCAGGTGCAGCTCGGCACGGGGCCAGACACCGGCATTGACGACACAGATGTCGATGCGCCCGAAGCGGTCGATCGCCTGATCCATGGCCTGTTCAATCTCGGTCGGATTGGAAACGTCCGCCCGTACGGCCAGCACGCGGTCCGGAGACCAGCGCTTGCTCACCAGGGACTGAAGCGCCTCACTGCTCTTGTTGGCGTGAAGGACCAGACGGGCGCCCTCGGCCGCAAACCCCTCGGCCAGAGCCTGCCCGATGCCGCCCGCCGCACCGGTGATGAAGACAACCTTGTTGGCAATCTGGAGATCCATCTCCCCTCCCGGCAACTGATCTGCGCCCCGCCGCGCACGGCGCGCGACGGATCCAGCCTCGCTTGGCCCGCACGACGTGATCCCGGCCAGCATCGGCCCGCGCGCATGATTGGACGCCATGAGCCCGCCGCGCATCGGTCAGTGGGCGCTGGCGAGGTCGCGGAAGCGCTCGAGCTGCTTCTGATAGTACTCGCTTTCGGGAACCTCGGCGAGGGCATCCTCCATGAGCGTGACCGCCTCGGCCGCATTGCCGCGGGCGCAGCAGATCTCGGCCAGGGTATCCAGGATCATGCCCTTCTCCCCTCCCGGCTCAGCGAGCTGCACCCCCCGGCGGGCAAACTGCTCGGCCTCCTCGAGCTGGACCCGATTCTGAAAGCACCACCAGGCCAGCGCATTCAGATCGCCGCAGCGTTGATCCCAGCCGTCGGCCAATGAGGCCTTCTTGTGCACCATGGCCCGGAGCGGATCCTTCCGCACCTGGCAGGCGTAGTCGGCCAGCAGACTCTCGCGAAAGCGCACGACGCTGGGGTCGGTGATCTCGGCCGTTTCGGCCAGCGCGGCATCGACATAGATCCGACCCCGCTGGGGCTGGGCCTCGGCCAGCGACACCCGCAGGATCGTCGTGGCCAGCATGAGCAGGTCCCAGGAATCCCGCATCTGGGGCGCCATGGCCAGGACGTCATCGGCCGCATCATAGATGTCGGCCGAGGAGTATCCGGCCGCTTCGCCCGCGCTGGCGATGTTGCCGAAGATCTCGGCCGCGTAGGCATGATCCTTCGTGGGGCGCAACTCCGCGGCCCGGCGGAAGAGCTCGATGGCCGTGACCGGATCCCCGCTGGTCGCATGGTAGCGACCGAGGGCGGCGGCGTCATCTTCGGTCGGGTTGGCCGCGAATCGCTCGCGCCGCTCCTCGAGGGGCGTCAGATCTGTCAAGGAACGCTCGAGCGATTGCAGGAAGAAGGCCTTGGAATAGCCGGTCCAGCGATTGAGCGTCTCGCCCTGGGCGTTCACGAGGACGAATGTCGGATAGCCCCGAACCTCGAACCGCTGCGCGAGCGCCACGCCATCCTGCTTCTCGGAGTCCACCGTGAGAAGAATGACCTGATCCAGGGCCGCCCGGATCTCGGCATCCTCGCGCGACTCGCGGGCGAAGCGCTTGCACGGCCCGCACCACTCGGCGAAGAAATCGATCAGGATCGGCTTGTCCTCCCGAGCCGCCAGGGTCTGCGCCTCGGGCAGCGACCGCGGGCCGGAGCCTGCCGTGTGGGCCGCGGCCTGGTCGGCGCCCTCCTGCGTGCTGTCGCTGCACCCCGGCAGCAGGAGTCCGCCCAGCATCAAGCCGGCAACCATCGGCAGGAACAGAGACTTACGCATGCACTCCCCTTTCTTGGACGAATGGGCCGGGCCGCGGGCCGCCCCGCGGACCGGGCCGCGGACCGGGCCGCGGAGCAGGAGGCGCCTCGTCGGTTTTGCTGGAACCCTGCAATGCTACCGTATGTACCCTACATTGCAATTGCGGATGTGAATCAGGATCTGCATGTGACTGGTAAGAAGAGAGGGCTAGGGAGGTTCCACAATGAAAAGAGCTTTTTGTTCCGGTCGCCTGGCGTGGACCGGCGTGCTGCTGCTTGGAACTGCATTGTTCGTCACCGCCCAGGCGGCGACCGAGACGTTCCAGGTCGACGCGGTGCATTCCTCGGCTGAGTTCAAGGTGCGCCACTTGCTGAGCAAGGTCGGCGGCCGCTTCGGCCAGTTCGGCGGTGTCTTGCAGTATGATGCGCAGGACCCACGGAAGTCATCGATCGAGTTCACAGTTCAAGTGGCCAGCATCGACACCGACAATGCCAATCGCGATGACCACCTGCGCGGCGATGACTTCTTCGATGCCGCCAAGTACCCGACCATTACCTTCAAGAGCACCAAGATCGAACCGGCCGGGAAGGACGGCCTGTACAAGGTCACCGGCGACTTCACCATGCGCGGCGTGAAGAAGTCGATCGTCGTGGATGCGGAGGTGCTCGGATTCGCCGACACGGAGATGGGCATGCGCGGGGGCGTCGATGTGAAGACCACCCTCGACCGCAAGGAATACGGCATCATCTGGAACAAGGTGATGGATCAGGGCGGCGCCCTGTTGGGCGATGATGTCAGCGTGGACATCTCCCTGGCCTTCTTCCAGCCCGGCGAGCAGTAGGCGCCGCGGGGCGCGGCCCGCGCGAACCGGCACCCGCAAGCGATTCGAACTGCAGCCCGCCCGGCGCCTCATGGAGCCGGGCGTTGCAGTATCCGCATCGGTCGGACCGCCCATCGGTCCGACCGCCCATCGACCCGACCGTCCATCGACCGGTCACGCCAGGGGCGCTGCGAGTACACCTTCGAGCGCGCGCAGGAACGAACCGTCCAGCAGGGCCGCGGCCAGCGCCTCGATGTCGGCCGAGAGGCTGCGGTCGGTGATCATGGCGGCGTGATCCCGGCGAATCAGGTCATGGGCCGCCCGCACGCCGGCGCCGCCCTGGAGCGGCGCGAGCAGATCGAGACCCTCGGCTGCGGCGAGCAGCTCGATGGCCAGGACGTGGGCCAGGTTGCCCTGGATCCGCTGGAGCTTGAGCGCCGAGGTCATGCCCATGCTGACATGATCCTCCTTGCCCGCCGAGGTCGGGATGCTGTCGACACTGGCCGGGTGCGCCAGGACTTTGTTCTCGTTGACCAGCGCCGCGGCCACCACGTGTGCAATCATGTAGCCCGAGTTGAGCCCGCTGTCGCGCGCCAGAAAGGCCGGCAGCTCGCTGGTGTGGGGATTGATCAGCTTCTCGATGCGCCGCTCGCTGATGCCGGCCAGCTCGGCCATCGCGATGGCGAAGTAATCGAGCGCCAGCGCCACCGGCTCGCCGTGGAAGTTGCCGCCGCTCAAGATCTCGTTGCTCTCGCAGAAGACCAGCGGATTGTCGGTGCTCGAGTTCGCCTCGGTCAGGAGCACGGCGGCGATATGCTCGCACGCCCCGCGGATGGCGCCGTGCACCTGCGGCGTGCAGCGGATCGAGTAGGCATCCTGCACGCGGGGACAGTCCTGGTGGCTGCCGGCGATGCCGTCGTCGCTGAGCAGGGCGCGCATGTTGGCCGCCACCACAGCCTGGCCCGGGTGCGGGCGGACGTCCTGGATCTCCTGGCGCAGGGCGGTCAGTGTGCCGCGGGTGGCATCCAGGGTCATCGCGGCGGCCACATCGGCGATCTTCATCAGTCCCAGGGCATCCTCCAGCGCCAGGAGGCCCACGGCGGTCATCACCTGGGTGCCGTTGATCAGGCACAGGCCTTCCTTGGGCGCCGGCTGCAGGGGCGCGAGGCCGTTCTCGGCCAGGACCTCCGCGGCCGGCCGGCGCGCTCCGCCGTAGAACAGGTCGCCCTCGCCGATCAAGGCCAAGGCCAGGTGCGCCAGGGGCGCCAGATCCCCACTGGCGCCCACCGACCCCTGGGACGGAATCAGCGGGGTGATCTGGCGATTGAGCAGCGCCGTCATCAGGTGGATCGTCTCGAGGCGCACGCCGGAGTGGCCGCGCAGCATCGTCTGAATCCGCAGCGCCAGCACCGCACGGACGATGTCCTCGCCGAGCGGCGCCCCCACTCCGCAGGCGTGGGACCGGATCAGATTCACCTGCAGCTGGGCGAGCTGGTCGGGGCCGATGGGCACGTCGGCCAGGAATCCGAATCCGGTGTTGATGCCGTAGTAGTGGCCTCCCGCATCGAGGCGCTCCTCGACGCAGGCCCGCGAGCGCTGCACGCGTGTGCAGGCCGCGGCGTCCAGTTCGACCGGTGCCCGGCGACGGGCAATCGCCACCAGATCGGACAATGCCAGGCCGTCGCCGCTCAGGAGAATGGGCGTGCCGCTCACGCTTCGTACTCCAGCAGCAACGCCCCCTTGGGAACCACCTGGCCCGCCTTCACGTGCACCGTCTTGACGCGGCCCGCGCGCAGGGCCTGAACGGGGTTCTTCATCTTCATCGCCTCGAGGGTCAGCAGCACCTCGCCGCGCGCGACCGTCTGGCCGTCGATCACGCGCAGTTCGAGAATCGTGCCGGGAATCACCGCCCGCACTTCATTGGGATCAAAGCGCCGATGAGCCTTCTTGCGCGCATACTTGACCGTCAGCTTCGTCTGGTAGGTCTCTCCCTCGACATACAGCTTCTCGTATTCGCTCACAATGCCTCCTTGCTGATGCCCGGATGCGCCGCCGCCCTGATCCACCCGCGCCATCCCCCGGGCCCGCCGCCCGGCCGCCGCGCGACGCCCGGATCCTCATCTAGAACGGCGGGACCCCGTGCTTGCGCTGGGGCCGCGGGTCGTTCTTCTGCTTGGCGATGCCGAGCGAGTGGATCACATACTCGCGCGTGTCTTGCGGTTGGATCACCGCATCGATGTGGCCGTTGGCCGCTGCGATGTACGGATTGGCGAACTTGTCCGAGTACTCCTTGATCTTCTGCCGGCGCATGGCCTCGGGATTCGGGGCCGCGGCGATCTCCTTGCGGAAGATGATATTGGCGGCCCCCTCCGATCCCATGACCGCGATTTCGGCCGACGGCCAGGCGAAGACGAAGTCCGCGCCCAGGTGGCGCGAGCACATGGCGATGTAGGCGCCGCCATAGGCCTTGCGGAGAATGATCGTGATCTTCGCCACGGTGGCCTCACTGTAAGCGTAGAGCACCTTGGCCCCATGGCGGATCACGCCGGCATGCTCCTGATCGACCCCGGGCAGATAGCCGGGCGTATCGACGAAGGTCAGCAAGGGGATGTTGAAGGCGTCACAGAAGCGAATGAACCGGGCGGCCTTGTCGGCGGCATCCACATCGAGCACGCCGGCCAGCACGAGCGGCTGATTGCCGACCACACCGACCGTATCGCCGTTGATCCGGGCGAAGCCGATCACGATGTTGGCCGCCCAATGCTCCTGGATCTCGAAGAAGTCCGAGCTGTCGCAGACGGCGCGCACCACATCGCGCACATCGAACGGTTGATGCGGTTCGCCGGGCACCACCTCTTCCACCCGCGCGCGGGAGGCCGGGTTCTTGGCCGGAAACGAATCGGCCGTCTTGCGGCAGTTCCAGGGGATGAAAGAGACGAGCTTCTTGATCTGTTCCAGACACTCCTGCTCGCTCTCGGCGAAGAAATGCGCGTTGCCCGAGATCTCGGCCTGGACCCGCGCCCCGCCGAGATCCTCCATGCTGATCTCCTCGCCGAGCACGGTCTTGATGACTTCCGGACCGGTGATGAACATCTTCGAGATCTTGTCGACGACGAAGACGAAGTCGGTGAGGGCCGGCGAGTAGACGGCCCCGCCCGCGCAGGGTCCCAGGATGACCGAGATCTGCGGGATCACGCCCGAGGCGATCGTATTGCGATAGAAGATCTCGCCGTAGCCGGCCAGGGAATTGACCCCCTCTTGAATGCGCGCCCCCCCGCTGTCATTGATCCCGATGAGCGGGACCCCGAGCTTCATCGCGTGATCCATGATCTTGGTGATCTTGCGCGCGTGGGCCAGGCCGAGCGAACCGCCGGCCACCGTGAAATCCTGCGCGAAGACGCACACCGGATGGCCACCGATCGCGCCGGTGCCGATGATGACGCCATCGCCCGGCAACTGCTTGCTGTCCATGCCGAAGTCGCGGCACTGATGTTCCACGAAGAGGTCGTACTCGTGAAAGGTGTCTTCATCCAACAGCACTCGGATTCGGTCGCGGGCGGTCATCTTCCCGCTGGCGACCTGCTTCTGCATCGCCTTCTCCCCACCGCCGGCCGTCAGTTGCGTGACCTTTGACAGCAGGTCCTGAATCTTCTGGGTCAGGGACATCGAGTATCTCCCGGTTC
>CAYQJL010000002.1:0-2257 GCA_964417675.1 uncultured bacterium | reverse complement strand
GCGGGTCTGTTTCACGAGCTCCATGGCGCTGTCCCTGCACCAGTCCGCCCACGATCTGTCGCGGCGAGTCCGGCTCGTGAATCTTCTGCCTTTTTCGTTCCGCGGGTATCTGGCTTTCCGCCATGACGACCACGTCGCCCCCCTAACACTCGGCGACATTCTCGACAGGGGATGGAGCGCGGAGCACATGCGGGCCGGTATCCGGTTCGACGCCTATCTGCGCGGCGAGCTGATGCCCTTCGCAATCGATGAGACGGAGGTGCTGCCGTTGCTGCGGAGCATCCTCAGCACAATCATCGCGAGAGACATCCCCAGGGCTGCAAGGCTGCACACAGATGAGCTCGAGACGATCCGGAAGCTGATGGAGTTCATCGGCCGGTCGGCTGTCGATGGAATCAACTACAGCTCTCTGTCCCGCAACCTCGGGATCACCAAGTACAAGGCCGAGCAGTACGTGAGTCTTCTGGAATCTGCCTTCGTGGTGCAGCGCCTGTTTCCCGCCGGCGCCAATGTGCTGCGGGAACCGAAGATTCTGCTGAGCCTGCCGTACCGCCTGTTGTACAGAGACTATGCGGATGCGGTGGGCGGCCTGAGAGAGGACTTCTTCGCCGAGGCCATGCGCCAGTCCGGGATCGCCTTCTCCTATCTCAAGAGCACTCGCGGTCAGAAGACCCCCGACTACCTTGTGAAACATGCCGGGCAGAACCTGGCGATCGAGATCGGCGGTCAGGGAAAAGGCCGGACGCAGTTCAAGGGCGTGACGCCCGACCGCAAGATCATCCTTGCACACGGAGACAGGACTGACGGAATCCACCGCCCTCTGTTCTTGCTGGGGTACATTGGGTCGCCCACGACGGACGCGGCCCTCCCGGAACGTGTCAAAGGATGAGGTTTCAAGGGGATCTGGCGTCGCAAGTCGTGTCCTGGCAAGACCGGGCATCTCACTTTGCCGTCGCATCACTTTGAATCCATGGTATGATCGACCCATGAACACCCGACCTATCAAAGTCAGGGTGCTGCGCGCACCGGCAGAGCATTGCGACTCCGACTACCGGATGCTGACTGTCGAGGAGCGTCTTGCGTTGATGTGGCAACTGACGCTCGACGCCTGGGCCTTCACAGGAGAGACGCGTGCTGAATCCCGACTACCGAGACATGTTGTCCGCGTTTTGCGAGCACAAGGTTGACTTCCTGCTGGTGGGAGCCTACGCACTGGCCGCGCATGGATTGCCGCGCGCCACTGGGGATCTGGATCTATGGGTCCGTCCCACGCCCGAGAATGCCCACCGGGTATGGACTGCCTTGGCAGCCTTCGGAGCGCCCATGCGGGATCTCTCGGAGGCCGACCTCTCCCGAGGTAATCTCGTCTTTCAAATCGGTGTCGTTCCGAGGCGGATTGACGTGCTCACGGCGATTGACGGCGTTGATTTCGAAGCTGCGTGGCAAGGACGCATTGAGGCGAACATCGAAGGGCTCACCATCCCGATTCTTGGCAGAGATGATCTGATCAGGAACAAGAAGGCCTCCGGGAGGCCCCAAGACATTGCTGACGTTTCCAGGCTTGAAGAGGCATGATGCTCCCCGGCTGGATCCCCGTACAGCACCCGCAACCAGTAGGTGAGCTTGGGGTCACAGAGTTCATGGTGCCCACCTGGCTCGCCCACGCGGGTGGCCCATCTGGCTCGCCCGGCGGAGTCAGAATCCGCTGGACCCTGTGGGTCCGTGAGGGTTCGAGTCCCTCCCTCGGCAAAGGCGGGAGAGCGGTTCACAAGGCGCGCCCACGGTTCCGTGGCTCGCGGCGATGAGGACGCTGACAGCGACTACGACTTGATGGTGATTGTGCCGGACGGCGCCGAAGCTGAGCGCAGGGATAGTCGACTGGCCTGTAAGGTGGTTCCCGGAACCGGCATCGCCGCAAGCGTCTTGGTCTGGACGCGAACGAGCTTCGACCGCCGGCCCATGTCGCGGCTTCGCTGCCGGCTACCATGCTGCGAGAGGGACAGCTCATCCATGCGGCATGATTCTGATGCCGCAGGCCGTGGAGAAGACGCTCAAAGCTCTGCTGGCGCTGCAGGGGCCTGAGCGACCGTGTCTACTGAGGAACACTTGCGTGCTGATGAGAGAGGTCGAGCGGACGTGGGCTTCCAGTCCCTGTGCGTCTAGACGGAAACTCGCGCGACGTGCAGGCTGTACATCCCTGTCCATGACCGCCATGTTTGAGACTTTGTCTCATCTATCGTGCCCCGGGGCACGGACT
>CAYQJL010000001.1:0-3529 GCA_964417675.1 uncultured bacterium | reverse complement strand
GGTGGTACTGTGCCTGGCAGTGGGGTGTTCCCACGAGGTAAGTAGGTGACTTCCCTCCCGAAGCGAAAGCGGTTTCCGCCCAGCCTTCCAGAGTTCAGTTCTCACCCTCTTTCCTAAGGCTCTTGTCTCAAGGCGCTCGATTGCAATGAGCGCGAAGCGAGGAACAATGACCAAGAAGATCTATGTGGGCAACCTACCGTTCGATGCAACGGAGGAGGGGCTTGGCGACCTGTTTGCACAGTTCGGGCAGGTGGAGTCGGTCAAGCTGATCACCGATCGCGACACCGGCCGCCCGAGAGGCTTCGGATTCGTCGAGATGAGTGAAGGCGCCACGAAGGCCATCAGCGCCCTGAACGAGACCGATTTCGGTGGGCGCAATCTGAAGGTGAACGAGGCCCGGCCGCGCGAGGAGCGCTCCGGCGGCGGCGGCGGTGGCAGAAACCGCTGGTAGTGACCTGTTCATGCCCGCCGTGGGATCTGCCACTGTGCGATCCGCGGCGGGCATGTTCCGTTTAGGCGCAACCGGCCGGCCCGCGCCGACGGTTCGATCCGGGAGGGCTTCCGGCGCTCAGTTGCCGATGTAGCCCAGGGAGCGGAGCCGTTCCAGATCCTTCTCGGACGGCTGCTCCCGAGACTCCGCCACCCCCGGGGTCACGTGCCAGGCGCGAAGCAAGGCGCTCAGGGCGGCCACCACCTCCGGATGCTCGGCGGACAGGTCGGTGCACTCATGAGGGTCGGCGGTCATGTTGTAGAGCTGATGTTCGCGCGCGCCCTCCTGGAATGGCGTCCAGATCAGCTTCCACTCATCCTTCCACACTGCGCGAAAGCGCCCGGCGATGTCGAAACGTACCCGCCCGCGGATGAGTTCGGGGAAGTAGCTCTGCCCACACTCGGCGAACAGCGCACGTGACGGCAGTTCTTCCCCCCGCAGATGGGGCATCAGAGAGCGGCCGTCGAACCGGGCCGTCACATCCGGGGGCACGGTCCAGCCCAGAAGCTCGATCAAGGTGGGGGCCAGATCGATCAGGGACACCCAATCCTCCACGATCCGGTGCCCGTGCGCGGGCGCGCTGTGCGGCAGCGCCAACGCCAGGGGGATGCGCGTCGAGGCGTTGTAGACATAGTCGCCGTGATCGAAGTAGAAGTCATGTTCTCCAAGGCTCTCGCCGTGATCCGCGGTGACGCAGATGGTCCAATCGTCTCCGAAGCGCGTCTTGAGCCACGCCAGCAGGTCGGCCAGCGCGTTGTCGGTATCGCGAATGTCTGCCGCATAGAGCGTGCGGATGTGCGCATTGACGTCCTCGGGCAGTTCGTTCTGGTAGACGGCGATCCGCTTGGGCAGATCCGCCGGATAGGCCCTGTTTCCGGTGCCTCCGTAGACTTGGCCGAAGTGATGCCGATAGGGTCCCGCATAGTTCGGCGCGAAGGCGCCGATCGTCTCGCGCTCAGGGTAGTAGGGCACGTGGGGATCGATGTAGTGGACCCACAGGAAGATCGCATCGTCCCGGGCCATGCTGCTCAATGCTTGCTTGACGGCATCGGTGGTCTGCTGGGCCGAACGGGTGTCATCCGCGAAGTCATAGACGTCGAAACCGCGGTCCAGGCCCCGCTGGATCGTCAGAAGGTGGTTGGATACGACCGCCACGGTTGCATAGCCCTGACGATGGGCCATTTCCGCGAGGGAAGGGGCCTGCGGAGAGAGACGATCCAGGAGTCGGCGGACACCGGTTCCGTGGGGGTAGCGGCCGGTCAGCAAGCTCGCCAACGCCTGGGTGGTTCGTGGAATCGGGGTGAGGGCCCGCGTGAACACCGTGGCGCGGGTGTAGAGCGAATCAAGCGCCGGGGTGGTCGGCAACGGGAAGCCCTGGCTGCTCAGGTAATCGGCCCGCAGCGTGTCGATCGTGATCAGCAGGACATGCCGGTGCTCGGCGGGGATCGAGTCGCCCGCATTCTGCAACGCGTCCGCTAGATCGCTGCGCATGTACACGGACAGATCCTGCGCGATGCCGACGATGCGGTAGCGGTCATGGAGCAACCGCAGAAGCGCCGGATAGGTCGCCAGCGCCTGTTCGCTGTCCAGGTCATTGCCGACCACGTGGGGCATGCCGTCGCGCTTGACGACCACGATGACCGCCGGCTGGGCGGCGTGCAATTCCTCGATCAGAATCGCGCGCGCCGGCTCCCGGCCCCACGCGGAGCGCTGGGGCACGTTGTAGATGTAACGGCTGGCCGGCCGGCGATTGGACAGCGTGTAGAGCGTCGGTTCGAATCCCCACACATGAATCGGCAGGTCGGCCGGGGTGTTCTGCTCGATCCACTCGGCGACCAGCCGGTTGAAATGCGCGTTGACGTCGTAGATCGAGTACAGCCGATCGTTGATCTCATCGGCTCTCTCGGGCGACCTCCAGGCCTCCCAGCGCAGGCGGCTCTGATGAAACAGCGTCTTCTGCGTGCTCGCGTAGTGGCCGGCGAGCAACAGCACGAGAATCATCCCCGCGATCGGCACCCACCGCATTCCCCCGCCTGGGCGGCCTCTCCCGCCATGGCCGGCCTCTGCCGTCTTCCTGCTTGGCCGGCTTCGTCGGCTGTCCCGGCCTGGTCGGCGGTGTCGCCTGTGCCAGACTCGCCAGAGCTTGGCGTAGCCCCACACGGTCAGCAGCGCGACCAACGGGACGAGTCCGCCATAGTGATACGGGAAGAACTTGGCCTGCAGCGCGACGCCCACGATCTGCACCAGGACCGCCCCGACGACCAGGAGCACTGTTTGTGCTTCCCGTTCATGCAGTCGGGGTGGCAAGAGGGCCAGCAGGATGCCTACCCAGAGAAAGGGATGGGCCGCGGCCGGCCAGCTCGCAAAGACCTGGATCCACAGGCTGGGGAACGCATCCCAGGAGAAGCCGATGGCGGTGTAGTGGGGAAGATACTCGAAGAACACATAGTGGAAGTCGGCCCAGGCACCCTTGGCCACGAGATAGAGCAGGTGGAGTCCCGCGACGAGCACGGATCCACTCAGGAAGGCGAGGGCCAACCGGCCCGTGCGTCGGATGCGGGCCGAGGGGGGGGCCGCGCGCCATGAGTGCAGGATCAGCACCGGGAAGGCGAACAGGATTCCGCCGCCCAGGGGCGGCTTCAGGATGGCGGCCAGCGTGAACAGCGCCGCGCAGCCGGCCCAGGCGAGATGCTCTCTGAGCTGCGGGCGCCTGGCAGGGGCCGAAAGCGCTGCGCTGGCCAGCACCAGCGCCCAGACCACCAGCACGCCGCCGAAAGACTCCGGTTGGGCCGTATCCCAGAACCCCAGATTCACGTGGCAGAACAGGGTCAGGACACCGGCTCCGACACCCGCGCCGAGCCCGGCCATCCGCGAACCCAACAGCCTCCCGAAAAGCAGTGCGAAGGCGCCCACCATCGACAGCAGGGCCAGCGCCTCGAGGATGCGCGGAGCGGCCATGGATGGGCCGAAGAGGGCATGCGCCGCGGCGTAGGTGAAGAAGATGCCCGGGGTCTTGAAATCCCAGGCATCCTTGTAGGG